>CAIOPO010000141.1 GCA_903860195.1 uncultured Opitutia bacterium | reverse complement strand
TGGCCGTATCCGCCCTGCGCAATCCGATGTGGACCGGAGTCTGGCGCAGCGACCGGCCCGACCAGCCGCCCGCCTGGCTGGTGAGCGGCAGAGGCGACCGGACGGCAGGATCGCAGAGCGCCTCCCTGTCGGGCCAAACGGACTACACCGCCGACCACTGGGCGCCTTGGCAGACCGACTACGTGCCCGGAGACACCGAGGTTGTGAAGCTCGTCGGCCTCGGCAGCGCCAGCGACAGCGAGACCGTGACCCCCGTCGCCGGCGACCCCTTCTCCTTCGACAAGCCCAGCGGCCTCGTCTATCTGCCGCCCGTCCCGATGCCGGACGAAGAGACCGGCGGGCGCTACGCCTACTGGGTCGGGGACGAGGGCGTGAAGGCCCGCATCAACCTGCTCGAGAACAGGAGCGTCGGCCTCGCGAACACCCTCGGCAACCTTTCCGCCCTGCGCAGCCCCGTGCGCGCCGGCTTCGAACTCCTGCCCGGACTGACGGCGCTCGAAACCCCCACCGAACTGGCCGGGCTGTCCTCCGTCTCCGGACTGCCCAACCTGAGCGGCTTCGTGCCCGGCGGCCCCACGACCACTTCGCCGGCGCCCAACGCCCGACGCCTTTACCACGACGTCAGCCTGATCTCGTCGGGCGTGCTGGCCGACTCATTGCACGGCGGTCTCAAGCGAGACCTTTCCCTCCTGTTCGAGCTCAATGACAACGACTTCGCGCGGACCGAGTTCGGCTCCGGAGTCGCCGGCGCGGCGGCCACCCTCACGGACAGCGGCATCGCCGCGATGACCATGGGGATTCCCTTCAGCGGAAACATCGTCCAGGCCGCGCCCGTCTTCAACCGCGTCGCGCCCGAAGGCAACGTCCGCGGGCCCACCTGGTGGTCCTTGCGGACCTTCTACCGGCTGCACAAGGAACTAGGCTGGGCGGGCGTCAAGGTCCAGTCCGTGCCCGGCGACACCGCGGGATGGAACACCGCGGCGGCGCCCGGCCTGCGCGCGCGAACCTTCTTCCCCAACGTCCAGCGCCTTCATCCGACCCCGGGCGGAGGCAGTGACAACAACATCCGGCGGCGCCTCTACACCTACTCCGACGTCTTCAACGGCGACCAGACCTCGCCCCTGAACCCCAACGTCGTCGACACCGGCACGATCTTCGACATCAGCTACCGGCCCGTGCCACGGCCCGTCGCCGTGGCCGTGACGCCCTACGTACACCGCGTCAGCGCGGTGTTCGGCGTGACGCGCAGCACGCTCCGTCAGGGCAACAAGGACGTCCCCGTCCTCAACCTCTGCGTCGTGCCCGTGGTCGTGCTGCACAACCCGTTCAACGTCGCGCTCACTTCCGACTCCCCCGACGTCGGCAACTCCGACAAATATTCGATGGCCCTGTCCTTCTCCGACATGGACCAGTGGACCTTCCGGTTCAACCGCATCGGCCATCCCACCCGGAGCGGGGAATATGAGCTGCCCATGGCGGCGTTCTTCACCGGGGCCGACTCGGCGTCCAACAAAAACGACCTGATGCGGGCGTATCTGCCGACGACCTTCACGCTCCAGCCCGGCGAGTTCCGGGCCTTCTCCGCGAGCAATGAGACGCCCAACGGACGCACCCTCATCATGGCGGAGGGCCTCA
>CAIOPO010000140.1 GCA_903860195.1 uncultured Opitutia bacterium | reverse complement strand
CCTGCCCCATCTCGAGACGCAGCCCGACGGGTTCATCCTCGGCGGCGGCGACATCACCAAGAGCGACGTCTATGACCTCGCCTTCTCCGAAGCGGTCAAGGGCGCGACGGCGATCCGCATCGAGGTCGCCCACCACCCCTCCCTGCCCAATGACGGCCCGGGCCTGACCAATTATGAAGGTCCGCTCGGCGGCTTCTTCCTCAGCGAGATGCAGGCCTGGCAGGGCGACCGACGGATCGCCCTCGGCGACGCCAGCGCCACCAACGACGAGGAGGAGGACCGCATCAGCGACGCCGCCGCGGCTCCGAAGGCCAAGGCGAAGGCCGGCGCCAAGGCCAAGGCGGTCCGCAAGAAGAACAACGCGGACGCGGCCCTCGACGGTGAGATGTCCAGCGGCTGGCAGGTGCTGGGCGGATACGGTCAGAGGCAGACCGCCGTCTTCCGTTTTGAAAAGCCCACCGACCTGGATTCCGGCTGGGCGATCAAGATGCTCTTCGAGAAGCACTTCGCCTGTCCGCTGGGGCACTTCCGCGTCTCCGTCACGACCGACCCGCAGGCGAAGGCGACCGGACATCCCGCCGAGGTCGAGGCGATGCTTGCCGGAAGCGTGCCGGCCGATCGCGAGCTCCTCCGCCGGCGCTTCCTGGAGACGGCGCCCGAAGTCGCCCCGCATGCCAAGGCGCTCGAGGCCCTGCGCAAGCGGATCCCCCGCGGCCAACCCACCCTGGCCATGCGTGAGCGGCCCGCCTCGAATCCCCGTCCGACCTTCCGTCATCATCGCGGTGAATTCCTCAGCCCGCGCGAGCAGGTGAAGCCCGCCGTGCCGGCCTTCCTGCCGGCCCTGCCGAAGGACGCGCCCGCCAACCGGCTCACCTTCGCCCGGTGGCTCTTCTCGCCGGAAAATCCGCTGACCGCCAGGGTGGCCGTCAACCGGCACTGGCAGGCCTTCTTCGGTCGCGGCTTCGTGACCACCCTCGAAGATTTCGGCTTCCAGAGCGAAGCGCCCTCCCATCCCGAACTGCTCGATTGGCTGGCCGTGGAGTTCATGAAGTCCGGCTGGTCGACCAAGCGCCTGCACAAGCTGATCGTGATGAGCGCCACCTACCGTCAGTCCTCCAAGGTGACCCCGGAATCCGCGGCCAAGGACCCCAACAACCTGCTCCTCTCCCGCGGAAGCCGTTTCCGCCTCGAGGCCGAGATCATCCGCGACGCCTCCCTCAGGGCCTCCGGCCTGCTCTCCGTCAAGATGGGCGGGCCGGGAGTCTACCCGCCCCAGCCGGCGAGCGTGACGACCGAAGGCACCTACGGACGCGTCGACTGGAAGACCAGCGAGGGCGAGGACCGCTATCGTCGCACCCTTTACACGTTCATCAAGCGCACCGCGCCGTTCGCCATGGCGACGACCTTCGACGCGCCCACGGGGGAGTCCTGCGTGGCGCGACGCGACGTCTCCAACAGCCCGCTGCAGGCGCTGACGCTCCTGAATGACGAGATGTTCATGGAGACCGCGCGTGCGCTCGGCGAGAGGGCCGCGGCCTCGGCCCCGGACGACGACGGCCGCGTCGCCTTCATCCTTCGCCGCTGCGTGACCCGTCCGCCGGCGGCCGACGAGACCGCCAAGCTGAAGGCCTTCGTGGCGAACCTGCGCGGACGCAAAGTCCCCGAAAAGGACGTCTGGACCGCCGTGGCCCGCGCCGTCCTCAACCTGGACGAAGTCGTCACGCATCCCTGAACCGCTCCTGACGCCATCCTTCATCCCCCATCCTTCATCAGCCATGCCTCCCCGCCCCAACGTCACCCGCCGGCACTTCTTCCAGGACTGCGCCCTCGGCGTCGGCAAGATCGCCCTGGCCTCCCTGATGACCGACGGCCTGACAGGCCGCCTCGCCGCGGCGGGCTCGGGCATGCGCGCCGGGCTCCCGCATCACGCGCCCAAGGCCAAGGCCGTCATCCACCTCTTCATGGCGGGCGCGCCGTCGCAGCTGGAGCTCTTCGACAACAAGCCAGCGCTCGCCAAGCTGGAGGGCAAGCCGCTGCCCCCTTCCGTCATCAACGGACAGCGCTACGCCTTCATCCGTCCTGACGCCGCCGTCCTCGGACCTCGTTACAAGTTCGCCCGCCACGGGCAGTCCGGCGCCGAGCTCTCGGAGATGCTGCCGAACATCGCGACCATCGCGGATGACATCGCGATCGTGAAGTCCTGCCGGACGACCCAGTTCAACCACGCCCCCGCCCAGATCTACATGAACACCGGGTTCTCGCAGCCCGGACGGCCCAGCATGGGCTCCTGGATCACCTACGGGCTCGGCGCCGAATCCAAGGACCTGCCGGCCTTCGTCGTGATGAGCACCGGCAGCGGCATCAGCGGCGGCGCGGCCTGCTGGAGCAGCGGCTTCCTGCCCACCAGCCACACGGGCACACGCTTCCGCAACACCGGGGACGCCATCCTCAACACCGGCACGCCCGCCGGCATCGACCCCGCGACCCAGAAGGACACCATCGCGCTGATCAACGCGATGAACGACCGCCGGCTCCGGCTCGACGGCGACAGCGAGATCGCCACGCGCATCGCCAACTACGAGATGGCCTACCGACTCCAGACCTCGGCGCCCGAGCTGATGGACCTCTCGAACGAATCCAAGGAGACCCTCGAGCTCTACGGCTGCGACCCGAAGGTGCCGTCCTTCGCCCGCGCCTGCCTGCTGGCCCGACGCATGGTCGAGCGGGGCGTGCGCTTCATCAACATCTACAATGAAGGCTGGGACGCGCACAGCGACGTCGCGGGCAACGTGAAGAACAACTGCGCCAAGACCGACCGCGCCTCGGCCGCGCTGATCAAGGACCTCAAGCGTCGCGGCCTGCTGGACAGCACCCTCGTGGTCTGGGGCGGCGAGTTCGGACGCACCCCGATGGTGGAGGCCAGCGTCTCGCTCGGACGAAGCATGGGGCGCGACCACCATCCCCAGGCCTTCTCGATGTGGATGGCCGGCGGCGGCATCAAGGGCGGACAGACCATCGGCGAGACCGATGAGATGGGCTTCAACATCGTCAAGGACGAGGTGCGCGTGCCCGACCTGCAGGCAACCATCCTGCACTGCCTGGGCATCGACCACGAACGTCTCACCTTCCGCAATGCGGGCCTGGACTTCCGCCTCACCGGCGTCGAGCCCTGCCACGTCGTGAAGCAGCTGCTGGCCTGAGGCGAAGGATGTTGTGCCCGGGCCCTGCAGCCCCGATGGTGCAGGAGCAACTAACCCGCCCGACGGGGGTTGTATAGACACCCCGCCCATGCCCGCCTTCTCCCTCGCCATCTTCTGGGGCGCCCTGCTCCTCTTCCTGGTCCAGCCGCTCATCGCGAAGTACATCCTGCCTTGGTTCGGCGGCAGCCCCGCGGTCTGGACGACCTGCATGCTTTTCTTCCAGCTGCTGCTGCTCGCGGGCTACGCCTACGCCCATTTCAGCACCACCCGGCTCCGCACGCGCACGCAGGTCGTGGTCCATCTCGCCCTGCTCGGGCTTTCGCTCCTGCTGCTGCCCATCTCGCCCGGGGACCAATGGAAGCCCGCCGACGGCTCCTCGCCCACCGGGTCGATCCTGCTCCTGCTGCTGGCGACGATCGGCCTCCCCTACCTCGCGCTCTCCGCCACCGGCCCGCTCTTCCAGGCGTGGTTCAGCCGTGCGCACCCCGGGGTCTCCCCTTACCGGCTTTACGCCCTCTCGAACGTGGGCTCGCTCCTGGCGCTGCTGGGCTATCCCTTCCTCATGGAGCCCCGTCTCGGGAGGCATGACCAGGCCGTCTGGTGGTCGGCGGGACTGGCGGTCTTCGCCGCGCTCGCGGCCTGGTGCGGCCGGCAGGTCTGGCGCCTCGGCGACCTGCCTCCCGCGTCCGTGCCCGCGGATTCGGCCGCGACGGGACGCTTCGACCGGACGCTCTGGTTGGCGCTGCCGGCCTGCGGAGTCATCCTGCTCCTCTCCGTCACCAACCGGCTCTGCCAGGACATCGCCGTCATCCCGTTCCTCTGGGTGCTGCCGCTCAGTCTCTACCTGCTGACGTTCATCATCTGCTTCGACAGCCCGCGCTGGTATCACCGTGCGGTCTGGCTGCCGCTGCTGGCGGCGACCTTGCTGGCGGTGGCCGCCTGGATGCTGCAAGGCAACCTGTCCACCCCGACCCAGGCGTGGCTGGCCCCGGTCGCATGGGCGATGGACGCGGCGTCCGAACTCACGATGTTCGGCGAGATCGGCCTGTTCCTCACCACGCTCTTCATCGGCTGCATGGTCTGCCATGGGGAAGTCTACCGCCTGCGGCCGGCCGCGGGAGGGCTGACCGGCTTCTACCTCTCGCTCTCGGCGGGCGGGGCGGTCGGAGGGCTCTTCGTGGCCCTCGGCGCACCCGCGCTCTTCAAGGACTACCTCGAGCTGCACGTGGGGCTCTTCCTTCTGGCCGCGCTCACGCTCGCCGCGCTCTGGGCGGCCGCGGACAGCCCTGTCGCCCGCTGGCGCAGGCCCTGGGCCTGGTGCGGCCTGATCCTGCTGCTCGCCGGCTTCGGCGAGGCGCTGCGCGTCGACGCGCAGGCCCCGGTGTCGGGACGGATCGAACAGACACGCAACTTCTACGGCGTGCTCAAGGTGCTCGAAGAAGGGGCGGACGACGACTTCGACCACAAGCGCACCCTGCAGCACGGCGGCACGACCCACGGGTTGCAGTTCATGGCCGCGGCCCGCAGACGGATACCGGCCTCCTACTACACGGGCACGAGCGGCATCGGCAGGACCATGCGCACCGTCTGGCCGGCCGGCGGACGGCGCATCGGGGTGGTCGGACTGGGCACCGGCAGCATGGCCTCCTGGGGCCGCCCCGGCGACGTGATGCGCTTCTATGAGATCAATGACGAGGTCGTGCGCATCGCCCGGGGCTCCTTCACGTTCCTCGCGGACACGCCCGCGAAGGTCGAGCTCGTGATGGGCGACGCCCGTCTCTCGATGGAACGCGAGCCGGACCAGCGTTACGACGTGCTGGTGCTCGACGCGTTCAGCAGCGACGCGATCCCCGCGCACCTGCTCACCAAGGAGGCCTTCGTGACCTACCGCCGCCACCTCAAGCCCGACGGCGTGCTCGCCGTGCACGTCTCGAACCGCTATCTCGACCTCGAGCCGGTGGTGCGCCTCATCGCCGGGGAGTCAGGACTCGGCGTCGCGGTCATCAATGATGACGACGTGGGCGAGTTCCAGGTCGACGAGTTCACCGGCGGAGCCTACACCTCGGACTGGATGCTGCTCAGCGCCGACTCCAAGGTGCTCGCGCAGCCGCTCATCTCCAAGGCGGCCTCGGAATCCCGCGAGACGCCGGCAGGCGCGCGGGCCTGGACCGACGAGCGCAGCGACCTGCTCAGCGTGCTCATGGCCGAGGAAGGCTCGTTCCTGGCCTGGCTCAAGGGCCTCTGAAAGGTTTCCGCTGGCGGGACGGACGCGCCGGGGCCATAAGGATGGCTCCCATGCGCCCCCTGCTCGCCGCCCTGCTCGCCTTTTCCGCCGGAGCCCTCGCCGCCGACGGCCCCGTCAAACTCACCCTGGCGGACTTCACCGACTCCGACGGCAAGGCGCCGAACGCGATGTGGTCGACGGACGCGGACGGCGTCATCCACCTCAAGGGCAAGGGCGGAGGCGCGCTCATCTCCAAGCAGGAATATTCTTCGTTCGAACTGGCCTGGGAATGGAAGCTGGAGGCCAAGGGCAACAACGGCATCAAATACTGGGTGACGAAGATCGGCAAGGAATGGCTGGGCGTCGAATACCAGATGATCGATGACAACGGCCATCCCGACGGACTCCGCGGGGGCTCGCACAACACCGGCAGCATCTACGACATCATCGATTCGGCGAAGGACAAGGCCCTCAAGCCGGTGGGCGAATGGAACTCGAGCCGCATCGTCGTGAAGGACGGACGCATCGAGCACTTCCTGAACGGCAAGCCGGTCTCCTCCGCCGACACGAAGTCCGAGGACTGGAAGGCCGCCGTCGGACGCAGCAAGTTCCGCACCAAGCAGGGCTTCGCCCCCGGCAAGGGCAGGCTGATGCTGACCGAGCACAGCGATCCCTGCTGGTTCCGGAACCTCACTCTCACGCCGCTCTGAAGGAATGCGCGCGCCGGTCGTCACGCTGCTGCTCTGCGCGGCGCTCTCAGGCGCGGAAAGGAAACCGGCGGCCGCGCAGCCCTGGGGCGCATGGGTCGAGCCGGACTTCCCGTTCTTCTCTTCGGTGCTGGACGCCCGCCGGGCAGGCACCTGCGCGCAGAACCTCTCGCCGCGCGCCGTCGTGCTGCCGCTGGCGCACGGCTGCTTCGTCGCGATCGACACCGACCTCTGCCGCGTGGCGGCCATCTGGCGGGGCAAGGGCGTGACGGACAAGGCCCTCGCGCCCGGCTCCTACCATGACCCGGGACGCAAGACGCCGGGCGGGCAGTCGCCCTTGCCCACTCCTGACGGCAAGCTCTGGATAGGCAACGGCCTGATCCCTGGCTGGCAGGAGGACCGTCTGCTGCGGAAGGATCCGCGCGAACCCGCGCCCAGCCCCCAGGAGGTGGGCCTGGGCGCCCTGCCCTCGGACATGGCCCGCTTCAGGTCGATCGGCATCACGG
>CAIOPO010000139.1 GCA_903860195.1 uncultured Opitutia bacterium | reverse complement strand
CGGCACCGCCCGGCTGGTATCCTGCGCCACTGGGTTCCAAGTCCGCGTCGAGTGGGACGGTTTCGCCCGGCTGGATTACCTGCAGCTCTTTCAAGAGCGGATGGCGATGACGCCGTATGCCGATAATCCCTCGGCTGGTCAGTCCAGGGATATGGCCACCGTGCCCACTTGGGCAATGAGTCCAGCCTTCTGGCACACGCACCCCGTGGGGCCATTGGCAGGGATTTCGTAGTCCGATATAAAGGCGCATGCCGATCCTCGCCCTGCATCCCGCGACCCCTCCGGTCGACATGGCGTTTCCCCCTCCTTCTGCGCAGGCCCTGCTGAACTTCGTCGCCGCGTATACGCAGGTGACGGGGCTCGAGAGCATCACGGGCGTCGTCGTGGGGTCTTCCACGCCGAGCGCGGCGGATCGGGACAAGGTTTGGCTCAAGCTGGATCCGGCGAGTAGCCGCGCCCTTGGGCTGCAGGTTTTCAACGGGGAGTGGACCGCGATCCCGGTGATCGTGCCTGCGGGCGAAGCCGCGCCGGCCAGTGCCCGAGCCGGGGAACTCTTCTACAACGTCACCCTCGAGGCGCTGCAGGTGTACACGGGCAGCGAATGGACGACCAACCTCCAGCCGACCGGCGACACGGCATCCCGGCCCAGCAACGTCCCGGTTAACTACCTGTACCTCGATACCGAGATTGGCCGGCTCCTGCGGAGCACGCCGTCCGGATGGACGACGCTCGATGGCGGGGTTGGGGACATCAAGATGGTCGACTTCTCCGACCCGGAGACCGCCCTCAGGTACAACCCGGGCTGGTCAGTGTTTGCGGCCCTCAATGGCCGTTTCCCCTTGGGTGTTTCCGATACTTACACGGCGCAATCGGAGGGCGGCACGACCCTTGATCAGATGCAGCTACGCTGGGCCGCGCAGGGTCGCAGTGCATCCGGTGGCAGCCGTGAGGCCTCCGCTTCGTTCATCGCCGCCTTGAAGTTCAACGACGTCGAGAAGCGAGCCGACGGCACCAAGTACGACTCACTGACCAGTCTAGGCTCCGACCAAACCATCAACCTCACGCCCCCGTACCGGGCGGTGATCTTCCTCCGAAAGGACTACTGAGATGCTCCCGCTTCTCGCGGCTGCGGGAATCTCCGCTGCCGGTTCAATCCTAGGCTCGGTCTTGGGGCGCCAGAAGGCCCCACAGCAGGCGACCTACACGCCCGTCGACCCCAACTCGGTCGCGGCGTCCACCATCGCGGGCAATCTCGGCAATCTGAAGCAGGCGGAGTCGTTGGCGGCGCAGACCAATTCCTTCAACCAATCCCAGGCTAAGCAGCTCCTCGAGCAGGCCATGCCCGGATTCGGGGCCCTGCAGAAACGGTTGCTGGGGCAGGTGAATCAGGACCTGAACAGCCAGTATGGGCTGCCGCAGGAGATGAAGGATCAGATTGCCCGGTACGCCGCCGAGAAGGGCGTCTCCCGCGGCACGAGCGGCAACTTCAACGGCTTCTCTTTGGTCAAGGACTTCGGGTTCAACCTCGTCGACTGGCAGAACGCGCAGCGGGCGAGGGCGCTGAACACGTTGTCCACGGTCTTCGGGATGACGCCGCGGGTTAACCCGATGTCGCCGATGGCCTCGCTCGTGGACACCAACGCCGCCCTCGGCGTCCAGGCGCAGAACAATCAGATGCAGTTCAACGCCACGCAGGCCGGCTACAACGCGCAGGCGGCGGCGAACAACTACAACCGGATGGTGATCTCCAGTGCGGTCATGAACGCGGCGAACTTCGCCGGTAGTGCGATGCTGCAGGGCGCGGGCATGCAGCCCAAGACTGGCAACGCGCCGATGCCGTCGGCGTCGATGGCGCCGGGCACCGCCCCCTTGGCCAAGGGACCGTCGTACGCCTCGGCGAAGTTCCCGATCTCGTACGGCTCCACGCGCTAGCCCATGCCCTTCGCCGAATTCCAACCCGGTAACGCCGGCCTCGCCCTTGGAGAGTTCAGCCTGCGCTCCCAGGAAGCCCACGCGTCGCTGATGGACCGGGCCCAGCGCCGCAATTTCGCGGAGCAGGAGATGGAGATGAAGAAGGTGG
>CAIOPO010000138.1 GCA_903860195.1 uncultured Opitutia bacterium | reverse complement strand
GGCGTAGAAGTCCTCCTTCTCGGGCGCGAAGACGAGCGCCGCGCCGGCGGACGCGCACGCCTCCAAGTCCTGCTCGAAGGTCCGTGGGTAGCGCGCGAAGTCCTCGCCGGGCCCGAACTGGGTGGGGTTCACGAAGATGCTTACCGCCACCCATTCGCAGAGCCCCTTGGCGTGCCGGATCAACGCCCGGTGCCCTTCGTGGAGGCAGCCCATGGTGGGCACCAGGCCGACCTCGCGCCGGGAGCCCTTGGCGGCGGCCACGGCCCTCCGAAGCTCGCGCACGGTGCGGACGACTTGCATCACGCCATCATGGACCCCGGGCGGCGGCCGCGCAAGCGCGGTCGCCCCGGCTGTCGTTCCGATACCATGCCGGCGGCGGCTTTATCTTGGCAGCCGACCCGGAGCGGGCAAAAGTCACGCCCCCAACCCAAGCAAGCCATGCCGCAGCACTTCCCCAACGTCCCCGTCATCGCGTACGAGGGCCCCAAGTCCAGGAATCCCTTCGCCTTCAAGCACTACGACGCCGAGCAGAAGGTGGGCGGCAAGCGGATGAAGGACCACTTCCGTTTCGCGGCGGCCTACTGGCACGTCATGCGCAACGGACTCGCCGACCCCTTCGGCGCCGGCACCGCGCTCATGCCCTGGGACGACGGCACGGACTCGCTCGACAACGCGCTGCGCCGGGTGCCGGTGTTCTTCGAGTTCCTTGAGAAGTGCGGCATCGACTACTACTGCTTCCACGACCGTGACGTCGCCCCCGAGGGCGCGACGCTCAAGGAGACCCACGCCAACCTGGCCCGCGTGGCCAAGGAGCTGAAGGCCCACCAGAAGGCCAGCGGGCGCAAGCTGCTCTGGGGCACCGCCTGCCTCTTCGCCCATCCGCGTTACGCGCAGGGCGCCGCCACCTCGCCCAGCGCCGACGTCTTCGCCTACGCCGCCAGCCAGGTCCGTCACGCCCTCGAGGCGACCAAGGCCCTCGGCGGCGAAGGCTACGTCTTCTGGGGCGGACGCGAAGGCTACGCGTCCCTGCTCAACACCGACATGAAGCGCGAGCTCGAGCACCTCGCCGCGCTGCTGCACCTGTCGGTCGAGCACGCCCGCAAGATCGGCTTCAAGGGCCAGTTCTACATCGAGCCCAAGCCCCGCGAGCCCTCCACCCACCAGTATGACTCCGACGCCGCCGCGTGCCTCAACTTCCTCCGCGAGCACGGCCTGCTCAAGCACTTCAAGCTGAACCTCGAGACCAACCACGCCACCCTCGCCGGACATACGATGGAGCACGAGATGGAGGTCGCCATCGCGGCCGGCGCGCTGGGCTCCGTCGACGCCAACCGCGGCGACACGCTCATCGGCTGGGACACCGACCAGTTCCCGACCGACCTCTACCTCACCACGAACATCATGCTGCGCCTGCTCAAGATGGGCGGCTTCACCACCGGCGGACTGAACTTCGACGCCAAGCGGCGCCGTGAGTCGCATGACCCGACCGACCTCTTCCACGCCCACATCGGGGGGATGGACGCCTTCGCGCGCGGGCTCAAGATCGCCCATGCGATCATCAAGGACGGCCGCCTCGACCGCTTCGTCGACAAGCGCTACGCCTCCTGGGACTCCGGCATCGGCCGCAAGGTCGAGTCCGGCAAGGTCACGCTCGCCCAGCTCGACGCTTACGCGCAGGGCATCCGCGCCCCGCGTCTCGACTCGGGACGTCAGGAGATGCTCGAGAACCTCATCAACGAATACGTCCGCTGAGCCATGGCCAGGGTCCTCGGCCTCGACCTGTCCACGCAGAGCGCCACGGCGCTCGTGCTGGACACGACGGCGGGCACGACCCTGGCGCGGGCCCGCGCGGCCTTCGGGCCGGACTTCCCCGACCGCGGCCACCCCGAAGGCTTCCTCCGCGGGGGCCGGGACGGGGAGGTGCATGCCGATCCGCTGCTCTGGCTGGACGGACTGGAGCTCGCGCTCGCCCGCCTCGCCAAGCTGACCGACCTCTCCCAGATCGAGGCGGTCTCCGTTTCCGGTCAGCAGCACGGCAGCGTCTACCTCGCGGCCGGATACGAGGCCGCCCTGGGCGACGCCGACCCTTCGCGGCCTCTCTCCGCCAAGTTCGCTCCGGTCCTTTCACGGCGCACTTCCCCCATCTGGATGGACTCCTCGACCGCCGAGGAGTGCCGTGAGATCGCCGCCGCCCTCGGCGGTGACCGCAAGGTCTGCGACCTGACCGGCAGCGTCACCACGCCGCGTTTCACGGGACCGCAGATCCGCCGTTTCGCCAAGACCGATCCGGCGGCCTGGGAACGCACGCGTCGCGTCCACCTCGTGTCCTCCTTCTTCGCCTCGGTGCTCGCCGGGCGCGATGCCGCCATCGACACCGGCGACGGGGCGGGGATGAACCTGATGGACATCGGGGCGGGGGAATGGTCTCCCGCCGCGCTCGCCGCGACCGCGCCCGGCCTCGCGGCCCGCCTTCCTTCCGTGAGCCCCGGCGCCACCGTCGTCGGAGCCGTCTCCGGCTACTTCGTCGCGCGCCACGGATTCTCACCGCGTTGCCAGGTGGTGGTCGGCACGGGCGACAACCCTTCCAGTCTCGTCGGCATGGGGGCCGCCCGCCCGGGCAAGGTCGTCATCAGTCTCGGCACGAGCGACACGCTGTTCGCCGCGATCGACGGCATCCGCACCGACGCCGCGGGCTTCGGCCATGCCTTCGGAAATCCGATGGGGGGCAGC
>CAIOPO010000137.1 GCA_903860195.1 uncultured Opitutia bacterium | reverse complement strand
GTGACCTTCTCGATCTTGGCCACCACGGCCTCCACGTTCTGGGTGAGCAGGCGCAGGCGGTAGGTCTTGGCGGGGACGAGGGGCTCCTTGCCCAGCCAGAACACGCGGGCGCGGAACTCACGTCCCACCCGGGGTGAGGACGAGGGATGGGAGGCGATCTGGCCGCGTTCGACGAAGATCTGCTCGGTGAGCGTCACGCTGGCGGAGCCGCCCGTGCCGACCACTTCGCGTGAGGGCCCCGGCCAGTCCTCGAAGGTCTTGGCGACGCTGCGGCGTCCGCCTGGCTGGAAGACCAGCTCCTCGCCCGGCCGGATGGCGCCGGCCTCGACGCGTCCGGCGACGATGCGGCGGTGGTCGAAGCGGTAGATGTCGGAGACCGGCAGGCGCAGGGGCAGGCCGGTCAGGTCGTCCTCGTGCGCGAAGGTGTCGAGGGCCTCGGTGACCGTCGGGCCCTTCCACCAGGCCATCTTGGCCGAGCGCTCGACCACGTTCTCGCCGTGCTTGGCGGCGATCGGGATGAAGTGGGCCGCCTGGAGGCCGAGCGACTTCAGGAACGCGGAGTATTCCGCCACGATCTTCCGGTAGGTCTCCTCGGAGTGCTTCACGAGGTCCATCTTGTTCACCAGCACCACCAGCTGCCGGACGCCGAGCAGCGAGAGCAGGAAGGCGTGGCGGCGGGACTGGTCCATCACGCCCTCATGGGCGTCGATGAGCAGCAGCGCGGCGGAGGCCGAAGCGGCGCCGGTCACCATGTTCTTGAGGAACTCCTTGTGGCCCGGCGCGTCGATGATGGCGTAGGCCCGCTTCTTCGTCCGGAAGAAGATGCGCGTGGTGTCGATGGTGATGTTCTGCTCCTGCTCCTCGATCAGCGCGTCGAGCAGGAAGGCGTATTCGAACTCCATCCCCTCGGCGGCGCAGTTGCGGCGCACCTGCTCGATCTTGCCGTTGGGGAGCGAGTCCGTGTCATGCAGCAGGCGTCCGACGAAGGTGGACTTGCCGTGGTCGACGTGGCCCACGACGACGACGTGCATCTTGCGCTGGTCCTCGGTCGGCGCGGCCGGGGCGGAGGCGGGGAGGGCGGAGGGGGAGGTGGACATGGTGCCTTAAATCACATGAAGCCCTTGGCGCGCAGCTCCTGCATGGAGTTGCGTCCGACGTGGTCCTGGGCGCGGCCGGCGCGCTCGCTGACCTTGGTGCGGCGGAGCTCCTCGATGACCTCGTCGATGTTGGAGGCGTCGCTGTCCACGGGATGCGTGATCGGATGGCAGCCGAGGGAGCGGAAGCGCTTGCCGTTGCGGGAGTAGTAGAGGGTGGGATTGGGGATGTTCTCGCGGCGGATGTATTCCCAGATGTCGAGCTCGGTCCATTCCAGCAGCGGCTGGACGCGGATGTGGCCGCCCTCGGGGGCCACGCTCGCGAACTGTCCCCAGAATTCCGGCGGCTGGTCCTTGTAGTCCCAGGTGCTGTCCGCCGTGCGCGGGGAGAACCAGCGCTCCTTGGCGCGGGTCGGGTCCTCGTCGCGGCGGATGCCGGTGACGAGCGCGTCCCACTTGTATTCCGCGAGGGCCTGCTTGAGCGCCACGGTCTTGAGCTCGTGCGTCACGGTCACCGGGTCGTGCGTGGCGTAACCGACGCCGCGCCGGATGGCGTCCTCGTTGATACGGACGATCAGGTCGATGCCGTGGATGGCCTTGGCCTTCTCCCGGAACTCATACATCTCCGGAAACTCGTAGGTCGTGTCGATGTGCAGGAGCGGGAAGGGGATCTTCCCGCAGAAGGCCTTGCGGGCGAGCCAGATGAGCACGTTGGAATCCTTGCCCATCGACCAGGGCATGCAGACGGAGCGGAAGTTCGCGAAGGCTTCGCGGAAGACGTGCATCGAGGTCTGCTCGAGGCGGGTCAGATGGTCGTTCTGTGCGGTGCGGGACATTGGCTGAATGAAAGGCGGATGAAGGATGGAGAGTCCGATGAACGATGAAGGATGGGGCGGACCTTATTTCTTGGTGCGGGTGTGGAGGCCGCATTCGCGCTTGTCGAAGCCGGGCCAGCGGCCGCCGCGTTCGTCGCCGCCGGAGCTGGGCACGGTGCAAGGAGCGCAGCCGATGGAGCGGTAGCCGCGGTCGATGAGCGGATTGTGGGGCAGGCCGTGCTGGGCGAGGTATTCACGCACACGTTCCTTGCTCCAATCCACGAGGGGGTTGAGTTTCCAGACGTCGGATCCGTCGGGCCGTCCGGCCAGGCTGAGGAGGGGCGTCGAGGCGCGTTCGGCGCTCTGGTCGCGGCGCAGTCCCGAGATCCAGAGGTCGAGTTCGAAGAGCCGGCGGCCGAGGGGCTGGACCTTGCGGAGTTCGCAGCACTTCTCAGGGTCGCGTTTCCAGAGTTCCGGTCCGTGCGTCGCGGCCTGCTGTTCCACCGTCTGTTCGGGCTGCACGTCGTCCACCGTGATGCCGAGGATGCGCTCGATCTCGGCCTTGAACGCGAGGGTCTCCGGAAAGAGCAGCCCGGTGTTCAGCGTGAAGGCCTTGATGGGCAGGCCGGCGGTCTTGGCGAGGTGCAGGATCACGACGCCGGCGGGCTGGAAGCTCGTGCCGATGCCGGCCCGGGCTCCGAAGGTCTCATGCGCCCAGCGCAGGCGGTCTTCGGCGGACAGCCCGGATAGGCGTCCGTCGATCTCCGCGATCTGCGATGGGTCGGGCAGGGCCATGCGGTTTCAGGCCAGGGGCGCGGCGGCCGGCCAGATGGGCGCGGCGTCGGCCCAGTCGCCGAACGCCTGTCCGGCGCGGCGTTCTTTGGCGTATTGCTGGAAGAGTCCGCCCAGCACGTTGGGAATCTCGTCGTAGGCGACGGACTCGCGGTAGAGGCGCGCGAGACGCGTGCCCTCGCGGTTGCCGCCGAGCATCACGTTGTATTTGCCGGGGGCCCTGCCGACGAAGCCGATCTCGGCGCTGTAAGGACGGGCGCAGCCGTTCGGGCAGCCGGTCATGCGGACCACGAGCTCTTCGCCGCCGAAGCCGGCGACGGCCTGGGCCTGTTCGAGACGGTCGAGCAGGGCGGGGAAGACGCGTTCGGATTCCGCGAGGGAAAGGCCGCAGGTGGGCAGGGCGGGGCAGGCCATGCCTCGGCCCTTGACCAGTCCGGGATTGAAGACCGAGGCGCAGCCGTGGTCACGCAGGAGCTGTTCCAGCGCCGCCTTGTCGGATTCCTTCACGTCTGAAAGGATCAGATTCTGCGTGGCCGTGAGGCGGAAGGTCGGGGCGAACTTCTCGGCGATGACGCGCAGGGCCGTCTTGAGGCGGTAGTCGCCGGCGTCCTTCACGCGGCCGGTCTCGACAAAGAGTCCGAGGAACCACTTGCCGTCGGCCTGCTTGGTCCAGCCGAAGGCGTCGCCCTGGCCCTTGAAGATGAACGCCTTCGCGGCGGGCAGTGGGGCGCCCAGATGCTTGGCCAGCTCGGCGCGGAACCATTCCACGCCCTTTTCCTGCAGCACGTACTTGATGCGGGCGTGCTTGCGGTCCGTCCGGTCGCCCCAGTCGCGGTGGATCTTGATGACCGCCTCGCCGACCGCGACGACCTGCTCGCGGGTGAGGAAGCCGATGACGTCCGCGAGGCGCGGGTAGGTGGCCTTGTTGCCGTGGGAAGTGCCCAGGCCGCCGCCGACCAGCAGATTGTAGCCGACCAGCCTGCCGCCCTCGATGACGGCGACGAAGCTCATGTCGTTGGTGAAGATGTCGACGTCGTTGTTGGGCGGGATGGCGAAGCCCGTCTTGAATTTGCGCGGCAGGTAGGTCTTGCCGTAGAGATTGTCCACCGCGGCGCCGCTGTCATCGAGGTCGGCGGGCGGAGGCAGGTAGGGGTTGGCCTGGTCGGCGGCGGCCTTGGCCTTGGCGATCTTGTCGCCCAGTCCGAGGTCGATCTGCACGCCGTCCACCCAGATCGAGTGATAGGCCGTCGTGCGGGGCAGCAGCGCCTTGGTGAGCGTGAAGGCGTCGTCTTCGACCGCCTGCGTGACCGCGTCGACAGGGGGATTGGAGGGCGCGGTGACGTTGCGGTTCACGTCGCCGCAGGTCGCGAGGGTGGACGAGAGCGCCTCGTTGATCGACTTGATGAGCGGACCGACCCCCTGCTGCACCACGCCGTGGAACTGGAAAGTCTGGCGGGAGGTGATGCGGAGGGTGCCGTTCGCGAAACGGCCTGAGAGGTCGTCATAGACCAGATACTGGGCGGCCGGCACGATGCCCCCGGTCTGACGCGTGCGCACCATCACCGAGAAGACCTTGCCCGTCTTCCGCTTGTCGCGGTCATCCTGCTGGTAGATGCCGTGGAACTTGATGAACTGCTCGTCGTCGCCGCTGAAACGGTCGGCGGCAGGGTTGGCCAAAGTCTCCCGGATCGTGCCGGAGAGGTCCGGCTTGTCCGCCTTGAGGAGTTCGTTCTTGGTCAGGGGCTTTTCGGCGGGTTTATCCATGGCTGATTTAATACTTGATATCCTTACCAATGATTACAAGTATAGGTCAAGTTTAAATAAATGGTAAATGCCAACTACAGCCGGGTGGTGTTCGTGGGGGCGGGGCCTGGGGCCGCCGACCTCATCACTGTCCGTGGGCTGAAGCTCCTGCAGTCGGCGGACACCGTGATCCACGACTCACTGCCTGGCGACGCCCTGCTGGCGGAGGTGCGACCTAGCGCGCGTCTGGTGGCGGTCGGCAAGCGCTGCGGGCAGCACTCCATGACGCAGGACGAGATCAACGCCTTGCTGGCCCGCGAGGCGCTGGCAGGCGGACTCGTCGTTCGGCTCAAGGGCGGAGATCCCGGCGTCTTCGGACGCCTCGGTGAAGAGATGGATCATCTCGCGGCGCTGGGCATTCCTTTCGAAGTGGTTCCGGGCGTGACCGCCGCGACCGCGGCCGCGGCCGACGCCTGCCTCCCTCTGACGCATCGCGGCGTCGCCCAGGCGGTGACGTTCCTCACGGGACATTGCGCCGACGGCTCCGAACCGGACTGGAAAGCCCATGTGGGGACCGGCGCGACGCTCTGCCTCTACATGGGCGCGAAGTCGTTGTCCAAGGCGGCGGCCAGCATCGTCGAGGCCGGCGCCGAATCCGGTCTGCCGGTGAGGCTCCTCTCCAAGGTCTCCCAGCCGGGTTCTTCCGACGTGCTGACGACCCTCGGCGGACTCGCTGACGGCAGCGTGGACACCTCGTCCTTGCCGACCCCGCTCATCGCGGTGATCGGCGCGGTCGTGGCGCCTCCGCGGGGAGCCGGACTGCTGGCGCGCATCGCCGCCCGGGCCTGACGACGCTTCTCTTCAGGCCTTGCGTCGCCTGCCCACCCAGTAGAACAGGGCGGGAATCAGGATCAGCAAGGAGATGAGCGCCCGCACGATCTTGTGCTGCAGCCAGTCGGGCAGCACGAAATGCAGCGCCCAGGGCAGGAGAAAGATGCCCGCCGCGAAGGCATAGGCCGCGACCGTGACCTGGTTCTTGGGGAGCGGCACGTGGTCGACCTTCATCTCGAGCATGGCCCCGAGCATTTCATGCGAGCCGATGAGCGGACTCAGCTTCCAACGGAGCCCGGGAGGCGCGCACTCCTTCGCGATCGAGGCCACGTCGCCGTCAGGACCGGCATGTCGTCCGGGCAGGAGGAACATCATGAGGATGACCGCCTCTCCCTGGGCATGCTGGATGGCGCGTTCGAGCAGCGGCTCGTTGAAGTCATATTCGGGGCCCTCGCGACGTTCCATGGAGCAGGCGATCAGCTCGTCGGGCTTCAGTCTCAGTTCCTTGCGGAGCTGGGCGGCCAGGCGATTGCGGCATTCGGTGACCGCCTTGACCGGGGAGCCGTGGTCGCAGAGGAGGACCGTCCCTGAGCCCTTCTTCCAGCCCGTCGCCCTGAGGTTCTCGGCAAGGATGTGCGCGAGATCCGAGCCGTCCTCATCGAAGAGCGTCGAAAGGACTTTCAGGCGCATCGGCCCCGTCACGTTCTCGGCGAACACCTTGGGGATGAATTCGGTGAGGGCCCGGCTGGGGCCGATGAAGAGCGGCAGCACCACCAGCTCCTCGATTCCGTCGGCTTCCGCCTGACGGACCGCCTGCTCGAAGATGACCGCGGGCTTTCCCCCGAGCCGGGCGGGGTCGACCTTGTCGGAATGCATCACCGAGACCGGCAGCACCTTGTCCTGGCGCGTGCAGTTGATCTGGTCGGCCAGTTCGCGGAGCCCGAGCGTGGCCGCCGGCTCAAGGGAGCCGTTGTCGACCAGGAGGACGCGCTTCTTCAGCATGCCTTTTCGGTATCCAAACCCGGCCTGCATGCAACAGGCATGTCCCTTTGCGGATTGCCTGAACGGCGTCGGCCGGGCATCCTTGGCACATGACCCCGTCCCTCCGCCCCCTGCTGGCGTTCGTCCTCAGCGCCATTTCCCTCACCGCCGCTGATGGCTGGCTGACCGACCTCGATGAGGCCAAGAAGGTCGCCGCCAAGGAGAACAAGGCCATCCTGGTGGACTTCACCGGCAGCGACTGGTGCGGCTGGTGCATCCGCCTGCGCGAGGAGGTCTTTGACAAGCCGGAGTTCAAGGAAGCCTCTAAGGATTTCGTCCTCGTGGAACTCGACTTCCCCCGCACCAAGAAGCTGCCCGAAGGCCAGAAGGAGAAGAACCAGGCGCTGTCCAAGAAGTTCAACGTCCGCGGCTTCCCGACCATCCTTCTGATGACCGCCGAAGGCCAGCCCTTCGCCAAGACCGGTTATGAGCAGGGCGGACCCGTTAAGTACGTCGCCTCCCTCCGTGAGATGCTCAAGCGCAACAACGCCGCGGGCGTGAAGGCGTTCCAGGACGAGCTTGAGGCTGAGAGCCGTGCCGAAGAGCTGGGCGACAAGGTCGAGGAGGCCATCGCCGGACCGGTCGACAAGAAGGATCTCGCCGCCGCCGAGGCCGCCATCGAGAAGGTCCTCAAGGAGGCCGGCGCCAAGGGGGAGCTCCGCATCAACATCCTCGCCCGTTACCGCATCGGCGTCATCGCCCGCTGCAAGCCCGGCGACTTTGACGCCCTGCTGAAGGCCACGGACGAGCTGATCGCCGAAGCCGGCGAATCGCCGCTCGTGCCCAAGCTCAAGGCCATGCGCGACCGCATCGAGCAGGCCGCCGCCCGCAAGAAGGAAGCGAAGTGACCCGGCGTGCCCTGCAGATCCTGGCGGGGCTGTGCCTCGCGGCCTTCGCCCAGGCGGCGGACCTCTGGCTGGCCGACCTGGACGCGGCCCGCGCCCAGGCGCTCAAGGAGCGCAAGGACGTGCTCGTAGAATTCACCGGCAGCGACTGGAGTCCTGCCTGCATCGCCCTGCGCAAGCAGGTCCTGGACACCGAGGACTTCTCCCGCTTCGCCCGCCGGTTCGTGCTGGTGAAGGTGGATTTCCCGAGGAAGACGAAGCTCCCGGAGGAGACCGTGGAGCGCAACGCCGCCACGGCCGCCTCGTTGGCCATCACTTCCTATCCGACCGTGCTGCTGCTTGACGGCAAGACGGGCGAGGAGTTCGGCCGGATCACCGGCTACGGAGGCAAGGCCTCCGCGGTCTACGTGGCCGAACTGGGCGCGTTCCAGAACACTCCCGAAGCTCGACGCTCACTGCGGCAGGCCGAAAGCGACCGGCAGGCCGAACTCCAGGAGATGCGCCAGAATGAGCGGCTCATCGAGGAAGCCATCCAGGCAAAGGATTTCGCCGCCGCGGTCCGCGTCATCGACGAGATCTACAAGGGCGTGAAAGGGCCCCGTCTCGCCGTGGGTACGCTCAACAAAGCGATCCTCTCCCATCGGATCGACTCCGCCGCGCTGGAACGCACCTGGAAGTTGCTCCAGCAGGCCTTGCTCGAGGCGGAGGAAGACGCCGACCTCACCAAGGCCATCCAGGAGATGGGGCGGCGCATCGCGCCGACGCGCAAGCTGGAGAAGGCCAAGCCCGAGCCGAAGAAGAAGGCTGACAAAGGGGCCTGAGGCCCTGAGGACGGGTGTCTCAGGGTTGTTTGCGGGATTGCCAGCAGGGACGATCCGGGCAGTCTTCGGACATGCCCCGCCTCACCGCCATACTCGCCCTCTGCCTGGGCGCCCTGAATCTCTCCGCTGCCGGTTCCGTGGTCTGGCTCACCGACCTCGAGGCCGCCCAGGCCCAGGGCGTTAAGGAGAACAAGCCGATCCTGGTCGACTTCACCGGCAGCGACTGGTGCCCGCCCTGCAAGTCGCTCCATAAGACCGTCTTCGAGTCTGCGGAGTTCGCCGCTGCTTCCTCCAAGTACGTGCTGCTCGAACTGGATTTCCCCCGGTCCAAGCCCCAGGCGCCCGAGGTTAAGAAGAAGAACACCGAGCTGGCCAAGAAATACGGCATCAACGGCTACCCGACGGTGCTGCTGCTCGACGCCAAGACGGGCGAGGTCTTCGGGCGTTCGGTCGGTTTCGGCGGCATGACGGCCAAGGACTACCTCGCCAAGCTGGACTCCTACAAGAACACCCCCGAGGGCAAGGCGAGTCTCGCCAAGGAGGAGAAGGAGCGATCCTCTCGCACGGAAAAGAGCCGTGCGATCAACCAGAAGATCAACGACGCGATCACGGCCAAGGACTTCAAGGCGGCCGAGGCGGGTCTGACGGAACTGTTCGTCGATGCCAGCGGCCCCCGCCTCGCCTTCCTTCATTACAACAAGGCCAGGATCCTCCTGCAGATCGACCCCTCCGCCAAGGAGCAGGCGCTGAAGTATCTCGACGAGGCCCTTAAGGTGGCCGAGGGCGACGCGGGCCTGACGCAGACCATCAAGAGTTTCCGCGACAGGACTGCTTCCGCCAAGCCGGCCACGGACGCCAAGAAGGGGTCCTGACTCAGCCGATCAGCCGTTCCAAGGGCGCCTTGAGGATTTCCTCGGGCGCCTTTCCTTTTTGCCTGAGTTCTCGGATGGATAGGCCTGCGGCACGTTTAGCGAGACGCCGCCCCTGGGCGTCGTTGATCAGCGGGGCGTGGGCGAAAGCGGGCGAAGGCCACCCGAGCGCCCGGTAGAGAAGCAGCTGGCGTGCCGTGGAAAGCAGTAGGTCGGCGCCGCGGACGACTTCGGTGATGCCCATGGCGTGGTCGTCCGCCACGACGGCGAGTTCGTAGGAAGGCATGCCGTCCTTGCGCCAGACGAGGAAGTCGCTGAAGTCCCGACCGGCCACGAAG
>CAIOPO010000136.1 GCA_903860195.1 uncultured Opitutia bacterium | reverse complement strand
TCAGCGCCCCTTGCCCTTCCAGACCACGGGCAGGTTCGCGGCCTCCAGCATCTCCCGGACCCTCGGATACGGCACCTGCTGCACGTCGAGGTTCTCGCGGGCCGCGATGCCGGCGGCCATGGCGCAGGCCTGGGCCAGCTGCATGAAGACCGGCTCCATGCGGATGGATCCGTGGGCGGCGTGGGTGGCGGAGAGGCAGACGGGCACGAGCAGGTTGACGCACTCCTCGCGCTGCGGGGTGAGGCTGCGATAGGAGACTCCGTAAGGGCGGGGCGGCACGTTCCAGATGACCCCGTCACGCTCGACCTTCCCGCGCGCGGTCACGAAGTAACGCACGGCGTGCGAATCGAGTCCGAAGCTGGCCAGCGCGACCGGATCCTCCACGTCGCGTTTGCCGAGGCATTCGTGTTCGGTCATCACGTGGGCGCCGCGCATCCTCCGGGCCTCCCGGATGTAGATCATGGGGGAGAATCCGCCGCGTGACGGGAACTCGTCCTTGCACAGCCCGTAGGACGCGGCCTTGTCCCTGACCGGCGCCGGCACGCGCGGATGGTTCGCCAAGGTCCAGAGGTGTCCTCGGATGTACAGCTCATGGGCGCGCTCGATCCTGACGCGCGTGGCGTAGTCGGCCTCCGGGTAGTCCCAGTTGGCGCCGACGTGATCGGTGCCGACCGCGTGCATCGAGTTCCAGTCGGACTTCCCCTTCGGCAGCCGATGGATGAGCGCCGGCAGCCGCAGGTCTCCGGCCTCGAAGTTGCGGAGGAGCATCTCGTGGTCGATCTCCCGGTAGCCCTCCGGCTTGACGAAGGGGATGCGGTTCGCCGGGTCGGTGGTGACGCAGAGTCGGTAGTTGAAGGCCTGGATGCGACGGTCGCCTTCGCCGACCACGGGATCTTCCGCGAAGACGAAGGGGAGCAGCCCGCTGGACGGATCGCCCGGCTTCACGTAAGGGTCCACGTCCTTGATGAAGTGGTCCTTGTCGCCCTGGGTGTAGTGCCGGCGCGGCCTGACGTCTCCACGTTGGGCGCCGTTGAGCCGCTCGCCGAACTCGGAGTTCGCTTCCCGTCCGACCACGTAGCGGACCCCGGCCGCCGCCATCAGGTCCCCCACGTAGCTGGCGTCGATGAAGACGCGTGCCCGCAGGACCTTGCCGGACTCCAGCCGGACCGCGGTGAGGCGGGCGCCCTCCTTGGTCACTCCGCCCGCGGAACGGTCGAGGCGTTCATTCATCAGCACCGTCACCCCGACGTCCTTCACCAGCCCGTCCACGGCGGCCTGGGCCACGTGGGGTTCGAAATAATCCACGTATCTGCTGCCGTAGTGCGCGCCGATGCGGCCGTAGATCTCGCGCGCCACGCCGCCCACCGCGTCGCGGTGGAAGATGTCGCTGGCCGAGAGGCCGCTGCACGTCATGCCGCCGAGGAAGTCGGTCGTGTTCACCAGCACCACGTCCAGTCCCTGGCGTTTCGCCTGCACCGCCGCCGCGACCGCGGCGGAGGAGTCTCCGTAGACCACGACGTCGTGCGGGGCCGAAGGAGGGGCGTCGGCCGCGATCAAGGCCGCCGACAGGGCGAGGAAAAGGGCCGCAGGCCGCAGAGGGCGTTCAATCATGTCAACATCCGTAAGGATTGGGGCTCGCCGCATCATGTCGAACAATTGGTTATCGCAAGCCGGCAGAAAACATTATCATCGTCGGGTGAGAAACCTCTTCTTCGCGATCTTCGCGCTTCTGCTCTGGCTGCCTTTGAAAGCAGCGGAGGATTGGAAGGGAACGGCCTCGGCCACCTATCATGCCAGTTCGACCTTGCATGAATGGACGGGTCAGGCCCGTTCGTCGCCTTTCGTCGCCGCCGTGGAGCTCAAGGACGGGGCTCCGGCGCGTCTCCGCACCAAGGTCGAGTTCCCGGTCTCCGGCATCGGCAGCGAGAACGAGAAGCGTGACGCCAACATGCGGGCGGCGATGAAGGCCGCTGAGCATCCGCTGGTCACGGGGGTCTTTGACGCGGAGCTGCCCGCCGCCTTCCTGGCGGGCGAAGAGACCGAACTGCCGGTCGACGTCACGCTGCTCGGCCGCACGCACCGCCTGAAATGCAAGGCGACCCGTTGGCGGAGCGCCGGCGGCGAGGCCTCGTTCGACGTCGAGTTTCCGATCTCCCTCGAGGCCGTCGGCATCGACATTCCCAGTTTCCTCCTGCTCGTGCGCGTGCACGACGCCGTCCTGGTGCGCACGCACGTCACCTTGTCGTCCCGCTGAAGTCCATGCCCGCCTTCATCCATCATGTGGCCACGGGCAATCCGCCCCATCGCTACGACAACACGGTCATCCGTGACCGCATGAAGCGCTGGATTCCCGGCGCCCGAGCGGCGCGCCTGATCGACATGGTCTACCGTCGGTCCGGCATCGAGACGCGTCACAGCGCCACGGGTGACTTCGCCCGGGACGACGGAGAGCTCTTCCGCCTCGATGCGGAGGGACGTTTCGTGTCGCCGCCCACGGGTCGACGCAACGCCGCCTACGGCCCGGCCGCGCGCGTGCTCGCCGCCGACGTGGCGCGTCGCGCCATCGCCGGTTCTCCCGGACTCCGGCCCGAACAGGTCACGCACGTCGTGTTCGCGACCTGCACGGGGTTCGTCAATCCCGGTCCCGACTACCACATCGTCCGGGAGCTGGGGCTGAGGCCGGACGTCCAGCGCTACACGGTCGGCTTCATGGGCTGTTACGCCGCCTTCCCGGCGCTCCGCATGGCCGCCGACATCTGCGAGGCCGATTCCTCGGCGGTCGTGCTGGTGGTGTGTCTGGAGCTATGCACGCTCCACGTGCAGGTCGGAGACGATCCCGAAAGCATCACCTCCAACTCCCTCTTCGCCGACGGTGCCGCGGCCACGGTCGTCTCCTCCCGTCCTCCCGGCGACGGACGTCCCTTCTACCGCATCAAGGGGTTTCGTTCCGCCCTCGTGCCTTCCTCCGAGGAGCACATGGCCTGGACGGTGGGTGACCATGGTTTCGACATGGTGCTTTCCTCCTACGTCCCCGACCTCATCGGCAAGAATGTGCGCGGGATGCTCGATGACGCCCTCGGTTCCCATGGTCTCGCCGCCGCGCAGGTGGGCGAATGGGCCGTGCACCCCGGCGGCCGTGCGATCCTGGACGAGGTGCAATCAGCCATGGGGCTGCCTGCGGATGCGCTCGAAGCCAGCCGCAACGTGCTCCGGGATTACGGCAACATGAGCAGCCCGACCGTGCTCTTCGTGCTCAAGCGCCTCATGGAGCGCCCCGCTCCGCGTCCGGTCACCACCTGCGCCGTCGCCTTCGGGCCCGGGCTCACGGTGGAGACCGCCGTGCTCGAGCGAGTGGGCGTGCCCGCTCCGGCGCTGGCCGGCACGCTGCACGGGACTGACGCATGACCCGTCCCCCCGAAGTCGCGATCGTGGGCGGCGGTCCGGTGGGGCTGCTGCTCGCCCGTTTGCTGGTGCTCGGCGGAGCACGCGTCACGGTCTTTGAGCGCCGGGCTAGCCCCTGCTCGCATTCCGCGGCGATCGGCATCACGCCTCCTTCCCTCCGCATCCTGCGCAAGGCGGGCCTGCTGGAGGATTTCCTGGCCGCCGGCGTCAGGGTCCGGGAGTGCTTCGTCCACGGTCGTCGCGGCAGCATCGGCACGGTCTCCTTCCGGCACATACCGGACGAGCATCGTTTCGTGCTTTCGTTGCCCCAGGCCGACACGGTGGCCCTCCTCCGCCGTTCGCTGCCCAAGGGGGTGGTGGTCGACGGCTGCGAGGTCACCGGGGTGAGGCAGGTCCGTGACGGCTGCATGGTCAGCACCCCTCAGGGTGAGCGTGCCTTTGACTGGGTCGCGGGCTGTGACGGTTTCCGCGGACCCACCCGGACGTTCGCCGGAATTCCCGCCCAAGTGCGGCCCTACGGCTGCCATTTCGTCATGGCGGACTTCGTCGACCGGACCGAGCTGGGCGATGAGGCGCACCTTTTCTTCCGGCCCGAGGGCTCGGTCGAGTCGTTCCCGCTTCCCGGCGGCCTGCGACGCTGGGTCGTGCAGACCGCCGACCATTTGTCCGAACCTCCGTCGGACACCGTCGTGCGACTGACGCGTGAGCGCACGGGCTTCGCCCTCTCAGAGGCGGACCAGTCGCAGCTCAGTCCTTTCACCCCCCACCGCTACCATTGTCCACGTTACCGCGAGGGGCGCATCGTGCTCTGCGGCGACGCCGCGCACGGCATGAGCCCGATCGGGGGGCAGGGCATGAACAGCGGATTCGCCGACGCCGAGTTCCTCGCGCGCGCACTGCTCGATGCGGAGCCGGCGGCCATCCTGCCGGCTTACGAGCGCTGCCGGCGCCGTGCGGTCCGCACGGCCATGTTCCGTGCCGAATGGGGCATGGCGCTCGGGACCCTCCGGGGGCGCGTCGGGGCCGCCGCCCGGGACTTCATTCTCGGCGGACTGCTTTCCCGCTGGCCCTTCGCCTCGCGGATGGGCGCCTTTTACGCGATGCTGACCATCCCCTACGCCACGCTCGACCATGTCTCGGAGGAGGCGCTTCGCTCCTGAACATGGCCGCCGAATACGTTCCGACCGTCGCGGGCGCGGCCTCGCACTACGACGACCTCGACTCCTTCTACCGCGAGATCTGGGGTGAGCACGTGCACCACGGCCTCTGGACGGAAGGGGACGAGTCCGACCTGGAAGCCGCGGAGAACCTGGTCCGGCTCGTCGCGCGCAACGGCGCCATCGGGGCCGGCGACCGGGTGGTCGACGTAGGCTGCGGATATGGGGCGACCACGCGCATCCTCGCGGAACGGCTCGGCGCCGAAGTGACCGGGCTCACGATCTCCTCCGTGCAGCGCGACTACGCCGAGTCGCATAACTCCGTGCCGGGCCGTACGGCCTTCCTGCTCCGTGACTGGTATGACAACGGGCTTCCGGACGCGTCCTTCGACGTCGTGGTCACGGTCGAGAGTCTGGAGCACATGCCCGACCTGCCCGGCTTCTTCCGCGAGTGCCGACGTGTGCTCAAGCCCGGCGGCCGGCTGACCGGCACGGCCTGGATGTCGTGCGAGCAACCCGGCCGGCTGGCCCGTCGGCACCTCATCGAAGCCATCACGCGGGAGGCGCAGATCGCCGGCATCCGTCCGGAGTCGGAATTCCGGGCCGCCGCCGAGGGCGCGGGCTTCACGGGCTGGAGCTTCTCCGACCGGGCCCGGCAGGTGAAGCGCACCTGGCCGCTCTGCGCCGGGCGGACGATCAAGGGCCTGCTCACGCAGTCCCGCTACCGCAAGTTCATCTTCGGTTCGCAGAATCCCAACCGGATCTTCGCCCTCACGCTTTTCCGCATCTGGCTCGCCTACGAGCTGGGGGTCCAGCGCTACGGGGTCTTCTCCGCGCGGGCGGGCTGACTTCAGGCCAGCACGGCCTTCACGACCTTGCCGTGCACGTCGGTCAGGCGGAACTGGCGGCCCTGGAAGCGGTAGGTGAGGCGTTCGTGGTCGACGCCCAGGCAATGCAGGATGGTGGCCTGGAGGTCGTGGATGTGCACCGGGTCCTGCTCGGCGTTGAAGCCGAAGGCGTCGGAGGCGCCGTGGCTCATCCCCCCGCGGATGCCGCCGCCGGCCATCCAGATGGAGAAGGCCTTGCCGTGATGGTCGCGTCCGTATTTCTCGCGGTTGGCGCCGCCTTGCGCGTAAGGGGTGCGGCCGAACTCTCCGCCCCAGATGACGAGGGTGTCGTCGAGCATGCCCCGTCGCTTCAGGTCACGGACCAGCGCGGCCGAGGGCTGGTCGACGTCGCGGGCCATCTTCGGCAGCTGGTCGTGCAGGCCGCCGTGGTGGTCCCAGTCGCGGTGGTAGAGCTGGATGAAGCGCACGCCCTTTTCGGCGAGTCGTCGCGCCAGCAGGCAGTTGCGCGCGAAGGACCCGGGGCTGTCCACCTCGGGCCCGTAGGATTCGAGGGTGGCCTTGTCCTCGCGGGAAAGGTCCATCAGGTCCGGCACGCTGGCCTGCATGCGGTAGGCCATCTCGGCCTGCGCGATGCGCGCCGCGATCTCGGGGTCGCCGGCGGCGGCGAGGTGGATGCGGTTGAGCTCGTTGGCTGCGCCGACCAGCGTGCCGCGGCGGTCACGGGTCATTCCGTCGTGGTCGCGGAGGTAGAGCACGGGCTCGCCCGCGCTGCGGAACTGCACGCCCTGGTGCGCGCTCGGCAGGAAGCCGCTGCCCCAGAGTCGGGCCAGCAGTCCCTGGCCCGATCGGTCCTTGTTGGTCGAGACGAGCACCACGAAGGAGGGCAGGTCGTCGTTCATGCGGCCGAGCCCGTAGTCGGTCCAGGCGCCCATGCTGGGGCGGCCCGGCAGCTGGCTGCCGGTCTGGAAGAAGGTGATGGCCGGGTCGTGGTTGATCGCCTCGGTGTGCATCGACCGGATGACGCAGATGTCGTCGGCGATGCCGGCGATGTGCGGGATGAGCTCGCTGAACTCCGTCCCGGCCTTGCCGTGGCGGGTGAACTTGAAGCGGCTGGGCTGGCAGGCGAGGCGCGCCTGGGACGCCACCATGCCTGTGATGCGCTGGCCACGGCGGATGGAGTCGGGCAGGTCCTTGTCGAACTGACGCTCCAGTTCCGGCTTGGGATCGAGGAGGTCGAGGTGCGAGGGGCCGCCGGACTGGAAGAGGCAGATGACGCGCTTGGCCTTGGGTGCGAAGTGCGGGAGGCCGGGCAGGCCGCCCGAGGACGAGGCGGCAGGGGGTCGTCGCGCAGCCGCCGAGCAGGTGGGCGAGGGCCGCGCCGCCCACGCCGAGTCCGGCCCGGGCGAGGAAGTCGCGTCGGGACGCAAGGGGTTCAGAGCCGGTGCAGCGCATGTCGTCAGTTCTTGGTGAGGGTCTCGTCCAGTGAGAGCAGGATCGCGGCCACGCCGGCGTAGGCGGCGGACTCGGCCGGCGACAGGGACGGGTCGGCGGGGG
>CAIOPO010000135.1 GCA_903860195.1 uncultured Opitutia bacterium | reverse complement strand
CAAGCTCTTCGCGGTCGGCAGCGCCGAGCACAAGGCCATCCCGGTCATCGCCCGCGTCTTCCAGGTCACCCTCGACGGCAAGGTCACCGAAGTCATCGCGCCCACTGCGAAGATGCTCAACCCCAACGGCATCGACGTGATGGCCAACGGTCGCATCCGCATCGCCGAGTTCTTCACCGGCGACGTCCTCGAGTGGAACAAGGGCAAGTGGAAGACCCTAGCCAAGGGCCACCGTTCGGGCGACGGCATCGTCCACGACTCCAAGGGCCGCTTCTACGTCTCCGAAGTCATGACCGGGCGCGTCACGCGCTATGAAGCCGACGGCTCCGGCCAGACCGAACTCGGTCAGGGGCTGCTGTCCGCCGCCGACCATTGTCTCGACGAGAAGGCCGGCGTGCTGATCGTGCCCGACAGCAAGGCGGGCAATCTGGTCTTCATCGGACTCTGATCCGAGCCGCCAAGGGCGACTCCGGCCGCCGGAGGCCTTGTATGCAGACGCCTTTTTGAACGAAAAAGGAGGGCTGCGCCCTCCCGAAGGGCTGGCTTTCCCCTTCGGGCGGGCCCAATGTACGGGACCCCATGAAAGCCCTGCTCTTCTCCTTGATGACCCTCTCGGCGTCCGTCTTCGCCCAGGACGGTTTCACGCCCCTCTTCAACGGCAAGGATCTGTCCGGCTGGGACGGTGAACCCGGCCTCTGGGCCGTCGAAGAAGGCGTGATCGTGGGCACGAGTGAGGTCGGCAAACCCAAGACCAACTCCTTCCTCATCTGGAACGGCAAGGTGAAGGACTTCGAGCTGCGCGCCACGGTCAAGGTCGTCGGCGACAACAACTCCGGGGTGCAGTACCGCAGCCGCCGCCTGCCCGAGGTCACCCCTTGGACGATCCTCGGCTACCAGTGCGACGTGCACCCGACCGACGTCCATACGGCGATGACCTACGAGGAACGCGGCCGTGGCATCTTCGGCTACAACGGCGTCGACGTGGTCATGGACCCGGCCGGCCAGCGCTGGCAGGTGGGCGAACGCCCTCGCGTGAAGGCCGAGATCTCCCAGTGGAACGAGTTCACGGTGATCGCCCGCGGCAACCGTCTCGAACACAAGGTCAACGGCCAGACGACCTCGGTCTTCATCGACCATGACGAGAAGAACCGGGCGCTCGAGGGCCTCATCGCCATCCAGCTGCACGCCGGCAACCCGCACAGGACCTACGTGAAGCAGGTGCTGCTCAAGACCCTCGAGGACGGCCCGATCCTCCCCTTCGATCAGGCCGCCCTTCCCGCCGGGTCCAAGAAGATCGACAAGCCCAAGGTCGTCAGCGCCCAGGGCAAGAACCCGCCCGCCAAGAAGAAGGCGCCGGCCAATAAGTGAGCCATGGGCCGCCACCTGCTGCTCGCCATCGCCTGCCTCGCCGCGCACCTCCCTGCGGCACGGCCCAACATCCTCCACATCCACGCCGATGATCATCGGCCCGACGGACTGGGAGCCCTCGGAACGAAAGGCCTGATCACGCCGAACCTCGATTCGATCGTGGCACGGGGCATGACCTTCACCCGTGCCTACACCCAGGGCTCGATGATCGGCGCCGTCTGCACGCCGAGCCGCACCATGATGCTCACCGGCCGGTCGTGGCAGCGCATACCCGGGGCCCCGGCCGCCTTGCCTGACGCCGCCGCCCCCTCGACCTTCCTGCCTTCCGTGCTCGCCGCCGCCGGATACCGCACCTGGCACATGGGCAAGGGAGGGAACGCCTTCACCGAAGGCCTCCGGACCTTCCAGACGAGCGTCATCGATGACGGAAAGAAGGAGGGCGACCCCGCGACCGACCGCGCCCACTCCAGCCGCCGGCTGGCCGACCGCACCATCGAGTTCCTTAAGGAGCATGCGACCCGCAGGGACGGAGCGCCTTTCTACGCCTACCTGGCGCCGCCCGTGCCGCACGATCCGCGTTCAGCCGAACCGCGCTTCCATGCGATGTACGATCCCGCCCGCATCGCGCTTTCGCCCGCCTTCATGCCCCTGCATCCCTGGGACAACGGCGAGATGGCCGTGCGGGACGAACGCCTCGCCCCCTGGCCCCGGACGGAAGAGGACACCCGACGGCAGACCGCCGACTACTACGCCTGCGTGACCGGCCTGGACCATCACGTCGGACGGATCTTCGCCGCCCTCAAGGAGACGGGACAATGGGAGAACACCGTCATCGTCTTCTCCGGCGACAACGGCCTGTCGCTCGGAGAACACGGCCTCTTCGGAAAACAGAACCTCTACGAACGAGGGGGCATGCACGTGCCGCTCGTCATCGCGGGCCCGGGAATCCCGCACGGCCGCACTTCCGCCTTCGCCTACCTGATGGACCTTTTCCCCACCTTCACGTCCCTTGCCGGAGCAAAAACCCCTCATGGCGTCGAGGGACGCGACCTCTCACCGGTCATCCGCGGCGAGAGCAAGTCCGTCCGCGACGCGGTCTACCTCGCCTACCGCGACTGCATGCGCTCCGTGAGCGACGGCAGATGGAAGCTGATCCGCTATCCGCTGGTTGACCGCACCCAGCTCTTTGACCTGGAGAACGACCCTCACGAGCTGGCCAATCTCGCCGGGCGGCCGGAACACGCGTCCGTCCAGGAGCGCCTGCAGGCCTTGCTTGTTTCGGAAATGAAGGCCAGCGCCGACCCCTTCCCGCTTGAGGTGCCCAAGCCCGCCAAGGCCGAGTGGACTCCTCCGTCCAAGGAGAAGCTCGCTGCCGATGACGCGGCGGCCGCCGCCCGCCGCAAGAAGCAGGCCCCGAAGAACCCCAAAAAGAAACAGTGACCTTATGCCGACCCAACGCCCCCTGACATTGCTCATCGCGCTCGCCGCCGCGGCCCTGGCCTGCGCCGCACCCTCGCGGCCCAACGTGGTGATGATTCTGGCCGACGACCTCGGCTACTCCGACCTCGGCTGCTACGGCGGCGAGATCGCCACTCCCAACCTCGACGGCCTCGCGCAGAACGGACTGCGTTTCACGCAGTTCTACAACACCGCTCGCTGCTGGCCCTCACGCTCCGCCCTGCTCTCGGGCTACTACGCCCAGCAGATCCACCGCGACGCGCTGCCCGGTCTCGGCGGCGGCGGACAGGGCGTCCGTCAGGAATGGGCCCGGCTGCTGCCCGAATTCCTGAAACCGGCCGGCTACCGCAGCTATCACAGCGGCAAATGGCATGTCGACGGACCGGTCCTCGCCGGCGGCTTCGACCGCTCGCTGGACATGAAGAACCAGGGCAACTTCTTCACGTCGAAGGGCAACTCCATCGACGACGTACCCGTGAAGGTCCCGGCCGACGAGAAGGGCTACTACGCCACCGTCGCCACGGCCGACCATGCCATCGACTGCCTCAAGGACCACGCGTCCAACCACGCGGACAAGCCCT
>CAIOPO010000134.1 GCA_903860195.1 uncultured Opitutia bacterium | reverse complement strand
GGGGCTGACGGCCCTGCTGCGCCGCCACCCCGCGCTCAAGGTCTTCGCCAACCGCGAGACGGCCCGGCGCATCCAGTCCACGCTCAAGGTGCGTCCGGACTGGCAGCTCTTCGAGACCGGCTCCACTTTCGAGTTCCGCGGACTGCGCGTGACTTCGATCCCGATCCCGCATGACGCCGCCGATCCCGTCGGCTTCGCGGTCGACTGCCCCCCGGACGGAGTCGCCGCGGGCCGCCGGGTGACCTGGCTGACCGACCTCGGGCACGTGACCGACGTCGTGCGGCACCATGCGGCCCTGGCCGACGTGCTCGTGCTCGAAGCCAACTACGACGACGAGATGCTGGACCTGTCCAAGCGGCCGCTGCACCTCAAGCAGCGCATCCGCGGCCGTCACGGGCACCTCTCCAATCATGCGGCACGGGACCTGCTCGTCGGCATGCGGGAATGGCGGGCCACCGAGCTCTGCCTCGGGCACCTGAGCAAGGAGTGCAACCGCACGGTCCTCGTCGAGGAGGCCATGCGGGAGGTGCGCGAAACCCGCTCAGACCTGCGGGTCAGCGTCTTCGACCCGCTGGAGGACCGTCCGCTGACGATCTCCTGAGGGCGGGGTCACTTCGCCTTGCCGGGCACGGGAACCTCCTCCTCGGCGGAAGGAGGCGGAGCCGGCGCGGCCGCGGAAGACTTCACCTGCGCGGCCTGGGCGACCTTGGCAGCCAGACGCTTGACCGATCCGGCGCAGGCCACCGACGCGGGATTGAGGTCCTGGGCGGAAAGCCAGGCGGCGAGAGAGGCCGCCTCGGCGCCCTCCTTCTCCAGCTTCTCAGCCAGGCCGATGAGGCGGGCGTAATCGGCGACCAGAGGGGCGATGTCGGATCGGGTCTTGGCGAGCACGAGGTCGTCCGATTCCGTGCGCGACACCTCGATGATGACGTCCCAGGCGAGGTAGGGATTGCCCTGCGAGGCCAGCACGGCGGCCTTCTGGATGTTGGCGTCGAGCTCTCCGACCCGGTTGACGACCTGCCGCAGCTTGTCCGAACGCTCCTTGTCCTGCGCCAGAGCCAGGGCGAACTCCAGCTTCTTGTTGTAAATGTCGCGCCAACGGGCCTCGGCGACCATGCGGTCGAACTCCGGCACCATCATGGCGAGCTTGTCCTGACGGCTCACGACCTGGTCGGCGAAGGCCTTCACCGCGGGGTTCTGCGGCCAGATCTTGGTGGCCCGCTCGAGCGCCGCCTCGACCTTGGCGGTGTCGCCGGAGAGCGCCGCCTGCTTGGCGGACAGGATCGACATGTTGGACGCGTTGATGGCGTTGTTGACCTTGGAGAGCACGGCCTGTCCGGGGAAGTCGCGGGCGCGGCCCTTCACCTTGTTCACGTAGCCTTCGACGTTGGCGAGGTCGCGCTCGTCGCCCAGCCGCTGCAGCTCGCGCAGGTCGCGCCAGAGCTCCAGCATCTCACGCTTGCGGTCCTGGGGGTAGGAGGTGACGGGGGGCTCGAACTCGCCGAGGAAGTAGGTCTCCTGGAGGCGCTCGAAGGCGGCGTAGTATTCGCCCGCCTTCGTGTGCTCCTCGACGGTCTGCATGCCGACGGCGACGTCGTTGATCGCCTCACGGGCGAGGGTGTCCAGGGACTCCAGGGTGGGCACGAAATCGGACACGGGGAAGAACTCCTTCACCTCCTTGGCGCCGACCTTGATCTGCTGGTTGCCGCTCTTGAACATCACGCGGTAGAAGGCGGAGGAGATCAGGCAGTGCCGATAGCGGCGCGCGAGCATGAAGCCGACCATCTGGGACTGGAACTCAAGCTGGGCCTTGAGGCCGAGGGCGACCATCTCGGCCTCCTTGGCGAGGATCTGCGCCTGGGTGCGCGCTTCGTCCTTGGTGCGGAACTGCAGCTCGGTCGTGCCGGAGACGCTCTTGCCGAGGTTGAGGGCCTTGCCGTCCGGCGTGGTGGACCCGGAACGCTCGTCGTTGGCCATCTCGAGCTTCTCGGCCCGGTTCACCACGATCTGCTCCTGGGTCTTCCGCAGCACCTCAAGCTGGTTCTTGCTCACCTCCAGCCCCCGGAAGTCATACTTCATCTGCCAGACCTTGCGCACCTGGGCGGCGATGGTCAGGCAGTTGTTGGCGTCGATCTCGAACTCCGCCGCCTGGAAAAGCAGGTTGAAGGCCTCCTGCTGGTTGCTGATGAAGTTGGCGTCATTGATGGCGCCCGGGGAAAGCAGCTTCTGGATGCGCTTCAGTATCTCGTCGTAACGGGCGACGTCGCCGCTCACGGCCGGCGAGGCGAGGTAGCGCTCGAAGCGGGCGCGCATGACGCGGGAGTTGCCGACGGCGAAAGTCTTGCCCTTCCACTGCAGGGACCCGTTCTCCATGTCGACGGAGTCGCTGTTGACGTCGAAGAGCCGGTCGGCGCCGCCCTCCATGGTCGAGCTCTTGTAGTCGCCGCCGCCCGGACCCGTCACCGCCGCGCCGGGAGGCGGGGCCTGGGCGAAGCCCAGCGCGACCGAGGCGCACCATCCGAATGTGAGCAGTAGGTTTCGCATGGCGATCAGAAGCGTTCGAGTCCCTCGACGACCAGCAGGTCCTGGCTCACGCGGATGCGGCAGCGGAAACGCTGGCCGACCTCGAAGGAGTCGCCGGAACCGACGGGGATGAAGATCGGGATGCGTCCGCCGCCGCGGGAGTCATCGGTGGGCTTGACGGCAAGCACCCTGCCCTTGCCCTCGACGTAGGCGAGCTGCTGCTCGACCTTGCATTCGAGGCGGTAGGCGTTGCCCTGAAGGGTCGCCCAGTCCTTGCGGTAGGCTTCGGGC
>CAIOPO010000133.1 GCA_903860195.1 uncultured Opitutia bacterium | reverse complement strand
CAGGCAGAGGCGCGGATGAAGCTCAGAGCCGGCGCAGGATGCAGCGGCAGGGGGCGCCGTCGCCCTTGGCGATGCGGAGGGGCAGGCAGATCATCTCGTAGCGGCCCGGCTTGGCCTTTGCGAGATTGAGGCCTTCGATGATCCAGACTTTCTTGCCGAGCAGAATGCGGTGGGTCGGGACGGAGTCCTTGTAGAACCCGCCCACGCTGAAGTAATCGATGCCGACCGTGCGGACGCCCTTATCCACGAGATACTGCGCGGCCTCCTTGGAGACGTAGACGAAATCCTTGTCGAAGGACTTCTTCTTCCAGCTGACCTGCGAATTGCGGGTGCGGAAGAGGATGCGTTCGCCCTTCTTGAGTTTCAGCTTCGCGAGCTCGGCGGGTTTGATGGATTCCCGGTCCTTGATCTCAATCACACGGCAGGGGCCGATGACGGCGTCGAAGGGCAGATCATCCATCGTGCCCAGGCCTTTCAAGAAGTGCCACGGCGAGTCCATGTGCGTGCCCGCGTGGGTGTTCAGGTTGAAGGCCGACACATTGCATACATCCCCCTTGGCCAGAGCTGCGTGCGGCTTGATGACCGTCGGCGGATTGCCCGGCCAGCCGTGCATCCCGTTGGCGAACGGGATGGTCACGTCGATCCAGGGTGACTTGCGGGAGGCCATGGGGATGGAGGAAAGATGGAGGATGGGGGAGGGATGATAAGCAAAATAGGGGCAGGGTTAGGGCCAGGGCTAGGGCTAGGTGAGGGGTAGCGGTCAAGGGGGCACGTGGGCATGGCGACACGTGGGCAAGGGGGTTCATAGGCGCCGCCTAGGGCGGGCTGATCATCCTTGGTCGGCCGCGGTTGAGCGCGGCGCTCAACCTTACTTCGCCAGTGCGTGGAATTTCGCCAGCTCTGCGGCCGTCAGCGCCCGGTCGAAGACGGCGACGCCGCCGATCCAGCCGGTGAAGCCGACGCTGCGGGAGCTGTGGATGACGCGTCCGATCGTGATAGGCCCGCCGGTGCCGTCGGTCTTCGGCTGGTAGAGGTCGAGCGGATAACACCAGGGGTTGAGGCGGAGGGAGACGAGTTCGCGGGCGGTCTCTTGTCCGGCGACGAGCGTGACCTTCACCTTGGTGTAGGCGTATTCGCGGAGTTCGACGCGGGTGTTACCCCCCTTCGTCTCGCTGAGCACCTTCACGCTGACGGCCTTGTCTTCGGGCGGGTTGTAATACTGGTCGGCCGGGAACTTCGGATCTTCGCCTTCCTGCTGGCCGGGAATCTTGGCGAGGCGGCCCTGCAGCCAGGCGTTGGCGGCGAAGGAGAGCAGCCAATCCTTCTGCGGGTTGTCGAGCCAGCGGTCTCCGCTTTCCCCGTTAAGCCAGCCGGTGAGCTGCTGCGTCTTGCTGTCAAAGGTCATCGCGAACGTCTGCCAGGACTTGGCCAGCACTTCAGGCGCAGCGTCGTGCGGCACCTTCGGCGACTGGGCGGCGGAGTTGCACTTGTGCAGCGCGTATTTGTTCGTGAACGAGCTCGCGCCGTTCTCGGAGACGTGACCGCAGGCGGAGCCCTCCTTGTTCAGGCCGGCGAAGAGGGCGTATTGACGCTGGCCGCGTTCGACCTTGGCGATGGTTTCGGTGGCCTTCTCCTTCAGGTCCGTGCCCTCGTGCCAGATGCCCGCGAGGGCGTGGTTGCCGCTCTCGCGGATGGCCCAGACGACGACCGTGACGGCCTTGCCGGCGCCCTTGATGTCGAGCGGCGAGTCATGCAGACGGGCGCGCGGCACGAACAGCACCGGCCGGAAGTCCGGATTCGTCTCGGCCTTGATGCGGATCGCCTGACCGAACGGACCCGAGCCGAGGAGAGGGAAGTCATCATACGTGGCGGCGGGGCCGGCGTTCCAGAGGTCCTTGACGTAGTTGCCGGCATCGAGCGCGTAGTCATTGGTCGCTCCGGCCGGCACGTGGGCCGTGAAGCGTTTGCCAGGGGCCTCGCGCTTGGTGAAGTCCCAGAAGGCAACCAGGCCCGGAGTGTTTGTCACCGTGGAAACACGTTCTTGGACGGTCTCGGCGGCGGAGATGGCAACTGAGAGAGAAGTGACAAGAAGCACGGAGAACGGACGAAGCATGCCACTGATGAAGTACAAAAAAACAATGGTGCAAAGGGCGTTTTTCCTCAGCCAAGCACCAGACCGAGCCCTAAGTGAGGATTTCCCTGATCACGTGCCCGTGCACGTCCGTGAGGCGCCGGTCGGCGCCGTTGTGGCGGAAGGTCAGCTTCTCGTGGTCGAGGCCGAGGAGGTGCAGGACGGTGGCGTGGATGTCGTAACCTTGGGTGAAGCGCTTGCGGTCGGCGGGCTTGTAGCCCCATTCGTCGCTCTGTCCGTGGGTGACGCCGCCCTTGATGCCGCCGCCGGCGAGCCAGTTGGTGAAGACGAAGGGATTATGGTCGCGGCCCTTGCCGCCCTGGGCGCAGGGCATGCGGCCGAACTCGGTGGTCCAGAGGATCAGGGTGTCTTCGAACATGCCCCGATCCTTGAGGTCCTGGATGAGCGCCGCGGTGCCTTTGGCCATGCCGAGCGAAAGCGGGGCGTGGTCGCGGGCGATGTCCTCGTGCGAGTCCCAGTTGCGACGTGGGAAGCCGTTGTCGTTGCCGGACCAGATCTGCACGAAGCGGACGCCGCGCTCGAGCAGGCGTCGGGCGGTCAGGCACTTGCGCCCGAAGGCGTCCTGCTCTTCGGCGACGTTGATCTCCTTGGGCCAGACCTTGGTCGAGTTATCGATGCCATAGCGGGCCAACGT
>CAIOPO010000132.1 GCA_903860195.1 uncultured Opitutia bacterium | reverse complement strand
GGGAAGTAGTCGTCGAAAATTCCGCCCCGGTCTCCGGCCCCGTGGTAGATCTTGCCCGCGCCATAGACGCGGTATCCGCTCCTGGAAAAGACGCTGTTGAGCAGGATGTCCTCGGAAATGCCCGGCCGCCAGTTCTGCGAGTTGTCATAGCAGCCGGTGCTGGTGGGCCGGAGTCCTGACATCAGCGAGGCGCGGGAGGGATTGCAGGCGGGGGCGGTGCAGTAGGCCTTGGTGAAGCTGACGCCCATCTTGGCCAGGCGGTCGATGTTCGGGGTGCGGGCCTGAGGATGGCGGCCGAGGTGGCCGACCCAGTGGTTCAGGTCGTCGATGGGGATGAAGAGGAAGCTGGGGCGCTCGGCCGAAGGCAGGCAAGCGTGCGTCAGGACGAGCAGAAGGGTCAGGAGACGGGGCATGCGGGCATTCTGACCCGCCGCCGTCGGCTGTCGAGCGAGGGCTTGCCCGCAAGGGGCGGATGCGACGAACATCCGGCATGCGACTCTCATCCTTGCTGCTCATGGCCTCGCTCTGCCAGGCCGCCGACTATTTCCCACCCTCTGACGCCCAGGGCGGCTGGCGGACGCCAAAGGATGCGGAAGAGGCGAGGAACCTGGCCGGCATCGACCTCGCTCGGCTGGATGCCGCATGGAACGCGGTCCAGCGATCGAACACAGACAACGGCGGGCTTCTGGTGGTCAGCCGAGGTTGGCTGGTGATGGAACGTTATTTCGGAAAAGCCCGCCGCGGAGCCAATCCGGACATGGCCTCCACGGGCAAGGCGGTCACGAGCCTCGCCTGCGGCATCATGCTGGAGGAGCACAAGGCCCGCCTGCCCGAGGGACTGGACACGCTCGTCTACACGAAGGACTTCCTGCCCGAGGGGCTGCCGCTCCGCGATCCTCGTGAAGCCGGCATCCGTCTCGGCCATCTGCTCTGCATGACCTCCGGACACAATGGCGAAGGCGCCACGCCGTCTTCCGTCATCAAAGGGGTCGCCTCTCCGCTCAAGGCCTCCAAGGGCCAGGATGTCCGTGACGTCGACGGCTCGTCGCTCCGTGTGCCGCTTTGGGCCGGCCCCGGCGAGGGCTACTCTTACTCCTCCCCCGCCCCGCACATCGCCTCGATGGTGCTCCGCCGGGTCACGGGCAAGGAATTGCCGGACTACGTCGATGAGAAGCTGGGCAAGCCCATGGGATGGGGACCTTGGGGCTATTGCCTCTACCGGGGAGAGGTCGTGATGAACCACGCCAACGGGGCCGGCTCGATCGCGCTGCGCGCCACCGACGCGGCACGACTGGGCTACTGTCTGGCGCAGGACGGGCGATGGGCGGGACGGCAGCTCATCCCCTCGGGCTATCTGCGGATGTGCCGTGAGCCACTCAAATACAACCCCCACTTCCCCTTCAGTCTGCAGTTCGAGCACAACCACGCCGGCCAGATTCTCGGCGCCCCGCGTGACGCCTACTACAAGACGGGCGCAGGAGGGTTCTGCCTCTACGTGGTGCCCTCGCTCGACCTGGTGATCTACAAGCTCGGCGGGAAGGACGGACAATGGAGCCCCGATCTGACCCGGATCCCCCAGCCCCCGGACTCATTCGGACAGAAATACGACCCGGTGGTCCCGCCCAAGAACGGCGCCTGGGAGACTTACAGCATCCCGCGCATCCTGGAACTGGTGTGCGCCGCCGCCGTACGCTGAACTGACGCCTCAGGGCGCTTCCACGGCATGAGCGTGGAAGGCGATTTTGTCATATTCCTTGGGATGATTGGCGAAGCCGCGGCGCAGGCTGGCGCGCATGAAGTTGGTTCCGCCGGCCTGCATGATGTCCGGCCCTTCCTGGGCGAGCAGGTCGGCGTCTTTTTCACCGGGACGGACGATCGCGATGTGTCCCGCGCGGCTCGGGTCGGGATTGCTCACGGACGCAAGCACTAGGCGTCCCTCGTTGGCGAACCGCTGCGCCTCGCCGGCGTCCTTGAGACGGACCCATCCGGCCTTGCGACCGGCATCGGAATCGAGCCAGGCGTTCTGCGCATTGGCCAGTCCGACCACGGAATGCTCAGGAGGGCGAAGCAACGGGATCTCCAGCCGCAATGAGGCGGCGGCCACGAACTGGCTGCAATGGGTGTGCTTCTTGGGGGAATCGGTGAAGGGCTTTCCGGTCGGCAGTCCGGTCTTCCAGTCGACGATGGCTCCGGGCAGCCAAAGTCTGTCGACCTGCATGGCTTCCAGACGCTTCCAGAGATCCTCGGCGGGGCCGCGCCGGCGCGCCACCCAGCGCACGGTCCGCTCGACGAGCGGCTCGAGGCCGGAGGTCTGCTCGGGATGAGGGCTGGAGATGACCACTCGCCCGAGTCCGTATTCGGAAGCGGCAAGCGCGGGCGCCCCGACCATGACGCCGGCCGGGGATCCGTTCTCCGCGAGCTCGGTTCGGAAAAGGACCAGGGGGCGGTAATCAGGCAGGTCTTTGCGGGAATCAGGCTTGATGATCGGGCCGTTGACGTAGCGGACGCCGCGTTCCGACAAGGGGACGCCCAGCACTTCGTCGCCTTGGACCGGGGCGATGCGGACTTCGCCGGCGCCCCGTCGCCACTTGGATGAGACGGTGCGCGCATTCATGACCCCGAGCCCCCATTCGAAACCGCTGCAGGCGAGGTAGGCGCCGGCGCAGATGCCGACGTACCCGCCGCCTTCACGCACGAACTTCCTGACATTCTCGCGGCCCGCCTCCCCGAGTCCGCCGGCCTCGCCGCTGCCGCTGCCGCCGGTGAACATGACGAGGTCGAATTCCCTCAGGGTTTCGGAAGTGAACTGCGTGCCTTTGAGGCGGGTGACCTTGACGTCAGGAGTCTTGCCCAGAATGGCCTCGACGGAAGGGACGCCCTTTCCGGCCGCGCCCTTGTCATCGTAGAGGGCCACTTTGATGGCACGCGGCTCGGCCGCGCTGGCGACGGCGGCGAGCAGCAGGTGCAGGATGAGGGCGCGCATGATCAGGCGAGAGGATGGGAACGGCGGACAAGGGGCAACGCGATCTTCGCGCCGCCGGCCGCAAAGGAGGCGAAGGGGGCGGTGATGAGCTCGATGGTCTCACGCCCGGCTTCGGGACCGCAAAGGGGCTCACGACCGGTACGCATGGCGTCGAGCAGGTCACGGACGGCCCCCAGATGCCCTGCCACGAGATCACGGATGTCCTGTCTCTCGGAAACGCCGAAGGTCCCGCTGCTCAAGGGGGTGCGCTCGCCGTCGCGGACGACGTGGATGAGGGGCTCCTCATCGACACGAAGATCAAGCGTGGCCTTCTCGCAGACGACCCTGACGCCGAAGCCCTCCTTCTTGTCCCAGAGTCCTTTCTTGGAATCGAAATGCAACGGGATGCCGGACTTGGTCTCATACTTGGCATGGATCTCGTCGCCGACGATGCGGCCGACGCCTTCGTCGCCCTCCCTGACGTCAGCACGGGTCGCCGGCCTGCCCTCCTGCAGGATGACGGCCTGACACGAGATGGCCGGACCGGTGAACTGGGTGGCGAGGTTGAAGCCGTGTCCGCCCAGGACCCAGAGATCGAGCCCTCCTCCGCGCTGATCTTGCTTGCCGCGCACTCTGACCTCCCGGACGGCCCCCCACTCGCCGGCGGCGGCAAGCTTGACGGCGAGTTCAAGCGCGGGGTGATAGCGGTTGCGGTGGGCGATGGCCAGCCGGACTCCCTTGGACTTGCAGGCGGCGACGACTGCATCGGCCTCCTCCAGGGTTCGGACAAAGGGCTTCTCGACGTAGAGGCCCTTCACCCCGGCCTCGATCGCCGCCAGGATGATCTCAGCATGGGCGTCGATGTGACGGGGACAGACGGCGACGACCTCCGGACGCGCCTTGCGGAACATCTCGACATGATCGGCGAAGGATTCGGCGGCCTGCAGGCGCACCTCGGCCACTTTGCGTCCGGCGAGATCGGGATCGGAGACGGCGACGATGCGCGTCTCCGGCACCTTGAGCCAGACGGCGTCAAGGCCGTGACCATAGTTGCCCTTCCCCGTATGACCGACGACGGCGACGCGGATGGGGGCTGGCGACGGGGCGGCGCTGAGCAGCGCGGGAGAACCCGCCGCAAGGGCGAGAAATCTGCGACGGTGCATCATGAGGATTCAGCGTACGCTGCGGGGGTTGACGTAATGGTAGAGCCGACCGTCCTCGGCGCCACCGAGAAAGTCGATGACCCCGTCGCCGTCGAAATCCACGACGGTGGGGCTGACGTCATGTCCCTCGATGTTCTGCTTCACCAGAGGACCGAGATCCTGGAAGGCCCACTTGCCGTCGGCAGGCAGCACCTGGCGCAGGAAGTTGGCGCTCGAGGAGTTGAGCAGGACGTCCATCCGGCCGTCACCGTCCCAATCGGCGATGCACAACTTGCGCCGCCCGCTCTTGCCCGCCGTCCCCCTGGCCAGCACGAGCGGCCCGCCTTTGGCGTCGGTCAACGCGCGGCGCGGGGATTGCAGCACCCGCGAGGAACCGCGGGCGACGCGTTCAAAGAGCGCCAGATGCCCCTCCTGATCGAGCATGACGAGGTCCGTCAGTCCGTCGGTGTTCCAATCCACGGCGAAAGGGGTGGTGCGCCACTGGGTGAGCAGGCCCTTGCCTTCGGGCCTGAGCCAGCCGTAGGCCAGCGAAGGCTGGGCGCCCTGCCACTCGACCTCAACCGGGCGCGCGGCTTCGAGCTTCGGCGCCTGACGGGTGCCGACGTTCCGGTGCCAGACGACTTTTCCGAGGATGGAGTTCAGCAGGATGTCAGGCAGCCCGTCGCCGTCCCAGTCCGCCACGGACAGGGTCGAATAGCCCCACTTGGCCTCGCATGGCCCCTGGATGCTGCCGTTGTAACCCGCCATCGGGCGGATGGGCGCGCCCTCGGCCTCCAACGCCCTGGGCGCGGCCCACTTGGGTTCCGCGACCTTGGGTCCGCTGAGGTTCTCGAAGAACATCACGTATCCTGCGGTGTTGCCGCACAGGATGTCGGTGTCGCCGTCACCGTCCCAGTCGAACCCGAACGGAGTCGCAAGGGCGCCGCACTTGAGCTCGTCCGCCTCCTGTTGGAAATATCTGGGCGGGAGGAACTGGGGAGTGCGTTCGGGCGTGAATCCTCCGGTGTTCTCGATGAAGGCCACCCGCCCGTCCTCGTCGCCGACGATGAGATCGAGGTCGCCGTCCTTGTCCCAGTCGATGCCCACAGGGACGATCATCTCGAGGTCCATGGTCAGGGGCTCAGGCGACCCGTGGAGGCGGGCGGCCTCCTGACGGGCCAGCCAGGCCGACGGGAAGCCCTTCACTCCGGGTCGGAGCGTGAGACGCCGTCCGGACGCGTAGGCCGGAGCCATGGCCCCGCCGGTGTTCTCAAAGTATGTGAAGCCGTCGAGGAACTCGCCGCAAAGGAGGTCGAGGTCGCCGTCGCGGTCCCAGTCGGCCAGATTGGGTGAAGGCCAACCGAACGTCTCAAGGGGCGTCTCGCCGACCTTGAGGCGAACGGGCTTCGCATAGTCGGGCTTGGCGTCCGTACCCTTGTTGATCGCCAGGTAGACGAAGCCGCGCAAGGGGCCGCGCACCCACTTGCCGGAGGCGTCATAGCCGTCATCCCAACCGTAGTCGGTCCAGTCGCCGACGCCGATGATCAAATCGGTGCGCCCGTCGGCATTGTAATCGGCGAAACGCCACATGTTGGCGCGCACTTTGTTAGGATGGACGTTGGCGGGCAGGGGCAGCTTCACCGGCTTGTCCAAACCGCTCCGGAGGAAATCCGGGTAGACCGCGGCGGGAGAGGTCACGACGGGCTTCCCTCCGACCATGCTGAGCTGGACGTTCTGCAGTCCCTTGCTGATGCGGCGGGCGGGCTTGAACACGGGCATCTTGTTGCGCGCGGTGTCACCGGAGGCGTTCTCAAAGAAATAGACGCCGTTGGAAGGCTTGTCCGGGCAGTTGACGACCAGATCGAGGTCGCCGTCGCCGTCGAAGTCCATCGGCAGCGGCCAGGCCCAGAGTCCGACGCCAAGGTCCACGACGAGCCCGGGATGGTTGTAACGGAGTCGCTTGAGGGCGGGCTCCTCGGCGCCGACGGCCGTAGCGATGAGAAGCAGGAAGAGACGGCGCATTTTCAGAGGGGCCAACGGCCGTCGACGATGGGACGCGCCTCCAGCCGGGCAGGGTCGATGACGACGTGCTTCACCTTCTGCCGCTTCCAGGTGTAGGTGATGTGGACCAGTCCGTCCGAGGTCTGGATGATGGAAGGATAGCTGTATTCTCCGGGTGCCGACTCCAGCACGAGGGCCGCCTGCCACTCACGTCCGTCTCGGCTGACGGCGACGTTCAGCGGGGTGCGGAGTCCGCCCCACTTGCCGGGGGCCCCGGCGACATGGTTGTAGACGATGAGGTGGCGCCCGTCGGCCAGGGTCACGGCATCGGTGCCGCTGTTGTTGTTGGGCAACGCGCCCCTGCCGAGCGGGGACCAGCTGCGGCCGCCGTCGACGGATTCGGTGCTGAAGACGAAGTTCTGCCGGGATCGGCCCAGGGCCAGCAGACGCCCGCCCGGCAAGGTGAGGATGCTCGGCTGGATCGCCTGGATGGCCAGGCCGTCGTTGACGGGACCGGTTGAAGTCCAGGTGAGCCCAAGATCTTCCGTGCGCTCAAAATGCACGGTCCATCGGCTGACCTTGTCGGTGCTCTCAGCGCTCGACGGACAGAGAATCGACCCGTCAGCCAATTGCACGGGCTTGTTCTTGATGGGCCCGAGGATGCCAGGAGGAAGCCGGCGGGCGGGCGACCAGGTGAGTCCGGCGTCGGCGGAGGTCCTGAGCTCGCCCCACCAGGTCTGCGGACTGGGTCCGACTTTGTAGAAAAGCATCAGGGGTCCATACTTGGGCTGGAAAAGCACCGGATTCCAACAGGGATGCCGCACGGGCTTGCCGTCGGCGGAAGGAGGCTGGATGCCGTTGGCGACCTCGACCGCGGGAGTCCATCGTCCGGCGAGCTGACGCGAGATCCAGATGCCCACGTCAGGATTCTTTTCATGCGTGCCGCCGAACCACGCCGCCACCAATCCCTGCGCGGTCTCGGCGATCGTAGTGGCGTGTATCTGGGGATGGGGTCCTGGCTCGTAGATGAATTCCTGACTCGCGACGGGATCCTTGCCGCCGACGCAGGCGGTCATCCCCAGGGCCAGCGAGGTCAGAACAAGGAAAAGCGGTCCTTTCATGGTCGGGACTGCGCAGAGATTGCCTCTTATGAAAGCGACGCCCAAGAGAAATCGCATTTTACTCCCCGTCGGACGGAGGCATCTTCCGGGCATGGAACTGATCCCCACGCTTCTGGTCGCGTCCCTGTTGGGCGCCGCCCAGCCGGAAGTGAGCTCCTATCCCGACCTGCAGGCCGCGGTCGACGCCAACCCCGGCAAGGTCCTGCACCTGCCCGCGGGCGACTACGTCATCAGCCGCAAGCTGGTCCTGAAGGGCGACGGCGCCGGGCTGTCCGGACCGGGTCGCATCATCCAGACGGATCCGGGACAGGCGATCGTCGAGGTCAACGGACTCAAGGACGTGACGATCCGGGAGGTCACGCTCACGCGGGCCAAGGACCGCACGGAATCCACGCAGCACGG
>CAIOPO010000131.1 GCA_903860195.1 uncultured Opitutia bacterium | reverse complement strand
GCCCGCCGCGACCGCCGGGCCGACGGGTTCGGCGGACGCGAGCTTGACGAGCAGGTCCGCGGCCAGACGTGAGGCGAGCTCGACTCCGGCCGGGTCGACGTCGCGCGCGAACCGGTGGGAGGAGTCCGTGCTCACGCCGAGCCGGCGAGCGGCGCGGCGCACGTCGGCGGGCCGGAACCAGGCGGACTCGAGCAGCACTTCCGTCGTGCCTTCGGTGACGCCGGAGCCGGCGCCGCCCATGACGCCGCCCAGCACCAGCGCGCGCGCCTCGTCGGCGACGACGCACGCGGAGGCGTCGAGCTGGACCTTGCGGCCGTCAAGCAGCTCCAGCGCCTCGCCCTCACGGGCGGAACGCACCTCGACGGCGCCCTTGACCTGCGCGGCGTCGAAGGCGTGCAGCGGCTGGCCGAGCTCGAGCATCACCCAGTTGGTGATGTCGACCACGTTGTTGATCGGACGCAGCCCGGCGGCCTCGAGGTCCCGCCGGAGCCAGTCGGGCGAGGGTCCGACCTTCACCCCGCGGAAGGCCCGTAGCGTGTAATAGGGACAGGCGTCCGTCGTGAGACGCACCGCCCGGGGGCCGCCGGAAGCCTGCAGTCCCGCGGGCGTCGCCGGCGAGAGCGGGAGCAACGGACGGCCGAGCGCGGCGGCGAGCTCACGGGCGACGCCGCGAAGACCGAGGCAGTCGCCGCGGTTGGGCGTGACGGAGATCTCCAGCACCGTGTCCGGGGGGCCGTAAAGCGCGTTGAGCGGCGTGCCGACGGCGGGGGCGCGGGGCGTGAGGATCAGCAGGCCGTCCTCCCCCTTGCCGAGCCCGAGCTCCTCCGAGGAGCACATCATCCCGGCCGAATCGACGTCGCGGAGCTTCGACACCTTGATCTCGAAGCCGCCGGGCATGACCGTGCCGGGCAGCGCGACCGGCACGCGGTCACCGGCCTTGAAGTTCTTGGCCCCGCAGACGATCTGGCGCGGCGCGCCGTCGCCCACGTCGACCTGGCAGACGCTGAGACGGTCGGCCTTCGGATGCTTGTCGAACGAGAGGATCTGGCCGACCACCACCCGGGGCAGCGGCGCGAGGCCGAACGTGCTCACTAACTCGACCTCGAGCCCGAGCATCGGCAGGACCTCGGCGACCTTCTCGGCGGTGACGCCGGAAAGGTCGAGGTGACGGGAAAGCGACTGCAGGGAGACCTTCATGTGCGGCTCAGGCGAACTGGCGCAGGAAGCGCGCGTCGTTGGCGTAGAAGTGGCGGATGTCGTCGATCCCGTGGACCAGCATGGCGATGCGCTCGAGGCCGAGTCCGAAGGCGAGACCCGACCATTCCTGCGGAGCGAGCCCGCAGAGCTCGAGGACCTTGGGGTCGACCAGCCCGCAGCCCATGATCTCCAGCCAGCGCCCCGAAAGACGGCCCAGGTTGGGCGAGCGCAGGTCCATCTCGAAGCTCGGCTCGGTGAAGGGGAAGAAGGACGGCCGCAGGCGCGTCTCGGCCTCGGGCCCGAACGTCTCCTTCACGAAGAAGTCGAGCACCCCGCGGAGGTCGGCGAGCGTGACCTGCCGGTCGATCCAGAGTCCTTCGACCTGGTGGAAGTTGGCCGAGTGCGTGGCGTCGACCGCGTCGCGGCGGAAGCATCGGCCCGGAGCGACGATGCGGAAGGGCGGCTTGCGGGACAGCATCGTGCGGACCTGCACGCTGGAAGTGTGCGTGCGGAGCAGCACCGCTTCGGTCCCCTTGCGGGGCGCGTCGGCGGAGCGGAACGAGGCCGGCAGGTAGAGCGTGTCCTGCATGTCGCGCGCGGGGTGGTCGGCGGGCGTGTTGAGGGCGTCGAAACAATGCCACTCCGTCTCGACCTCCGGACCTTCGGCCACCGTGAAGCCGAGCTTGCGGAAAGAGGCGAGGATGCGCTCGCGCGTGCGGCTGAGCGGATGGGCCGAGCCCGCGGGCGCGTCGGGCGGCGGCAAGGAAGGGTCGGCCGGGGCGCCGAGCGCGGAGCCGATCTCCGCGTCCTCGACCTTGGCCAGCAGGGCGGCCAACAGGTCCTCGACCTCGCGCTTGGCCTCATTGATGAGACGGCCGACGACCGGGCGTTCCTCCTTGGAGAGCGACCCCATTCCCTTCATCACCTGCGTGAGCGATCCGTTGGGGCCCATCACGCGGGCCTTGAAGGCCTCCATCTCGGCCCGGGTCGTGACGGCGGCCGACTCCTGGCGGGCCGTGGCGACGATGCTGGCGAGCTGCTGCTGCATGCGGGGTGTTTTTTGCGTGGGAGGGGCGGGGCGGCAAGCGAAAGCACCCCCGCGGAAAAGAAGAAGCCCCGGAGGCCGGGGCTTCGCGAGGAGGCCGCTCAGGGCGGGCTCAGGCGAGGGCGGCCTTGGCCTTGTGGACGATGGCCTCGAAGGCGGGCGCGTCGTGGATGGCGAGCTCGCTGAGGTTCTTGCGGTCCATGAGGATGTTGGCCTTCTTCAGTCCGGCGATCAGACGGCTGTAGGTGATCCCCAGGGGCCGGCAGGCGGCGTTGAGGCGCACGATCCACAGCTGGCGGAACGTCGACTTGTTCTTGCGGCGGTCGCGGTAGGCGAACTTCTGGGCGCGCTGCGACGCCTCGAGGGCGTACACGTAAAGACGCGACTTGTTTCCGAAGTAGCCCTTGGCCGCCGCGATGGCGCGACGCTTGCGCGCCTTGGTGGCCGGACCGTTGGTTGCTCTAGGCATGTTGGTGTATGGTTTGCTTGGGTTGGTAGGACGGGCCTCGGGGTCGCCTTAGACACCCGTTCGGCCCGAGAGGGGCTCAGGCGAAGGGCATCGACGCCAGCATCTTCTTCTCGAAGCCGGAGTCGACCCGCTTGGCCTTGTTGGCACGACGGCGCTGCTTGCGGGACTTGGAGCTCAGCAGATGGCGCGTGTTCGGGGAGCGGCGCATGACCTTGCCCGAACCGGTGATCTTGAAGCGCTTGGAGATGGACTTGCGGGTCTTCTGCATGGCGGAAAGAGGTCGAACAAAGGGGTCGGGGCGCCGATTGTAAAGGGGAAAGGGGGTGGTCGGCATGGTCCGCTGACGCCGGATTTGACATCGCCCCGGCCTCCCCTCCCTTGCGGACTGCACGCACCAGCCCATGATTTCCCTAGGAAAAGCCCCGAAACTTAGTTTCAAAGTGGATGCCGTAGCGGGCGGCAAGACCGTCACACTGCCCTTCTCCGAGCTGATGGACGGGCCGACGGTGGTCTCCGTCTACATGCGCAACAACACTTCGGCCTGCGACAAGCAGGCGGCTGAACTCGACAAAGTAATGCAAGTCGTTGCTAAAAAGGGGTTTAAGCTGATTGCCGTCTCCCGAGACAAGGTCACTTCCCATGAGAAGTATGCCCAGAAGCATGGCTACAAGTATGCGCTGGTGGCGGACCCCGAAGACAACTTTTCCAAAGCCGTGGACGGCATGGTGGAGAAATCGATGTACGGAAAGAAGTTCCTGGGGCCGGCCCGGGCGGCCTACATCTTCGACGCCAAGGGCAGACTGGTCGCAGCCGTCTCCAAAGTCGAAGCCGCCGCGCACGGAAGCCAGCTGCTTGAGGCGATCGCGGCGCTGAAGTGACGAGGAGAGTCCCGTAGAATCGGGACTTGAACCTGCACCGGGAAAAAGAGACTTTTCCGGGCACAGACGCACGCCCAGCTACCTAATGGCCACCCCGTATCGCCCCTCCGGCCCCAGGCCGAACTCGTCCAATCAGCAGAACCAACGGAGGGACCAGCGGAAAGAGGACAAAGGTCCGCGTCGCAACGACCGCATCCGCGCGACCGAGGTCCGCGTCATCTCCCCGAAGGGGGACATGCTCGGCATCATGCCCACCGCCAAGGCCCTGGACCTGGCCCGTGAGATCGGCGTGGACCTGATCGAGATCGCCGCGAACGCGCAGCCTCCCGTCTGCAAGCTCATCGAATACGGCAAGTTCCTCTACGAGGAGGCCAAGAAGCACAAGCATCAGAAGTCCGCGAGCAAGGTGAAGGAGATCAAGCTCCGCCCGCGCATCGACGTGCACGACCTCATGATCAAGGTGCGCCGCGCCGAGAACTTCCTCTACCACGGCCACAAGGTGAAGCTGCTCCTGCAGTTCAGGTACCGCGAGCTCGAGCACCCCGAGATCGGCGTCGACACCATCAAGCGCGCCATCCAGGAGCTCGCCCACATCAGCACCTCGGACAACGACCCCAAGCGCAACGGACGCGCCATCGTCGTCGGGCTCACGCCCGTGCAGCAGAACCGCCGCAAGCTCGTGCACAACGCCGCGCCGGGCGAGGAGGACGGAGAGGACGATTCCGCCGAGACCGACGGCGACGAGCAGGAGTGAGCCGGTGCCGAGGGTCCGGGCCATCCTGATCTCGGCGCTACTGCTGTCCGCGGCCGGCGCGGCCGAACTGCGCGCGGTCGACGTCTACCTGGGCGACTCCCTCCGGCAGCTCGGCGCCTCCGGCCTGGCGGCGCAGAAGGGCGACCGGGCGGGCTCCGAACGTCACGGCGGCGCGGGCAAGCCGACCCTCTACGCCGAGCGCGACCGCGACCACGTGCTGGTCGACGGCGTGAAGGTGATGCTCTCGGAGCCGGTGGGCCTGCTCAAGGGGAAGCTCACCGTCGCGCGCGTCGACTATGACAAGGTGCTCGTCCCGCTCTTCTGGAGGCAGGCCGAACGCAGGCCGGTGCGTCGGATCGTGCTCGACCCCGGACACGGGGGAAGCGACCCCGGCAAGCAGCACGCCAAGTACAATGAGAAGACCGTCGCCTTCGACACCGCGGCACGGGTCAAGGCCGCGCTCGAGAAGCAGGGCTTCGAGGTCTTCCTCACCCGGAGCAAGGACGCCTCGCTGGACCTTCCGGCCCGGCCCGCGCTGGCCACGAAGTTCGGCGCGGACCTCTTCGTCAGCATCCATTACAATTCCGCCGGCACCAACGACACCACCAGCGAGGGCATCGAGACCTACTGCCTCACCCCGCCCGGCATGCGCTCCACCAACGTGGCGAAGGGCCGTGCCGACGTCTCCTCCGAGCCCGGCAACCGCTTCGACGCGCGCAACATGCAGCTGGCCTGGAGCGTCCAGCGTCACCTGCTCGCGGCCACCCGGGGCGAGGACCGGGGCGTGCGTCGGGCCCGTTTCGCCGTGCTGCGCACCCTGCCCTGCCCCGGCATCCTGATCGAAGGCGGTTTCGTCTCCAGCCGCCGCGAAGGCGCCCTCATCGGCACCCCCTCCTACCGTCAGCAGGTGGCCGAGGCCATCGCCGCGGGCGTGGCCGAATACGCCCGCTCCGTCCAGCCCGTCGCCCGCTGAGCCCGAAAGGGCTTGCCAAGACCCCCGGCCGGCGTTTTTTCGAACTTCCTTCGGGCCCGCTGACCGTCGTCGGCGGACCTTCCCGGAGGAAACACCAACAACAACCAAACCCCGGACCCGTCCTCAGTGACGACCGGGAGAAACAGTCAAAAAACAATGAGCATCATGGAAAAACTGCTCGCCGACTCCAACTTCGGCGCGCTCAAGGCCCACTCCGTCGTGAAGGCGAAGATCACCGAGATCCGGGACGACAAGTTCGTCGTCGTCGACATCAGCGGCAAGTCCGAGGGCTTCATCCCCCAGTCCGAGTTCCCCGACATGGCCGAAGTCCAGGTCGGCGGCGAGATCGAGGTCTACCTCGAGCGCCTTGAGAACAAGGACGGCACCCCCACCGTCTCCTACGACCGCGCCCAGCAGATCCGCAAGTGGGAGAGCATCGAGGCCAACTGCCAGGAAGGCAGCGTCGTCCAGGGCCGCGTGAAGGCCGTCGTCAAGGGAGGCCTGATCGTCTCCGTCGGCGTCGACGCGTTCATGCCCTCCTCCCAGATCGACGTCAACCCGCCCAAGAGCCTCGAGCCCTACGTCGGCCAGACCTTCGACTTCAAGATCATCAAGATCAACAAGGACAAGAAGAACCTCGTCGTCTCGCGCCGCGAGCTCATCGAGGAGCAGCGCGGTGAAAGCCGCCGCAAGCTCCTCGAGGAGGTCAAGCCCGGCGTCGTGCGCCGCGGCGTCGTCAAGAACATCACCGACTACGGCGCCTTCGTGGACCTCGACGGTCTCGACGGCCTGCTGCACGTCACCGACATGAGCTGGGGCCGCATCGGCCACCCGAGCGAGGTCGTCAAGGTCGGCGAGGAGATCACCGTCATGGTGGTCGAAGTCGACCGCGAGCGTGAGCGCGTCTCCCTGGGCCTCAAGCAGACCCAGCCCAACCCCTGGGAGGGCATCGAGAAGCGCTACCCCGCCGGCCAGAAGGTCCGCGGCAAGGTCGTCAACCTCGTCGCCTACGGCGCCTTCGTCGAGATCGAGGGCGGCGTGGAAGGCCTCGTGCACGTCTCCGAACTCTCCTGGACCAAGCGCGTCCAGAAGCCCTCGGACATCCTCAAGGTCGGCCAGGAGGTCGACGCCGTCATCCTCAACGTCAACAAGGACGAGCAGAAGATCTCGCTGGGCATCCGCCAGCTCGAGGCCAATCCGTGGGAGAAGGTCCGCCACAACTACCCCGTGGGCGCCCGCGTCCGCGGCAAGGTGCGCAATCTCACCAACTACGGCGCCTTCGTGGAGCTGGAGGACGGCATCGACGGCATGGTCCACGTCTCCGACATGAGCTGGACGCGTCGCATCAACAATCCGGCCGAAGTGATGAAGAAGGGCGACGAGGTCGAGGCCATCGTGCTCGACGTGGACGTCGACCAGCAGCGCATCTCCCTCGGCGTGAAGCAGACCCAGACCGACCCTTGGAGCGAGATCGACCGCAAGTTCCGCATCGGCGACCTGGTGACCGGCAAGGTCTCCAAGATCGCCAACTTCGGCGCCTTCGTGGAGCTCTCCGACGAGATCGACGGCCTGGTGCACGTCTCGCAGCTCGCCGAACAGCGGGTCGAGAACGTCAAGGACGTCGTCAAGGTCGGCCAGGAGGTCACGGCCCGCGTCATCAAGATCGACAAGGAGGACCGCCGCATCGGCCTCTCGATCAAGGCGGCGAACTACGACGCCGACCGTCTGCAGGCCGAGATCTCGAGCTACGAGCGCATCAAGGGACCGTCCACCGGCGGCGCCCCGACGTCCTCGTCCTCGGGCTCCTCGAGCTCGTCCTCCGGAAGCGGGGACTTCAACAGCCTCGGCGACCTGCTCGACAAGGCCGGCAACTGAGCGGTCCGCAAGACGCCAGACAGACCCCGGGACACCGGGGTCTTTTTTTGTGCCCAACCGCCGACCGGCGCCTAGGCTGGGACCATGGCCTCCCGCGCGCGTGGATACCGCAGCTTCGCCCTGCGCGCCGCGTTGGCGCTCGCGGCCGTGGCCGCGTTCTCCTTCTCCGGCGCGGACGAACGGCTGCCGTGGGCGGCCCTGGCGATCGACGCCGCCTGCGCCGCCTTCGTCACCTGGCGGGTGCTCTCCGCCCGGACCTCCGCGGTCTACCTGCTGCTGTGGGGACCGCTCGCATGGCTGGCGCCCCGGACCACCGCGGCGGTGGTGTTCCTGTTCGGCGGACGCAAGCACGGCGCGCTGGCGGCGGCCAAGCGGGAGGTCAACCGGCTGGCCCGCTCGCTGGGCGGAGACCCCGAGGCCGAAGGCAACCGGGTGCGGCTGCTGGGGGACCGCGACGGCGCGGAAGTCCTGCGCGAGCTTCGCTCCCAGATCGCCGCGGCCCGCCGGCGCATCCACGTCTCCACGTACATCCTCTCCGCGGACCGGGTGGGACGCGAGCTCGTCGGACTGCTGGCACGCAGGGCGAAGGAGGGCGTCGAGGTGCGCCTGCTCGTCGACGCGGTCGGCAGCTGGGGCGTGCCGCTGGCGCTCTGCCGTCCGCTGCGCAACGCGGGAGGCCGGGTGGCCCGCTTCAACCCCGTCCTGCCGTTCCAAGGCAAAGGCTCGGCGAACTGGAGGAACCACCGCAAGATCGCGATCTTCGACGGCGAACGGGCGGTCATCGGCGGACAGAACCTCGGGCTCGACTACATGGGGGAGACGCCCTCGCGCCGCAGGTTCCGCGACTGCTCGTTCCTCATCGAGGGGCCCGCCGCCGGCGCGCTGGAGCAGGTCTTCATCGCCGACTGGTGCCAGGCCACCGACGAGAACCCTTCGGCGCACGAGGCCCTGCTGCGCGAGCGTCCGGCCGCGGCCGGGGCGAGCCGGGCCGAAATCGTGGCGTCCGGGCCGGACTGCCGCGAAGACCCGCTCTGGGAGACCTACGTCCGTCTTTTCTCCTCGGCACGCCGGAGCATCACGGTGGTCACGCCCTACTTCGTGCCGGACCGCATGCTCTTCTCGCTGCTGCTCGCCGCCGCCCGGGCCGGCAGGCATGTGCGGCTCATCGTGCCGCGCCGTTCGGACCACCGGCTGGTGGACTTCGCGCGACGCTGGCACCTGCGGACCTTCCGTGAGGCCGGCGGCGAAGTGCTCTTCTACGGCCCCGGCGTGCTGCACGCCAAACTGACCCTCGTCGACGGCGAAGCGGCCGTGATCGGGTCGGCGAACCTGGACATGCGGTCGCTGTTCCTGAACTACGAGATCGCCGCAGTGGTCAGGGGCCCGGCGGCCGTCGCGGAAATCTCGGCGTATGTCGACGGCCTGGCGGCGGAATGCGGCGACTACTCGGAGGACCTCTACCGTCGGAGCCGCACGCGGTTCGGGCGGGCGGTGGAGGCCGTTTCGCGGGTGCTCGCGCCGCTGCTCTGATCAGCCGAGGAAGGCGTTGAGGCGCACGGACAGGCCCTTGTCGGGCAGCAGGAAGCCGTCATGACCGGCGTCGGTCACGACCTCATGGTAGGCGGCGTTCACGCCCGCGGCCGCGGCGGCGGCCATCAGCATGCGGAGCTCGCTGGTGGGATAGAGCCAGTCGCTGGAGAAGCCCACGGCGAGCAGTTCCGGACCGTCGGCGCGGAACAGCGTGCCGGCGGCGGCTCGGGCGGTCAGGTCGAAACGGTCGACGGCGCGGGTGATGCGCAGCCAGCTGTTGGCGTCGAAACGTTCGACGAAGGAGCGGCCCTGGTGCTCGAGATAGCTCTCGACCTGCCAGTGCACCGGATCACCCGGAGCGGCGCCGGGGACGACGGCGCGTCCGAACTTCTGGTCGAAGGCGGCCGAGGACAGGTAGCTGATGTGCGCCAGCATGCGCCCCACGGCCAGGCCCGAGACGGGGCCCTCGCCAGGACGGTAATGTCCCCCGCGGAATCCGGGGTCGCGTTCGACGCAGGCCCGCGAGACGGCGTTGAGCGCGATCGCCATCGGAGACTGGCTGAGGCCGGCCGCCAGCACGCCGATCCGCCCGACTTCCGCCGGGTAGTCGGCGGACCACAGCAACGCCTGCATGCCGCCCATCGAGCCGCCGACCACGGCATGGAGACGGCTGATGCCGAGATGACGGACGAGCAGACGCTGGGCGCGGACGATGTCACCGAGGGTGATCTCGGGAAAGAATCCGCCGTAGGGCGCGCCGGTGCGGGGGTCCGTCGAGAGAGGGCCGGTGGAGCCGCGACAGCCCCCGGGACAGTTCATGCCGATGACGAAGAAGCGGTCGGTGTCCACCGCCTTGCCGGGTCCGACGTAATGGTCCCACCAGCCGGGCTTGCGGTCGGACGGCGAGTGACGTCCCGCCACGTGATGGTCTCCGCTCAGGGCGTGCGGGACGAGGATGGCGTTGGAGGCGTCGGGCAGGAGCGTGCCGTAGGTCTCATAGCGGAGCGTGAGTCCGGCCAGCTCGCCGCCCAGCTCCAGAGGAAACGGCTCGGCGGAGACGAAATCCCGGGGAACGGGCGACGGGAGCTCCCGAACGGCGGGCTGGGACTTCGGGTCGGACATGGAGCGGAGGCAGTCCAATCCCGACCGCCCACGGAGGCAAGTGGCCATTCGGTGTTGCCACGTCATACCGCCGCCGAGAACCTCCGCCTCATGTCCCACGGCCACAGCCATGAAGACGGCTGCTGCGGCGACGCCTCCCGGCGCGTCGAGGCGGCCGTGGCCCGGATGAAGGAGAAGTCTCTCCGCGTGACCGCCCCCCGTCTGAACCTCCTCAGGGTGCTGGCCGAATCCGCCGAACCCCTCAGCGCCGAGGACGTCCACCGCCTGGCCGGCCACGGAGCCCTGGACCTCGTCACCGCCTACCGCAGCCTGGGCGCGCTGGAGGAGGCGGGCGTCGTCCAACGTCATCCCATGGAACGCGGCCGCACGCTCTACGCCCTGGCGACGGGGCACCATCACCACCACGTGGTGTGCAGGAAGTGCGGAAGGATCGAACGCCTGCCCGGATGCGACACCTCGAAGATCGAGGCGGCCGCCCGCGCCAAAGGCTACGCCGACCTGACGCACGTGATGGAGATCTACGGCATCTGCCCCGGCTGCGCGGCCCATGGCTGATTTCCCGCGCACGGCCTTCATCCTGGGAGCCGGACTCGGGACGCGCCTGCGGCCCCTGACCGAACGCACCCCCAAGCCGCTCCTGCCGATCGGCGGCAGGCCGATGGTCGAACGGGCGATGCAGAGGCTGTTCGCGGCGGGGACGCGCCGCTTCATCATCAACACCCACCATGCGGCCGAGGCGTGGACCGCCGCCTTCCCGGAAGGACGGTGGCGGGAGGCCGAGGTGCTCCTCGTGCATGAGCCCGAACTGCTCGAGACCGGCGGCGGACTCGCCAACGTCGCCCCGCTGCTCGGACCGGAGGACCGCGACCTGGTCATCTGGAACGGGGACATCCTCTGCTCGTGCGACATCGCCGCCGCCGCCGCGCATCATCGGGCCAACCGCGCCGAAGCCACCCTCGTGGTCCGCGAGGACGGCCCGAACGCGAACGTGCGCATCACCGACGAGGGCGACGTGACCGACCTGCGGGACCGGCTCGGCTCGGCGGACCGCCCCTACCAGTACACCGGCGTGTGCGTCGTGACCGCGGAATTCGCGCGCGGGGTGCCGCTCCGCAAGGAGTCCCTCGTCGAGCATTTCCTCCGTCGTGTCTCGGAGGCACGCGGCTCCGTACAAGGCTTCCTTGACCGCTCCGAAGAATGGCACGACCTCGGCACGGCCGAGGAATACGCGGCCGTGCGCGCGCGGCTGGAGCGGCCCGCGCGGGGCTCCCTCGACGTCAGCGCCGCGGCCGCCCTGCACGGATGCCTGCCGGTCGAGGGCGGAGCGGTGCTCAAGGGCGGCTCGGGTCGCCGTTTCCACCGCGTGCGCACGGCCGCCGGCGAACCGGCCGTGCTCTGCGTCTACGATGACAGCCGGCCGGAGAACCTCGGCTACGGCGCGATCTGCTCCGCGCTCCGCGGGGCCGGCATCAACGCCCCCGCCGTGCTCGCGGAGGACCGCGAGGCGGGCACGCTGCTCCTCGAGGACCTGGGCGGCACGGACCTCTGGACTTTGGCGCAGCAGCCGGCCTTCCCCTGGTCCGCCTTCGCCGACGCCGTGGAGCAGGCCGCACGGCTGCATCGTGACGGCCCGGCGGCCACCGCCGGCGTCACGCTGATGGAGCCCTTCGGCGAAGGGCTCTACCGTTGGGAGCGGCAATATTTCCTGGAGAACGCCACGGGGCGGCGGAAGCCGGACCAGGCCGTCCTGCGGGAGGCGGAATCCTTGGCGGCCGAACTGTCCGCGCAGCCGTCAGTCACCCTCCACCGCGACCTGCAGTCCCAGAACGTGATGGTGCGAGACGGACGGGCGTGGCTCATCGACCTCCAGGGCCTGCGCCTGGGATGCGCGGCTTATGACTTCGCCTCGCTCGCCTTCGACCCCTACCTGACCCGGCCCGACATGCAGCTCTGGCGCGTGGACCTTGAGGACCATGCCCGCGAGGCCTCCGGGTGGAAGGGCTCGCGCGACGAGTTCACGCGCCTCCTGCACACGGCCGCGGCCCAGCGGCTCATGCAGGCCTGCGGGGCCTACGGATTCCTCGGACGCGCCAAGGGCCGCACGGAATACCTCGCCCACCTGCCCCAGGGCCTGCGCAACCTGTCGGTCGCGGCCGGCGTGGCCGGACGGAGGCGGCTGGCGGCGTTCGCCGCCGAGCTCGCCGAGGAGGCCGTCAGGCCCCGTTGACCTTCTCGTCGAGGAAGCGGACCAGCTCGTCCTCCGACATGCGCACCTGCGAGAGATTGTCGCGGTCGCGCACGGTGACGCCGGCGTCCTTCTCGATCGTGTCGAAGTCGACGGTGACGCCGTAAGGCGTGCCGATCTCGTCCTGACGGCGGTAGCGGCGGCCGATCGCGCCCGAAGCGTCATAGAAGACGTTGAACCGGCGGCGCAGCCGGCGGTAGAGCGCCTCGGCGCGGGCGACGAGCTCGGGCTTGTTCTTCACCAGCGGGAAGACCGCGGCCTTGTAGGGCGCGACGCGGGGAGGCAGGCGGAGCACCGTCCGCGCCTCGCCCTCGACCACGTCCTCGTGGTAGGCGGTCGTCAGCAGCGCGAGGAACACGCGGTCGACGCCGACCGACGGCTCGATGACGTGGGGGATGAAGCGGGCCTTGGCGGCCTCGTCGAACCAGTCCAGCTTCTGGCCGGAGACCTGGCTGTGCTGCGTGAGGTCGAAGTCGCCGCGCGCGGCCACGCCCTGGAGCTCCTGCACGCCGAAGGGGAACTCGAACATGATGTCCGTCGTGCCCTTCGAGTAGTGGGCCAGCTTCTCGGCGGGATGCGGATAGAGCGAGAGCTTGTCGCGGGGGATGCCGATGGACTCGAACCACGCGAGGCAGCACTCGATCCAGTCACGGTGCGCCGCGGCCCAGTCCGCCGAGGGCGCGACGAAGTATTCGATCTCCATCTGCTCGAACTCGCGCGAACGGAAGATGAAGTTGCGCGGATTGATCTCGTTGCGAAAGGCCTTGCCGACCTGGGCGATGCCGAAGGGCAGCTTCACCCGGCCCGTGTCGACGACGTTCTTGAAATTGATGAAGATGCCCTGCGCCGTCTCCGGACGAAGGTAGGCCGTGGCCGAGGCGTCCTGCATGGCCCCGACGTAGGTCTGGAACATCATGTTGAAGGAGCGGGGCGGCGTGAGGGAACCGGGCTTGCCGGTGGCGGGCGAAGGTATGAGGGCGTGCTCCTCGGGCTTCGCCTCGGTGTAGTCACGGAGCACGACGGGCTCCATCGCGCCCTGCTTCGCGAGCTTGCGCTTGAGGTCGGCGGCCAGCTCCTCGGCCTTCGCCTGCATGCCCTCCGCCTCCAGCAGCGAGACGTACCCGATGGTCTCGCCGGCGACGCGCACCGGGGCGAAGAACAGCTGGTCCGCGCGGTAGCGCATCTTCGACTCCTTGCAGTCGACGAGGGGGTCGGTGAAGTTGTCGACGTGGCCGGAGGCCTTCCAGGTGGTCGGATGGTGGATGATGGAGGAGTCGAGGCCGACGATGTCGTCGCGGCGGTGCACGAAGTCCTGCCACCACGCCTGCTTGATGTTGTTCTTCAGCTCGACGCCGAGGGGGCCGTAGTCGAAGAAGCCGTTGAACCCGCCGTAGATGTCGGAGGAAGGGAAGACGAACCCGCGCCGCTTGCACAGGTTGATGATGGAATCCATCTTGTCGGTCTTTTCGGCCATGGCTGACCCCACCTAACCCCGCCCCCGGAGGGGGCGGCAAGCCTGTTCACCTGCCCGGCGGCAGCGGCTCGGTGGTCAGTCCGCGGGCCTTGGCCTTCCAGGCCTTGGCGGCTTCGGACACGCCGCGGAAGGCGGCGGAGAGGTCGGCGGAGGCTCCTTCCATGACGCCGCGGGAGGATTCCAGCGCTGCGGCGACCGAACCGAGGGCGGCCGAGGCGTCCGCAAGTCGCACCTGAAGGAGGGCGAGCTTCTCGGGCGAGACGGCGGCGTCGGCCGCCTCGACGGCCTCACGGAGTTCGCGGCAGGCGCGGGCGGCGTCGGCCAGGGCTGCGCCTTCGGCGACGTCCCGGGCGGCGACCGCGAGACGGTCCGAACGGGACAGCCAGTCAGCGTTGAGCGCCTCGGCCCGGGCGGGATCGGTGGATGGGAGCCAGCGGTCAAGGTCGGCCTCGAGCTCCGCGGCGATCAGTGAAAGGTCGCGGCGGGCGGCCTCGTCGAACCCGGCCGCGAGCCGCTCATAAGTCTGCTGCAACGTGCCGCCGGTGGCGGGTATCTCGCCGCGGGAGAGTCCGGCGGGAATCGCGACGCCCGGCTCCCAGAGCAACTCGACCTGCAGGAGGCCGGAGGCGGGGCTGACCGTCACGAGCCGCGCCACGAGACCGCGCGCGACTTCCTCGGACAGCTTGTCCTCCCTGAGCCGATCGGCGAATCCACGGTCCTCCAGTGACTCCGGGTCGAGACTCAGCAGAAGCTCCGGCCTCAGCCGACCCGAAGCGTCCTGATGCAGACCGATGGAAGAGACCTGGCCGACCGCCACGCCGCGCACGCGGACCGGCGTGCCGGAGGTGACGCCCTGCACGGAGAACTCCGGACGCACGATCACGGACACAAGGGGCGCGGACCAGGCCCGCCACCAGGACCAGACGGACAGGACGAGGACGACCGACGCGAGGGCCAGGAGGACTCCTCCCAGCGCGCGACGGCTCATCCGGCCGACTGGGGATAGCTGCCCAGCCATTTGACGACCTCGCACCGGCCCTTGAGCTCCTTGACGGCCTCCTGGACGGCCGGCGTCTCCCAGTGTCCCGGAAAGTCGATGAAGAACTGGTATTCCCAGGCCCGGCGACGGCTCGGACGCGACTCGATGCGGATCAGGTTGATGCCTCGGTCGGAAAAGGCCTTGAGCGCCGCCTGCAGCGAACCGGGCTCATGCTTGAGCGCCAGCACGACGCTGGTGACCTCCTCCTGGGCGCCGGGCGGATTGGCGGCCGCGCCGATCACGAAGAAGCGCGTGGCGTTGTCGCGCCGGTCCTGGATGCCGCGGGCGAGGATCGGGACTCCGCGCGATTCGGCGGCGGAGGCGGAAGCGACGGCGGCGCGGCCGGCCGGCTCACGCGCCACCTGTTCGACCGCGGCAGCGGTGCTGTCGGTCTCGGTGAGCGCGGCGCCGGGCAGATGACGTGAAAGCCAGCCGCGGCACTGGGCCAGGGCGATGTCCTTGGAGAGCACCTGCCGCACCTCGGAAAGCGGACCCTGGCCGACCAGGCACTGCTCCACGGAGAGCGTCACCTGGGCGACGACCTTCAGTTCGGACTCCGCCAGCAGGTCCAGCGAATGGCTGACGACGCCCTCCGTGGAATTCTCGACCGGCACGACGCCGTAGGAGGACTCCCCGGACTCGACCGCGGCGAAGACGTCCGCGATGGAGCGCAGGGGCATGGCCGGAACGCTTGAGCCGAAGGCGCGGACCTGTGCCTGCTGCGTGAAGGACCCCTCGGGCCCGAGGTAGGCGACGGGCTTCTGCATCTGCGCACCGATGGAAAGGGAGATGACTTCGCGGAACACCGCGCGCACTCCCGAGGCGGGGATGCCCGGCGCCGCGTCGGTCAGGGAACGCAGCACCTGCTCCTCGCGCTGCGGCGCGTAGACGGGGGCTCCTGCGCGCTGCTTCGCCTCGCCGATGAGACGCGCCACCTCGAGCCTGCGCCCGAGCAGGGCGAGGATCTCACGGTCGATGCGGTCGACCTCGCGGCGGTGCTCTTCGAGGCTCATGTCACTGCGGTGCGGGCTCGGAGCCGCCTTCCTGCTCGGCGGGCAGCCCCACGTCGGCGTCGCCGACCGCGACCGGCGCGGTGGCGCGGGTGATCCACTCGGAGATCTGGGCGGGCGAGAGGACGTCCGAGGACGGCAGCTCGCCCAGGGAGCGCAGCCCGGTGAAGTCGAGGAACCGGTCCGTCGTGCCGTACTGGATGGGACGCCCGGGCAGGTCGGCCCGGCCGGTGACGGCGACGAGCTCTAGCTCGAGCAGGCGCGTCAGGGCGCTGTCGACGGACACGCCGCGGATGGCCTCCATCTCGGGGCGGGTCACCGGCTGGCGGTAGGCGACGATTGAGAGCGTCTCCAGCGCGGCGGGACTGAGCCGCTGCGGACGCGGCTCGCCGCGCAGGAGACGCACCCAGTCCGAGTAAGCGGGCGAGATGACCAGACGGAAGCCCTCGGGCCCCTGGAGGATCCGGCAGGAGTCGTTGGACTCGCGCATCTCGGCCTCGAGGGCGTCGACGGCCTCGCGGATCTGCGTCGCGGTGAGCAGCGTGGGCACCTGGTCGATGATGTCCTGGATCACCTCCTGCACGGGCGCGGCCGCGGGAGCCGGCTCGGCCGGCTGGCCTTCGGGCGCTTCCGTCGGAGCGGCGGCCTGCGCATGGTAGCGTTGCACGACCTTCTGGATGTCCTTGATGGACACCGCCTCGGAGGTCGAGAGCAGCAGGGCCTTGATGATCTTCTTGAGATTGAATTCCACGGGACGGCGGACTTTTAAATCGGGTTGTCGGCTGGGGTCGGGCGGCTCAAAGTCCGCCCTCGCCCGCCTTTTTGATAGGCGGGAGGGACCCACTGACAACCGCAGACTTTCCAAAGAACATGACCACGCCCGCATCCAGCCGCCAGCACTCCTCCATCGTCGTCGACGGACCCGACCGCGCGCCCAGCCGGGCCATGCTGCGAGCGGTCGGCTTCAGCGACGCCGACTTCGGCAAGTCGGTGGTGGGCGTCGCCTCGACCTGGTCCATGGTCACCCCCTGCAACATGCACATCGACCGCCTCGCCGACGAGGCGGCCCGCGGCGCTGACGCGGCGGGCGGCAAGGCCGTCATCTTCGGCACCATCACCGTCTCGGACGGCATCTCGATGGGCACCCCGGGCATGCGCTACTCCCTGGTCTCGCGGGAGATCATCGCCGACTCCATCGAGGCCGTCGCCGGCGCCGAGGGCTTCGACGGACTGGTGACCATCGGCGGCTGCGACAAGAACATGCCCGCCTGCGTGATGGCCATGGCGCGCCTCAACCGCCCCTCCGTCTTCGTCTACGGCGGGACGATCGTGCCGGGCCTGCACCGCGGCCAGGCCGCCGACATCGTCACGGTCTTCGAGGCCGTCGGCAAGCACGCCGGCAAGCAGATCGGCGACGCCGAGCTCAAGGAGATCGAATCCTGCTCCATCCCGGGCGAAGGCTCGTGCGGCGGCATGTACACGGCCAACACCATGGCGAGCGCCATCGAGGCCCTCGGCCTGAGCCTGCCTGACAGCTCCGCCCAGCTCGCCAACTCCAAGGACAAGCTGGCCGACTGCGAACGCGCCGGCCGCGCGGTGGTCGAACTCCTCAAGCGCAACATCCGCCCCTCCGACATCCTGAGCAAGAAGGCCTTCGAGAACGCGATCACCGTCGTCATCGCGCTGGGCGGCTCGACCAACGCCGTGATGCACCTGATCGCCATGGCGCACTCCGCCGGCGTGACGCTCACGCTGGAGGACTTCGAGCGCGTCGGACGCAAGGTCCCGGTGCTCGCCGACCTCAAGCCCAGCGGCAAGTACAACATGGCGCACTTCGTGCGCATCGGCGGACTGCAGCCCCTGCTGAAGATGCTCCTGGACAAGGGCCTGCTCCATGGCGACTGCATGACGGTCACCGGCCGCACCGTGGCGGAGAACCTCGCCACCGTCGGCCCCTACTCCGCCGACCAGGACGTGGTCAGGCCCTTCTCGAATCCGGTGAAGGCCGACAGCCACCTGCGCATCCTCCGCGGCAACCTCGCGCCCGAAGGCGCCGTCGCCAAGATCACCGGCAAGGAGGGCAGCAGCTTCACGGGCAAGGCCATCGTGTTCGAGTCCGAGGAGAACGCCCTGCGCGGCATCCTGGACGGCAAGGTGAGCGACGGCCACGTGATCGTGATCCGCAACGAAGGTCCGAAGGGCGGTCCCGGCATGCGGGAGATGCTCGGACCCACCAGCGCCATCATGGGCAAGGGGCTCGGCAAGACCGTGGCGCTCATCACGGACGGACGTTTTTCGGGCGGCAGCCACGGCTTCGTGGTCGGACACATCACGCCCGAGGCGGCCTCCGGCGGGACGCTCGCCGTGGTCAAGGACGGGGACGTGATCACCATCGACGCCGTGAAGAACGAGATCAACCTGGACGTGCCCGCGGAGGAGATCGCGCGCCGACTGTCCGGATGGAAGCCGGCGCCGTGCAAGGAGCGCCGCGGCACCCTCGCCAAGTACGCCAAGCTGGTCTCCTCCGCCTCGCGCGGGGCGATCACCGACGGGGACTGAGGCGCGGACGGGCTGTACTGTGTTGCCAACCGGAGGAGCCGGTGCGAAATGAGGACGTGGCCTCCTCCTTCGAACGCTTCCGCACGGGACTCCTGAACTTCACCGCCGACGGCTTCTCGCTCGACCTGAGCCGGGCGCCCGGCCCCGAGGGGCACGCCGCGAAGATGCAGGCGGCGATGCGGCGCGCCTTCGAAGCGATGGCCGCGCTTGAAAAGGGCGCCGTCGCCAACCCGGATGAGAAGCGCATGGTCGGACACTACTGGCTGCGCGCTCCCGAGCTCGCGCCGGACGCACCCACGGCCGACGCCATCCGCTCCGCGGTCGGGGCGGTGGAGACCTTCGCCCGTGACGTGCACTCCGGCCGCGTGCGCGGCGAGAAGGGCGCCTTCACCGACCTGCTCTGCATCGGCATCGGCGGCTCGGCGCTCGGGCCGCAGTTCGTGGCCGACGCCCTGGGCGGCAAGACGGACCGGATGCGGGTGCACTTCATCGACAACACCGATCCGGACGGCTTCGACCGCGTCTTCGACGGACTCGAGGGGCGACTGGGCACGACGCTGGCCGTCGTGACCTCCAAGTCCGGCAGCACGCCCGAACCGCGCAACGGACAGCTCGAAGCAGCCGCCCGTTGGCAAGCGGCCGGACTCAGCTTCGCCCGCCATGCGGTCGCCGTGACGGGCGAAGGGAGCCAGCTCGACGGCGTGGCCGCGCGTGATGGCTGGCTCGCCCGTTTTCCGATGTGGGACTGGGTCGGAGGCCGCACGAGCGAGCTGGGGCCCGTGGGGCTGCTCCCCGCGGCGCTCCAGGGGCTGGACATCCGGGGGCTGCTGGCGGGCGCCGCACGGATGGACGAACTGACCCGCGTCCCCGACGCGACGCGCAATCCGGCGGCCCGGCTCGCCCTGGCCTGGCACCACCTGACGGACGGACGCGGCTCGAAAGCGATGGTCGTGCTGCCCTACAAGGACCGGCTGCTGCTCCTCTCGCGCTACCTTCAGCAGCTCGTCATGGAATCGCTCGGCAAGGAGCTCGACCTCCAGGGAGTCCGCGTGAACCAAGGGCTCACGGTCTACGGCAACAAGGGATCGACCGACCAGCACGCCTACGTGCAGCAGCTGCGCGACGGCGTGGACAACTTCTTCGCGGTCTTCATCGAGGTCCTGAGGGACCGCGAGGGCGCCTCGCCCGAGGTCGAGCCCGGCGTGACTTCCGGCGACTATCTCCAGGCCTTCCTGCTGGGGACGCGCGAAGCCCTGTCGGGCGGCGGCCGGGCGAGCATCACCATCACCGTGGAACGGGTGGACGCCCGGACGGTCGGCATGCTCATCGCGCTCTTCGAAAGGGCGGTCGGGCTGTACGCCTCCCTCATCGGCATCAACGCCTACCACCAGCCCGGCGTGGAGGCCGGGAAGAAGGCGGCCACGGCGGCCCTGGTCCTCCGCGAAAAGGCCGTCTCCGCGCTCAAGGCCCAACGAGGAAGATGGATGAATTGCTCGGAAATATGCGGGGAAAACGGGCTTGAAGGGTCGGATGAGCTGGTCTACAAAATCCTTCTCCACGTGGCCGCCAACCCAGGCTCCGTATCCGCCAGACCCGATGAGGATCCGGCGAAAACCCTCTTCCGACATACCTGACCCCAGCCCACCCCATGAACAAGAAGCTTAACACCTTCATCAGGATCCTCGCCATCCTTCTCGCGATCACGGCGATCGTGCTCTTCTTCCTCGTCAAAGGCAGGATCGAGCTGGCCATGACGAACACCGTTTGGGCCGTCAACGATCCGGAAATCCTCGCTCCCGCCAAGTTCGAGGACCGCATGCCGGCCATCGGCCAGAAGGTGAAGCCGCTGCTGGACACCAAGACCAAGAAGATCGCCGAGCTCGAAGGCAACGTGAAGGACCTCCGCGCCGAAGTGGCCGACAAGACCACCAAGATCGAGGGCCTCACCGCCAACGTGGCCACCCTCGAGGGCGAACGCGCCGAACTCACCCGCAAGCGTGACGAGCTCGCGGCCCAGATCACCGAAGCCACCAGCAAGCGCGACTCCCTCGCCGCCGAACTCGACGCCGCCAAGCAGGAGATCGTGGCCGAGAAGCAGAAGACGGCGGCCATGTTCACCAAGGAGCAGATGGAGGAGAGCATCGCCAAGGTCACCCAGGCCGAGGAGAAGCTCGACAAGGCTCGCGGGCGCTACGTCCAGCTCTACGGCTGGGCCGCCGGAAAGTCGGATTCCAAGCCCCCCTACCCTCGCGACCCTCTCGCCGACGAGGCCGCCCCCGGCGCCCCCGGCGCCCCCAGCTTCGGCGCCGAAGGCATCGTGACCAAGATCATCTCGCTCGACGCCTCCACCGGACTCGTCGCCTTCTCGGTCGGCGAACACAACGGCGTGCGCGCCGACATCGGCTTCGAGATGCTCATCGGCGGCATCAAGGCCGGCAATGTGCGCGTCTCCGCCGCCCGGCCCAACGTCGCCTACGCCCAGCTCCTGTCGGGCTGCGAACTCAAGCAGGTCGGAGTCGGAACGGTCGTGACGCTCGTGCCTTTCACCGCCGGCAACTGACATGCGCCCGCTGACCACCGCCCTGCTGGCCGCCGCGGCCGCCATCCTCTCCGGATGCGGCACCGTCGAGAAGCGGGCCGATGACACCCTGCCCCAGGCGCTTCCCGCCAACTGGCAGGGCGGACTGCCGGGACTGCAGACCCCCGGCTCCGGCTTCCGCTGATGTCCGGCGGCGGGGTCGGCCCCTCCGGCGTCCGCAAGGGCCGGCTGCTGGTGGTCGCTACGCCGCTGGGAAATCTCGGCGACGTCTCGCAGCGTGCGCGCGAATCCCTCGCGGCCGCCGACCTGGTCGCCTGCGAGGACACGCGCACCTCGGGCAACCTGCTCCGGCTGCTCGGCATCTCGGGCCCCCGGCTGATCGCCTACCATGAGCACAACGAACGGGACGCCGCCCAGGAGATCGCCGGGCGCGTGCGTGACGGACTGACCGTGGCGCTCGTCACCGACGCCGGGACGCCGGCCGTGAGCGACCCGGGATTCCGCGTCGTGCGCGAGTGCCGGCGCCTGGGGCTCGAAGTCTCACCGGTGCCGGGCCCCTGCGCCGCGGTGGCCCTGCTGTCAGTCAGCGGACTGCCGACGAACGCCTTCCGCTTCGTGGGGTTCCTGCAGCCGAAGTCGGCGGCACGGAGGAGATTCCTCTCCGAGGAGGCGAAGGACGCGGAGGAGACCCTGGTGCTCCACGAATCCTGCCACCGCATCGAGGCGCTGCTGGGCGAGATGCTTGAGATCCTCGGGCCCGACCGGGTCGCCTGCGTCGGCCGGGAGCTGACCAAGGCCCATGAGACGGTGAAGACCGGCCGGCTCGCGACCCTGGTCCCGGAGCTTCTGGCCGGCTCGCTCAAGGGAGAGTTCACGCTCGCGGTGGCGCCCCGGGACTACTCGCTCTGAGCCGCAGGGATTGACCAGCCGCCGGGCGGCGTCAGTCTCCGGCGGCGATGGCGGGATTCGACGACAGCCTGGTCCGTGAATACTTCGAGATGAACGGATTCTTCGTCCGCCAGTCCCGGAAGTACGCCGTCCAGTCCCGGCGCAAGCGCGCCGACGAGGAAGGCGACCTGCTGGTGATCAACCCGGCGCCGCGGCGCGGAGGCGAGCTGCCCTTCCAGCTGTTCGGCTCCGACCTGCCCGGGCTCTCGGCCGCCGTCGTCGCGGTCAAAGGCTGGCACACCACCAAGGCCGTCACGCCCACGATGATCCGCAAGGGAGACCTGCTCGAGTTCGTGAGGAAGGAGGCGGTGGAGGCGGCCAAGGAGGCCTTCGCCGACCTGACCACCGACGACGGACGCGCCCTCTCCAAGGTGCTCGTCCTGCCGGGCATCCCGGCGCAGGAGCCCCAGCGCTCCGAAAGCGTCACGCTGCTCAAGGAGAGCGGCGTGGACCATGTGCTGACCTTCCGCACCATCCTGGAGAACCTGGTGCAGGCGGTGGAGGCCAACCAGAGCTACGCCAAGTCGGACACGCTCCAGCTGCTGCGGCTCCTGCGAGTCTACGACATGGTGAAGGCCGCGCAGCTTGAGCTCTTCGGAGCCCCGCCGAAATGATCGACCCGCTCGCCTCCGTCTCCCCCCTCGCCGAGGTGGCGGCCTCGGCCGTCATCGGCCCGTGGGCGCTGGTCGAGGAAGGGGCGGTGGTCGGGCCGCGGTGCGTGGTATCGGGCCACGCGGTCATCCGCAAGGGAGTCCGGCTCGGCGAAGGCGCGCGGGTCGACCACTTCGCGGTGATCGGAGGCGACCCGCAGGACCTCTCCTTCGACCTCGCGACGGAATCCTTCGTCGAGGTGGGCGCGGGCACGGTCATCCGGGAACACGTCACGGTGCATCGCGCCACGAAGGCGGGCGCCGCCACTTCGGTGGGCGCGGGCTGCCTGCTGATGGCGGGCAGCCACGTCGCGCACGACTGCCGCGTGGGAGACAAGGCGGTGCTGGCGAACGGCTGCATGCTCGGCGGGCACGTGCAGGTGGGCGACGCGGCCTTCGTGAGCGGCGGCGCCGCGGTGCACCAGTTCTGCCGGATCGGCGGAGGGGCGATGGTGTCGGGCAACGCGGTCATCACGGAGGACGTCCCTCCCCAGGTCATCGCCCATGGGCGCAATGAGGTCGCGGGCCTCAACCTCGTCGGCCTGCGTCGCCGCGGCGTGACGCCGGAAGCGACGGCCGAGCTGAAACGGGCCTATCACGCGGTCTACGGGCCGGGCACCGACTGCTCCGAGCTGGCGGCGCGCGCGCTGGACTCCGGCGAGTTCCGGTCGCCGGAAGCGCTGGACTTCCTTGGATTCTTCCGCGGCGGTCGCCGCGGCCGGTTCACCTCGCCCCGATGAGACACCCCCCGATCGCCATCACCGCCGGAGACCCCGCGGGCATCGGCCCTGAAATCACGGCGGCCTGGCTGGCTTCGAACCCGGCGCTGGCTTCCGAAACCGTCGCGATCGGCTGCGCCGCATGGACCTCGACGCTGCGGTCTCCGTCCCTCGCCGTCGGCGACCGCAACCACCGTCCGAACCCGGGCCGTCCCGAACCGGAAGGACAGCGCATCGCCCTGGCCGCGATGGAAGAGGCGGCGGAAGGCGTGAAAGAAGGACGCTACCGCGCGGTCGTCACCGGGCCGGTAAGCAAGGAAGGACTGGCCGGCATCGGCTTCAAGCATCCCGGACAGACGGAATTCTTCGCCGCGAAATGGGGCGGCACGCCCGTCATGGCCTTCGCCGGCGGACGGATGACCGTCGGATTGGCCACCTGGCACATCCCGCTCTCGGCCGTGCCCTCGGCCCTGACCAAGGAGTCGGTCCGGCGCACCGCCCTCGCGCTCCATCGCCTGAAAATCCGCCTCGGTGTGACGAACCCCAAGATCGCCGTCTGCGGCCTCAACCCGCATGCGGGCGAAAAGGGTCTGATGGGCGAAGAGGACATGGCCGTGATACGGCCCGCGGTGGAGTCCTTGCGGGCCGAAGGAATCGACGCGGAAGGGCCGCTGCCGGGCGACACCGTCTTCCATCGGCACCTGATGGGAGATTACGACGCCGTGGTGGCCGCCTACCATGACCAGGGTCTGGGACCGCTCAAGTCGGTCGACTTCGCCTCCTCGGCGAACCTTTCGCTGGGCCTGCCGTATGTGCGGACCAGTCCTGACCATGGAACCGCCTACGCCTTGGTCGGCACGGGCCGCGCCGACATCGGCAGCTTCGACTCGGCGGTCCGACTGGCGCTGCGCCTGACTTCATGAGAGCAGCGGCGGGGGCAGCGCTCATCCTTCTGGCCGCCGCGGTCGACGCCGGCCCCAGAGTGGCCTCATTCAGTCCCGGCGCCACGCGCACCCTCATTGACCTCGGCGTCGCGGACGACATCGCGGCCGCCACCCGTTGGTGCCCGCTGCCGGCGACCCATGCGGCCGCGCGCTCCTGCGACGCCTTCGCGCCGGACATGGAGAGACTCAAGGCGGCGCGGCCCGAGATCGTCATCGTCCCGCGCAGCGCCAACCCGCTCTGGCCTGAACGCTGCCGCAAGGAGGGTTTTCGCACGGTCATCCTTTCACCGGAGTCGCCCGATTCGGTCGCCACGGACATAAGGCTGATCGGCGCCGCCGTGGGATGCGCCGAGAAGGCCGAGGCCCTGGCCTCACGTCTCGGCTTGGCTCACTCGGACACGGGGCCGCGGAGAAACATTGCGATCATCTGGGGCGGCGTGACCGCCGGACCGCAGTCCTATCTCGCAGGACCTCTCAGAGATTGGGGATACACCCTCGTTCCCACCAAGGGTTCATGGAGCCGGCTCGACTGGGAGGAAATGACGCGGGAAGACATCGCGGCCATCGTGTGGATTGAGGAGAGCGAACAGGACGGCCCCCTCGCCCCGTCATCGCAAAAATTGGCGCTGCTTCGGCAAATGCCTGCCCTTGAACGGGTAAGGGCCGTCCAGTCAGGCTCGGTCTATGCGGGGCCCAGCGGATCGGATTGGCTGCCTGGCTCAGGATTGCTGGCATTGCGGCAGAAACTGGGGGCAATCCCTCGCTGAACTTCGGGGCGGCCTGATTGACAGCCGGGAACATCCTCCCAAGATTCACGGTCCAATCCAACGACCATGAACAACAAGTTCCTCAAGCTCCTCTCCACCGTGGCGTGCGTCCTCGCCCTCTCCGCCGGCGTCCTCTTCGCCGACGAAGAAAAGAAGAAGGAGTGCCCCTGCGAGAAGGAGAAGCCCAAGGCCGTCGTCGTCGCTGACGACGAGAAGAAGAAGGAGTGCCCTTGCGAGAAGGAGAAGCCCAAGGCCGTCGCCGCCGACGAGGAGAAGAAGGACTGCAAGAAGTGCTGCCCTTCCGAGAAGCCCAAGGCCTGAAGCCCTCTCACAGCTGACCACCGGAGGCGGACATTGTCCGCCTCCGCTGTTTTGCGGAATCAACCGAGGGTCCGCAGACCCAGCTCGTTCCGCACGAAGGACGGGAAGTCGTCGTGGATCGCCACCCCGGCCCCGCGTGCGAACGCCTCATCCTCCGGTCCGAACTCCTTGCCGCTCCGCACGGCGCAGGACCGGACCCCGGCGTTGAGCCCCGCCTCCCAGTCCGTGCGCCGGTCACCGACCATCCAGCTGCGTGAAAGGTCGAGCCCGTGCGCCGCGCCCATCTCCAGGATGAAACGCGGGCTCGGCTTGCGATAGGCTGACGGCTGATCGGGCCTCTCGGGCGCGGCCATCACCGCGCGGAAGCCGGGAGCAGGAAGGTCGAGCAGCTCCAGCATGCGCGCGTGACAGGCGTGATACTGGTCCCAAGTGAAGATGCCCCGGCCGATTCCGCTCTGGTTCGTGAGGATGAACAGCTCATAGCCGGCGTCCAGGGCGGCGGTGAGCGCCGGCCGGACGCCCGGAATGACCTCGATCTGCTCGACCAGGCAAGTGTGGTGGTGGTCCCTGATCAGGTTGCCGTCCCGGTCGAGAAAAAGGGCTGGGCGGCCTGCCATGGGACCGTGGAGCGAAACAGGCCTGAGAACGGGCGCAAGGCCAAGGAAAGGGGGCTTGACCGAGGGGGCGGGAGGGGTAGAACCGACCCTCAACCCAGCGCAGAACCATGGCCAACCCGAAACGCAAGCAGTCCAAGCGCCGCAGCCGCCTCCGTCGTGGCGCCAACCAGTTCCGCGCCCCCAAGCTCGTGCGTGACGCCGAATCCGGCGCCCTCCGCCGCTCCCACCGCGTCGACCCGATCACCGGCAAGTACCGTGGGCGCCAGGTGATCGAGAAGGCCGCCTGAAGGCGGCAGTCGGGCTGAGCCCGCGCCCATGACCGACCAGTCGCCGAAACCCGGACATCGCATCGCCTTGGACTGCATGGGCGGCGATCTCGGGCCGTCCGAAGCCGTGGCCGGAGCCGCCTTGGCGATCAAGGAAGGCAGCATCGGTCCGGCCGACACCATCGTGCTCGTCGGGCACGAGGACAACCTTCGCCTGCTCGCCCAGGAGCACCGCGCCCTGCGCGGCCCCCGCGTGGCGTTCCGTCACGCCCCCGGCATCGTCTCGCCCGACGACGCGCCGATGACCGTGCTCAAGTCCAAGCGCGACTCGTCCATGGTGATCGCCCTGGAGATGCTCAAGGAGGGCGAAGTCGACGCCGTCGTCTCGACCGGGAACACCAAGGCCCTCGTCGCGGCCGGCACCATCAAGGTGCGCCCGATGGAAGGCGCCGAAAGGCCGGCCCTCGCCGCCATCATGCCGCGACGGGAAGGACACTTCATCATGCTGGACGTCGGCGCCAATCCCGAGGCCACGCCGGAGCATCTCGTGCACAACGCCGTCCTCGGCACCATTTACGCGCAGAGCTCCCTGGGCATCGCCCGTCCCAGAGTGGGGCTGCTGACCGTCGGCACCGAGGAGGGCAAGGGAGGTCCGCGCATCAACCGCGCCCACGCCCTGCTCAAGGCGATGGGAGATCGCATCAACTACGTCGGCCCGGTGGAGGGCTTCGACGTCTTCGGCGACGCGTGCGACGTGGTCGTGACCGACGGCTTCACGGGCAACGTGATCCTGAAGACCATCGAGGGCCTCGTCTACATGCTCCGCGACCTGGTCGGCAGCAAAGTGAAGAGCAATCCGGTCTACCTCGCCGGCGGCGTGGCGATGTTCCCCCTGCTGCGTGAGCTCAAGGGCAAGCTGAAGCCGGAACGTTACGGCGGAGCCCCGCTGCTCGGACTCAACGGCCTGGTCATGAAGGCCCACGGCTCGAGCAACCGGCAGGGCATCGCCAGCGCGATCCGCCTGGGTTCCGAGGCGCTCGGCCATGGCGCCGGCAGACGCATGCGGGCGGCGCTTTCGGACGCCAACGCGGTGATTTCCTCGACCCCCGCCGAAGGGTGAGGATTTTGGTTCCCTTCCGGGCTCGGCGGGGCTTATTTCGGTGCAGATGAGCAGCGCTCCTTCCGTCTACATGCGGGCCATCGGGGTCCATGCGCCGGAGCGACGCCTCACCAACGCCGAACTGTCCACGCAGGTCGACACTTCCGACGAGTGGATCCGCACCCGCTCGGGCATCACGGAGCGGCGGATCGCGGGCCCCGGGGAGAACCCCTCCGACATGGGGGCGAAGGCCGCCGGACAGGCCCTGCAGCGGGCCGGGCTCAGGCCCGAGGACATCGATCTCCTCGTGGTGGCGACGATGACCCCGGACGTGCCCTTCCCCGCCACCGCCTGCCTGCTCCAGGCCAAGCTCGGCCTCCGCAAGGACATCCCCTGCTTCGACGTCGCCGCGGCCTGTTCCGGTTTCATCTACGCCACCCAGGTGGCCTCCGACATGATGCGCTCGGGCGATTACCGCAGGGCCCTCGTCGTCGGAGCCGAGAAGCTTTCCAGCGTCGTCGACTGGCAGGACCGCTCGACCTGCGTCCTCTTCGGCGACGGCGCCGGCGCGGCCGTGCTGGAGAAGACCGACGTGAAGGGCGTGGGACTCCTGGGCAACCTGCTCGGAGCCGACGGATCGAACGCGGAGCTGCTCCATTGCACGGACGGCGGCTCCGCCTTCCCTCCCACCGAGGAGTCGGTCCGCGAACGTCGCCACTGCCTCCGGATGAACGGCAAGGAAGTCTTCAAGCTCGCCGTCCGCGTGATGGCCGACTCCTGCGAGCGCGTGCTCGCCAAGTGCGGCGTCAGCTCCGACCAGGTCGCCTGCTTCATCCCCCATCAGGCGAACATCCGCATCATCGAGGCGGTGGCCGACCAGCTGAAGGTGGGCATGGACCGCTTCCCCACCAACCTCGACCGTTTCGGCAACACCTCCGCCGCGTCCATTCCCCTCGCCCTCGAGGAGGCCTGGCGCAACGGCCGCATCCGCCATGGCGACCTCGTGCTCCTCGTCGCCTTCGGCGCCGGACTCACCTGGGGAGCCACCCTTCTCCGCTGGCATGAACCCAAGAACTGAAATCCTCATCCTGCTGCTGACGGCGGCCCTGACGGGCGCCCTCGACGCCTCCGAATACGTGCGCGACGGCGGACGCTGGCGCGTCAAGACCGGCCAGCCCGACGCCGACGAGAAAGTCGTGCTCGCCAAGATGGACGAGGCCTCGGCGGCCCAGGACGCCGGCGACGTCAAGCTCGCGGCCGAGACGTGGGAACGCATCGCCGACGCCGAGATCAATTCCGAATCCGCCGGCCGGGCGCTGGTCGAGCTGGCGCGGATCCGCCTGAAGGACGGCAGCTTCGACGACGCCGCGGAACTGGTGGCGCGCGTCGCGGCCAAGCACGGCTCCTTCAGCCGCTTCGACGAAGCGGTGCAGGTGCAGTTCGACATCGGGGCGGCCTATGCGGCCGGAGAGACGCGCAAGCTCGGAGGATGGTTCCCTTGGTTCAGGGACAAGGCCTCGGCCTTCACGGAGTGGGAGAAGACCGTGAAGCTCGCTCCCAACGGACCGCTCGCCGACGAGGCGCTGATCCGCTCGGCCCGGCTGGCCCTCACGATGGAGGACGTGGCGCGCGCCGACACCGCGCTCGACCGCCTCGTGAGCGACTACCCGGCCTCGCGGCACCTCCCCGAGGCCCTGGAGCTGCTGGCGCGCCTGCGCAGTTCCGAATCCCTCGGCGCCGCCTGGGACCAGGCCGCCTGCCTGGAGTCGGCGGAGCATTGGCGGACGATCATCGAGCAGTTCCCGTCGGACCCGCGCGCCAAGGTGGCCGCCGAGCAGGTCAAGTCCCTGCGCGACCGGGCCGCCCGCTCCCGGCTTCTCCTGGCCAAGTTCTACTGGACGAGCCGCAACAATCCCGACGCCGCCCGACTGATGGCCAACGCGTGCCGCACCATCGCGCCCGAGTCGGAGGCCGCCAAGGAGGCGGAAGCGCTCATCGCGGAGATCGAGAAGCTCGGCGAGCCGCCGCGCAGCCTCGCGGACAGCGTCCTCGGACCTTATCCGCGGCCGCGCAAGGCCAACGACGCCAAGCCCGCCCCCGTGGGCGAAGGAGTCGATCCGGTGGGCTTCCGCGGTGACGACGCGCGGCCCGTCATCGACAACGAGCGACGCTGATGCGCCTCGGCCTCACCGCCCTCCTCGCCCTGCTCGCAGGCTGCTCCGCCTACAAGGCCGGAGGCCCGCCGCCGCCCTTCCGGTCCGTCGACATCGCGCCGGTCCGCAATTCGACCTCGCGCACCGGCGTGCACGCGGCGCTGCACACCCGCCTCGCGGAGGCCTTCACGATGGACCCCCGCGTCCGCCTGGGACCGGGCGGGGCGCGGCTGGAGGCCGAGCTCGTCAGCTTCCAGCGGGCGGCCCTCTCCGCCCGGCCCGACGACGCGCGCGATTTCTCCAGCCACCGCATCACTTACGTCGTGCGCTGCACCCTGACCACGGAAGGCGGGGCCAGGACCGTCTTCAAGGACAGGAGCTTCACCGGTTCCTTCGTCTTCCAGCCGACCGGAGACACCGCCGCGGGCGAGCTGAGCCTCGGGCCCGCCGCCTACGCGGACATCGCCGCACAGATCAGGGAGGCCGCCACTTCCTCCTGGTGACCATGCCCTCCCGCGTCGTAGCGCCCTCCCTGCTGGCCGCCGACCACGGCGACTTCGCGGGCGGCGTCCGTGCCGTCGAGGAATCGGGAGCCCCCTGGCTGCATCTGGACATCATGGACGGGCACTTCGTGCCCAACATCAGCTTCGGCCCGCAGGTGGTGGCCGACCTGCGGCCGAGGACCAAGCTGCACTTCGACGTGCATCTGATGCTGTCGCGCCCCGACCGCTTCGTGGACGCCTTCGTGAAGGCCGGCGCCGACCGCATCACCGTGCATGTCGAAGCCCAGCACGACGTCGGCGCGACGCTTGACGCCATCCGTGCGGCCGGACTGCCGGCCGGACTCGCGCTCAATCCCGACTGCGACCCGGCAAGGGCCCTGCCCTTCCTGGAAAAGGCGGACCTGGTCCTCTGCATGACGGTCTTCCCCGGCTTCGGCGGACAGTCCTTCATCCCCTCGGCGCTGGACAGTCTGAGGACCCTCGACGGTGAACGCCGGCGGAAGAACCTGGGCTTCCGTCTGGAGGTCGACGGCGGGATCAACCTTGAGACCGCCGCCCGGTGCCGGGATGCCGGAGCCGACACCTTCGTCACCGGCACGGCCTTCTTCAAGGCGCCCGACAGGCGTGCCTTCGCCCGGGCGATGTCGGCCTAGGCCGGCCCCGCCGCCTCGCGCTCCTTGCGGAGGCGCAGCTGTCCGCAGGCCGCATCGATGTCATGGCCCTTCTCGCGGCGGAGAGTGGCCGTGACGCCGGCGTTGCGCAGCTCCTTCACGAAACGGTCCTGACGCGTGAGCGAGGGACGTTTCCAAGGCAGCCCTTCGACGGTGTTGTAGGGGATCAGGTTGACGTGGGCGTGCAGGTCACGGGCGATCGCGCCCAGACGATGGGCCTGGTCGAGCGAATCGTTCACGTCCTGTATCAGGATGAATTCCAACGTGAGCATGCGTCCGTGCCGGCGCGCGAAGGCCTTGGCCGCCGGCAGCAGCTCCTCGAGGGGGTACTTCCGGTTCACGGGCATGATCTGCTCCCGGACCTCGTTCGTCGCGCCGTGCAGGCTGATCGCCAGACGGAACCCCAGCGGCTCCTCGGCGAGGCGGTGGATACGGGGCACGACGCCGGAAGTCGAGATGGTGATGCGCCGCGCGCCGAAGCCGAAGCCCCAGCTCGCGTTGGCCGTGCGGAGGGCGGCCATCAGATTGTCGTAATTGGCGAGCGGCTCACCCATGCCCATCACCACGATGTTGTCGAAGGACGCCAGCCCCTTGGAGGCGCGGGCGGGGTCGGCCTCATCCTCGATGCGGCAGACCTGCACCAGCTGCGACACGATCTCGCCCGCGGAGAGGTCGCGCTTCCATCCTTCCAGGCCCGAGGCGCAGAACTTGCACCCGTAGGCGCAGCCGACCTGGGTCGAGATGCAGATCGTGCGGCGGGAACGGTCCTGCCCCACCCCCTCCATCGGGGCGCGGATGATGACCGTCTCGATGAACGACCCGTCGCGGAGCCGCTGCAGCACCTTCTGGGTGACGTCCGAGGCCGTGCGCTTGCCGACCAACTCGGTGGGGGAGAAGTCAAAGGTCGACTCGAGCCATGACCTGAGACCGGCGGGGAGATTGGTCATGACCGCAGGGGACTCGGCCCTCCGGGCGTAGACCCACTCCATGATCTGCCCCGCCCGGTAGCGGGGGTGGCCGTCCGCGACCAGCCGCTCCGCCAGGGTGTCTGGGGTTTCACCGTGAATCGGCGGTTTTTCGGGCTTGAAGGCCATGGCTTGGATGGGGACCTGCGGGGCCGGGAGAAGCGTCGGCGGGCGTCCCGCCTTCCTGCTTGCAAGAGGGATTTCTTATGCCCACAACCCCCTTTTGCAATGAGCAACAAGGCCTCCAACCCGCAAGCCACCAAAGCGCAGCACCTGCAGTCGGCGATCGACCGGGTCTCGGGGGGACAGGAAGCCTTCTGCATCCATCAGACCTGGGGCATCGGCATCATTCGTGCCTACGATGCCGACAAGAAGCTCTTCACGGTGGACTTCCCGGAACAGAACAAGAAGGGGCACGTCATCGATTCCGCGTTCTTCGTGGCCAAAATCGACTTCCTCAACCCCGAAGGAATCATCGCCCGCGCCTACTCCGACGCCGGCAAGGCCGCCGTGGCCCAGGCCCTGTCGGAAGACCCTGCCGGTCTCGTGAAGTCCCTCCTGGCGGAATACCCCACGGGAGAGTGCACCTCCTACGCGCTCGAAGCCGCCCTGGACCGCATCCACTTCGCCTCCCTCGCCGCCGGCAAGGAGCGCGCCACGGCCTTCAAGTCCTGGTGGACCAAGGCCCGTGCCGCCCTCCGTCGCGACCGTGCCATTCTGGTTCCGGAGCGCAAGGGCGGGCTCTACGCCCTGCTGGAGGCCCCCAAGGACCTCGGCGAGGACCTCTTCGCCCAGTACGAGTCCTCCCCGGGACTGGAACGCCGGCTCGCTCTTCTCGCCGAACTGGCGGAAAGCCCCGCTTCCGAGACCCGCTCCGCCGCGACCGAATCCAACCTCGCCAAAGTCTCCTCCGACCTGGCCAAGGCCGTTTCCGCGGCCTCCGCTCCCGGTCGACGCCGTGACGGACTGCCGGCCGCCCTGGTCGGCATCTGGAACCGCGACAAATTCTTCCGCTCCGCCGTCGAGAACGTCGAGATGACCAGCCCCACGGCCTCCGACGTCATCGCCCTCTGCAACGAGCAGGACCTGGCCGTCCTCGCGCTGAACATCCCGCACACCAGCGAGAAGATCCGCGGACTACTCGACCTCGTGCGGGCCCACCACGGCGACAAGTGGGCCGACCGCGCCTTCGACCTGCTCAAGAGCCGCGAGATCGGATCCGCCAAGAGCGGCTCCGCCAAGCTGGTGTCCGAGACGGTCTCCTACCTGTGCGACGCCGGCCTGACCGCCGAGGTGGCCGCCCGTTTCGCCCAGTGGCTCGAGTCCCGCGAACTCCGCGCTCCCGTCATCATCTGGGTCATCAAGAACCGCGCCTCCCGGAAGTACGCCGAGGTCGTCGCTCCCCTCGTCGGCCCCTCGCTGCTCGGAGCCATCCTTTCCTCGGTCGACACCGAAGCCCTCGAGTCCAACTCCTCCGCCCGCATCCCGCTGGCCTTCGAGCTGGTGAAGGACAAGGACCTCATCCCGGAGCTCATCGCTCCGGCCGAAGGCCGCAAGGCGGACACCGAGACCATCTTCGACCTCGCGCGCTCCCTCCGCGACAGCCAGGGCTTCGACGACATGACGCGCCTCAAGCTGCTGAGCCGCATGGCCAAGATCGAGCCCCTCGTCCAGCGCCTGACCAAGAGCAAGCGCGACGATGACGAGTCGGCCGAGAAGGAGCTGGTCGTCTCGCAGTCCAGCAAGGAGGAGAAGGAGCGCGAGCTCACCGAGATCATCCAGGTCAAGCTCCCCGCGGTCAAGGAGGCCATCCAGGTGGCCAAGGAGCACGGCGACCTGCGCGAGAACTCGGAGTACAAGATGGCCCGTCAGGACCACGACACGCTCAGCGCCCGTCGCGCGGAACTCGAAGGCCTGCTCAAGAAGGCCCGCGTGACCGACTTCACCGAAGCCAAGGCCGACGTGATCGGCATCGGCTCGACCGCCACCCTGGAGCGCGGCTCCGACAAGTCCCGCGTGACCTACCACATCCTCGGTGCCTGGGACGGAAAGCCCGAGGAAGGCGCGCTGGCCTACATCTCCCCTCTAGCCAAGCAGTTCCTCAACCGCCGGACCGGCGACACCTTCGCCACCAACATCAACGGCCGGACCGAGAACTGGACCGTGCTCTCGGTGACCCGCTGGATCGACGCCCGCTGAGGCCCGGACAGGGCTTCCGCTTTTGACACGGCGGCCCGCCGCGGACAGAAGAGAGCCCCAAGATGCCCTCGCCCTGGGAATCACTGCGCCTTCTGGCCGACCCCACGAGGGCGCGGATCGTGGCGTTGCTGCGCCGCGCCGAGCTCGCGGTCGGAGAGCTGCAGGAAGTGCTCTCCATGGGCCAGTCGCGCATCTCGACGCACCTGGCGCAGCTGCGCAAGGCCGGCCTCGCCGACGACCGCCGCGACGGGAAGCGCACCTATTATTCCCTCGCCCACGGACTGCCCTCCCGGGTGGCCGCCCTGGTCGAGGCCGCGTGCGAGGCGGCCGCGGAGGAGCCGCAGTCGGCCGCCGACCAACGGGCCCTCCGGAGGATCGTGGAGCGCCGGCGCCGCAAGGCGGAGATGCACTTCGACCGCGTCGCCGGACGCCTCGGGCGGCAGTATTGCCCCGGCCGCTCCTGGGAGGCCGTGGGCCAGATGCTCCTGCTGCTCACCCCCCGCGTGCGCATCGCCGACCTCGGAGCCGGCGACGGGACGCTCTCCCGCCTGCTGGCCCGGGGCGCGGAAAGCGTGCACTGCGTCGACAACTCCCGCCGCATGGTCCAGGTGGGCCGGTCGCTCGCCCGCAAGGAGCGGCTGGACAACGTCACTTACGTGCTCGGCGACATGGAGAAAGTGCCCCTGGCCGACGGCAGCGTGGACCTGGCCCTGCTGAGCCAGGCCCTGCATCACGCCGAAAACCCCCGCCAGGCGCTGGCCGAAGCCCACCGCATCCTCCGGCCCGGCGGACGCCTGCTGGTCCTGGACCTCAAGGCCCATCGCTTCGAGAAGGCGAGGGAGCTGTATGCGGACCGCTGGCTGGGGTTCCAGGAGAACGAGCTCCACGACTGGATCGAGGAGGCCGGCTTCCGTGAGTCCGCCGTGCGCGTCGTGGCCCGGGAGCCCAAGGAGCCCCACTTCGAGACCCTCCTGGCGACAGGAGTCAAGGCGGGTCGCTGAGGTTATTCACATTCGCAGGGCCCTCCGCCAGGGGGCTTATGGCTTGGCAATCCTCGAGCGGAAGGGTTACTTTCCAAGCCCCACCCCACGGACCCATCTGAATCATGACGGCCCACACCGAGTCACGCACCTATCGACTGGCCAAGGCGGCCATCCTCGCAGTCCTGATCGCCGTCACCCCGGCTCCTTCGCTGCTCCGGGCCCAGGCCGCCGGAGCGGTCGTCGCCGGCGCCAAGGCGGACGAAGATCCCGTCGTGGCGCTGTTCAAGTCCGCCGAGCAGCTCTACGAAGCCAAGAAGTACCGCGAGGCCCTGGAGAAGTACGTTGAGCTCGAGAAGAAGTCCGAGGCGGCGCAGGACATGTACAAGGCCGTGGTCTCCTTCCGCAAGGCCAGCTGCTACTACTTCATCAAGGACTGGCCCCGCACCGAGGCCGAACTCACCTCCTTCCTCGCCAAATACCCCAAGGGCACCGAGGACTTCTTCGACGCCGACAACCGGCGCGGCGTGGCCGAGCTGACCCTCATCGAGTCCTTCTCCAACCAGGGCAAGTGGGACGCCGCCCTCACCCGGCTCGAGAAGATCCGCAACAGCATCACCGAGCGCCCGGATGTGCGCGTCAACGCCTTCGCGCTCTCCGCGAAGATCAGCGTCGACCGCGTGAAGACGGGCACCGAGGAGGCCAAGAAGGCCGGCTACTCGCAGGCCGTCGGCTTCCTGCAGCAGGCCATCGGCGAGGGCGTCAACACCCCCGAGCGCCGCGAGGCCGCCATCCAGCTCGTCGAAATCTACACCAAGCTCGGCCTCCCCAAGGAGGCGGAGCAGCTGAAGGCGAAGGTCGACGCCTTCAAGACCGGCTCTCCCGCCGACCTGATCCGTTCGAACTTCCAGCTCCTCAGCATCGGCGACGCGCGCTTCACTTCGGCCGACTCCGCGGTCGACGAGGCCGTGCGCGGCACGCTCTACCGCCAGGCCCTCGCCAGCTACCAGGGCACGATGCGGGCCGCCGCCGTCGCGCGCGACCTCGCCAAGGCGATCGGCTCCAAGGAGGAGGCCCTCGAGGCCCTCACCAAGGCGAACCCCAAGCCCAACGACGAGATGAAGGTGCGCATCGAGCAGGCGCGCCAGGACCTCGAGGGGTTCAAGAAGATCGACGCCGACTTCAAGGCCAACAAGGACTACGACGCGTTCATCTCCTACCGCATCGGCCTCTGCCTGCTCGAGCTCGGCCGCCCCTGGGAGGCGTTCGTCGCCTTCAAGGACATCTTTGACCGCAGCCCGGGCTTCTCCCGCATCACCGGGGCCTACTACTACTACGTCATCACGCTGCGCCAGATGGGCCGCCGCACCGAGGCCCAGGACGTCTGCAAGCAGTTCCTCCAGAAGTTCCCCAAGGCCGACGAGACGTCGCCGATCGCCATCACGCTCGGCGAGATCTCACAGGACAACGAGGACTACAAGGAGGCCATCGAGCACTACAAGTGGGCCCGTTCCAACGTCACCAACCTGACGCCCGACGCGGCCATGGAACTGGACTTCCGGATCGCCGCCTGCCTGTTCTCGCAGTATGAGTGGGACGAGGCCCGCAAGGCCTTCGACGCCTTCTCCGCGAAGTACGAGCGCTCCCCGGTCCGGCAGCAGGTCCTCTACATGGGCGCGCTCTGCTGGTTCTACCAGGGCAAGTACAAGGAGACCAAGGAGGGCTTCGACCGCTATCAGGCCGAATACCCGAAGGGCCTGTTCATCCCCGACGTCCGCTACCGCCAGGCGATCGTGCGGTTCGGCATCCAGCCCCCCGAGACCGAGGAGACCATCAAGATGTGCGAGGAGTGGCTGAAGGACTACGGCAACGACAAGTCCGACGAGATCCAGGTGCAGCTGCCGGACGTGCACACCCTCGTCGGCGACGCCAACATCCGCCTGGCGGAGGGCTTCGACAAGGCCATCCGCGAGGCCGACCTCGCCGTCCGAGCCGCCCAGACCCCCGCCGGCCGCGCCCAGGCGCAGGCCAAGAAGTCCGAGATCGAGAAGCAGAAGGAGGTCTTCACCGCCAAGGCCATCGAGGCTTACATCGCCGCCGCCAAGCTCGGCCGCCGCAACGCCAACGCCCTTGAGTTCGTGCTGCGCGAGCTCAACAAGATGCTCCCCGGACGCGGCGAGCACCGCCGCATGCGCGAGCTCTACATGGAGCTCTACAACTGGGACACCAAGGACCCCAAGGCCCTCACCTACCTCTACGAGGTGATCCGCGCCACGGAGCGCATGGGCGACCGCAAGGAGTTCGCCGACCGGTCCGAGGAAGTGCAGAAGAAGTTCAGCGGCGAGCTCGCCAAGGCCCGCCAGAAAGTCGACCAGCTCGAGCGCGCCAACCCGCCCGTGCAGCCTTCGATCGACGCCGCCAAGAACGAGGTCAAGGCCCTCTCCGCCAAGCTGGCCGACGAACTGGCCGTGATCGAGAAGGAGCGCCAGGCCTCCATCGCCCGCGCCAAGGACAACGCCCTCAAG
>CAIOPO010000130.1 GCA_903860195.1 uncultured Opitutia bacterium | reverse complement strand
GGCTTGTCCGCGCCGGCAAGGGCACGCTCGCACTTGGCGAGACGTCGTCCGTCCGTGGCGACCACGGTCAGCTTGCCGTCGCTGAATTCGAAGAAGACGCCGTTGAGAATGTAACGGTTCTCATCGGAAGACTGGGCGTAGCTCACCTTGCGGAGCATGTCGCCGAGGTCGTCCTGATTGAGCGTGATGGCGGCCTGTCCGCTGAAGTTGGAGATCGGGGGGAACTGATCCGCGGGAAGGCCGGCAACCTGGAAGACCGAGCTGCCCGAAGTGATCTTCACGCGCTCCTTTCCGGTGAGCTCGACGACCGTTTCCGCACTGGAAAGCGCACGGATGATGGGAACCAGTTTCTTGACCGGCAGGGTGATGCGTCCGGGGGAGGACACCGAGGCCTTGATGCGGCAGCAGATCGCAAGGTCGAGATTGGTCGTGGTCAGGGTGACGATGTCGCCTTCGGCCTCGATGAGGACGTTCTGGAGGATCGGCATCGTGGCGCGACTGCCCACGACGTTGGTCACGCTCGCGAGCCCGTTGAAGAAATGGTTCCTGTTTACCTTGAACTTCATGATGAGGTCTGACTTGTGGGCAGATGGGCACGGGAGGCAACCCCTCATTGCCCGTTTCCGGGCTTCCTGTTGTTCATTAACCTGACTTTAACAGATACCAGAAGCAGCATCAGGGAGCGGAATTCCGTGTACAACTCCGCAACCCCTTGATTCGCATCTCCTCTTCGGCCCGGCGGGGTCCGTGAATCGGCTGTCAACAAAGGGAGGGTTGTTCCCAGGGAGCCCGGGGCACCTTCCATGCACACCCTGTTCACAGGATTTCTGCATCTTCGTCCTCATCGTCCGGAGCAGGGTCGATCTCGCTCTTCTTCAGGAGGAAGAAATGGCGGATGACGCTCCAGACGATGTAGCCGAGGAACAGGACCGGGAAACTGTACTCCGGGTAGCGGATGACGATGGCGGCGACCAGGACGATCAGGATGAAGACCCGGGTGCGGGCCCGCGTGGTCCAGTCGAACTTCTTGAAGCTCGGGAAACGCACGTTGCTGATCATCAGGTAGGAGATGACCAGCATCAGGGGCAGCAGGCTCCACGTCCAGGCCTCCGCCTTCTGGTCGAACGGGTTGCCCGTCACGTCGCGGCGGATGTAGGTGCTCAGCACCAGGACCAGCGAGGCCATCATGCCGGCGGCGGCCGGCGAAGGCAGCCCCACGAAGTCGCCGCCGGCGGCCCGCTTCTCATTCCCCGGCACCAGCGGATTGGTCAGCACGTTGAATCTGGCCAGCCTCACCCCGACGCAGAGCAGGTAGATGAACGCGAGCAGCCAGGTGGCGAGCTGCACGTTGTCGCCGGCGCCCGGGCGGATGATCAGGAAGCAGGCCATGAGGGCCGGCGCGACGCCGAAGGACACCGTGTCCGCGATGGAGTCGAATTCGGCGCCGAACAGCGATTCCCGGCCCGTGGCGCGCGCCACGCGTCCGTCGAAAAGGTCGCAGAGGCAGGCGAAGAGGATGAACCAGACCGCCCACAGGTAATGGTCGGCCTGGAGCGTGTTGTCGGCGCCGCTCGCGAAGCGGGCCTCGATCAGGTTCTTGATGGAGAGGAACCCGCACAGCATGTTCCCCGCCGTGAAGAGATTGGGGAGCAGATAGATGCGCGCCGCCTGTTCGGGGGACGCGTAGCGGGATTTTTCCGGAGGGGTCGTCACGGTCAGCGCTTCGGATCGTCGAGGTATTTCCAGAAGCCGCCCTCCTGCTCGATGCGGGACTCATCGTCGCCGAAGGGCAGGTGTGAGCGGAACGCGAAATCGGCGAAGGTGTGGCGGTGCAGCACGTAATGGGCCATCAGCGAGCCTTCCTTGGCCTCGAAATAGATGCGGTATTCGCCGATGCGCAGACGATGGTAGGTGTGGCCTTCGCGCCGGACGGAGCCGAGGTCGGAGCGGCCTTCAAGCAGCGCCTCGGGCGTGAGCGCCGAGAACGCCTCGACGACCTCCAGCTGCTCGAGCGTGGGGAGCTTCGCGAGGACACGCATCGCCTGGTCGCTGAAGTTCACCTGATACATCCTGCCACGAGCAAACGGCGCGGCGTGCGCAGCGGCAACCATTCAGTTGGACGACGACCAGGAGCGGATGAGCAAATCGGCCCTTTTTTCGACGAGATCGAGCACGCGTTCAAAATCTTCGGCCTCGCCGTAGTAAGGATCGGGCAGCTCCTCCGTGCCGAGCAGGAGCGTCAGCTTGTGCAGGTGGTCGCGCGTCGCCTTGCCGCGCATGGCGTCGATGTTCCTTCGGTCGGCGGCCAGGATCAGGTCGAAGCGGAGGAAGTCTTCGGAGGTGATGCGCCGGGCCCGGAGCGCGGTGAGGTCGTAGCCTCTTCGCCGGGCGTGCTTGATCGAGCGCGGATCAGGCGGGTCGCCGACGTGGTATCCTTCCGTTCCGGCCGAGTCGAAATGCATGCCGATCCCGGCCGCCCGGGCCTTGACGCGGAGCACCTCCTCCGCCGTCGGCGAGCGGCAGATGTTGCCCATGCAGACGAGGAGGACTCGTTCGGGCCTCGGCACCTTGAGGGTCAGACTTTGCCGCCGAAGCTCTGGTGGTCGTCCAGATCCAGGACGTCGAACCACGAGGCGATGTCCTCGCGTTTGGCGCCGGCCGGGGTGGATGACTGATATTCGGAAATTCGGGCTCGGCCGGCCACGGCCGTGGCAGTCCGGCGTTCATGAAAAGAACTGAACGCCTCGATTTCGTGAGGCAGTCGAGGGGTCTTGGCGTTGGCCAGGATCCACTTTAGGAGCTCTCCATCTCCTAAACCGTTGGCTACCTGAGACTTAAGGCCTTCTTGGTCAATTCCCAGGAAGCTAAGGACGTTTTGGTCCAAGGAGCAGCCGTAGGTATATTCGCCGTTCTTGCCCTGCAAAGTAGCCCGGCATTTATCGATCATGCGCGGTAAGATGACCAGGCCTCCAAGGCGGCAGCGCGGGCTTCTGGGGGGGTGTTGGGTAAGGTCGTAAGGGTCGTAAGCCATGGTTTTAGCACCCTACCCTGCCCTTTTTCTGAATCAAGCAGTACGGACGAGTTTCATGGTTTGCCAAAATGTCCCACTTCGGCATCTTCAACTGGGTGCATCCCTTGGCCGCCGACCTACATGGCCATCCCTTGGCAGGGGATGCTTGGTTGCTTTGCGGGGTGCTCTTTCTGATAGGGGCCGCTTGGGACTTGGTGGTTAGGTTTGAACCATGGGGCCTGCGGCCCCCCCAATCGGGGTCGGTCTGGTTGATCCGATTCGGCTGGGTGCTGCTGACGGCCTTGCTCGCCCTGCAAGGACTGAGGCGACATGAGCTGCCCATCGGCACCGGGGCTGAGCTCCTGCTTTCCATTGGGTGGGGCTTGGCCGCGCTGGCCCTTTTCCTCGATCTCACCTTCGAGCACCGGCTGCCTTCCTGGGCGATAGGCCTGGCGGTCGCCGCCTGTCTCCTCTCCGCCGGCTGGCTCGGCCTGGATCCGCGTCCCCATGCCGCGCAGGAGAAGCCCCTGATCGGCGTCCATGTCGGGGCCGCCGTCCTCGCCTACTGCGTGATCGGCGCATTGGTGCTGAACTCCGCGGCCTATCTTCTGCAGGACCGCGCCTTGGCGCGACGCAAGTTCGGCGGCTTCTACTCCTTGCTGCCCGCGCTGGTTCCCATGGACCGCATCGGCAGCCAGCTCCTGGGCGCGGCGATCTGGTTGCTCGGCCTGTCCCTGGTGATCGGTGCCGCCGACTGGGCGCAACGTCCGCCCGCCCTCGTGGGCCTGCCCAAGCTCGCCGCTTCGCTCATCACCTGGGCCTGGTGCGTGATCATCCTCGTCCGGCGTCGCCGCGGCACGCTTTCCGGCGCCGCTTTCGCGGCCGCGGCGCTCGGCGTCGCCGTGCCGGCCGCGATCGCCTTCTGGCTCTCCCTTCCCTCCCGATGAGCGCCGACGCCAGCCTCGTGGCGCTGAGCGCCACGCATCACACCGCCGGCCTTGACGCGCGCGCTTCCTTCGCCGTCGGGCCCGAAGGCGTCGAGGCCTTCTACATGGCCGTGCGCGAGGCCGGTCTGCGCGAGGCGGTCCTGCTTTCCACCTGCAATCGCCTCGAGGCCTACGTCGTCGGCGACGAGGCCGCGGCCCTCCATGCCCGCGAGGCACTGCTGTGCGCCGCCGCCGGCGGTTCCGAGGCGGTGGACCCGCATCTCCGACCCATTCCCGGCCTTCAGGCCGTCGAGCACCTCTTCGCCGTCGTCGCCGGACTCGACTCCCAGATGGTCGGCGAGGCCGAGGTCGCCGGACAGGCCAAGGACGCCTATGCGGACGCCTTGGCGCGCGGCATGACCGGGCCCGTGCTCAACCGCCTTTTCCAGCGCGCCTTCCAGGCGGCCGCCTGGGCCCGCACGAACACCGGAATCTCCCAGGGGCAGGTCAGCCTCGGCAATGTGGCCGTCGACCTCGCGGCGCGCGTGTTCGGGTCGCTCGATGAGTCGCGCGTCCTGGTGCTCGGCACCGGCGAGGCGGGGCGCAGCGTCGTGAAGGCCCTCGTCTCGCGCGGCGCGGCGCAGGTGTCCGTGGCCTCACGCACCTTCGACAACGCGCGGGCGCTCGCCGAGGAAGTCGGCGGCTCCGCCCTGCTGCTCGCCGACGCCCTGCGTCAGGCCCATGCGTACGACGTGATCGTGGGCTGCGCGGCCGTCGAACGGCCGCTGCTGGACGCGGAGGCCGTGCGCGCCCTGCTCGCCCGCCGTCAGGGCCGGCCCCTGCTGCTCATCGACCTCGGCGTCCCGCGCAATTTCGACGCGGCCGCCCGCGGCATCGAAGGCGCGTACCTCTGCGACCTCGACGACCTGGCCGAGGTCGCCAACGCCAATCTCCGCGCCCGACGCTCCGAAGTGGAGCGGGCCCGGGCCGCGTTGGCCGAGAAGGCCGCCCGCGCGTGGTCGGCGGCTTCGCAGCGTCCCCAGCACGGATCCTGAGACCCATGAAGCAGACCGTACTCATCGTCGACGACGAGAAGCACATCCGGGACGGCCTGCGGGCCGCCTTCGAGGAGAAATATGAGACCTTCGTCGCGAAGGACGCCGCCGAGGCGGCGCGCGTCATGCAGGACGTGCCGCCGGACGCCGTGCTCACCGACCTCCGCATGGCCGGCGAGGACGGCCTGTCGGTCATCGACCGCGCCCTGAAGCTGCCCGGCCGTCCGGTCTGCATCATGATGACCGCCTACGGCGACGTGGAGACGGCGGTCAACGCGATGAGCCGCGGCGCCTACTGGTTCCTTCAGAAGCCGGTCGACCTCCGGCAGGTCGAGATCCTGCTGGAACGCGGGCTCAAGGCGCGTTCGGCGGAGAAGGAGGTCGACGTGCTGCGCGCGCGACTCGACCGCAAGTTCAGCCTCGGCGAGGCCGTCGGCTCCTCCGTCGCCTTCCAGCGCGCGGTCGAGCAGGTGCGCACGGTCGCGCCTTCCAACGCGACCGTGCTGCTGACGGGCGAGACCGGCACCGGCAAGGAGCTCTTCGCCCAGATGATCCATCAGGCGAGCGGCAGGTCCAAGGGGCCGTTCGTGCCCGTGCATTGCGCCGCGATACCGGCGAACCTGCTCGAGTCCGAACTGTTCGGCCATGAGAAGGGGGCCTTCACGGGCGCCAACGAGCGCCGCATCGGACGTTTCGAGGCCGCCGACGGCGGCACGCTTTTCCTCGACGAGATCGGGGAGGTCGACGCCACCACCCAGGTCAAGCTGCTGCGCTTCCTGGAGACGCGCAGCGTGGAGCGCCTCGGCTCGCATCGTCCCGTCGCGCTGGACCTCCGTCTGGTCTGCGCCACCAACCGCGACCTCCAGCAGATGGTGAAGGAGGGCAAGTTCCGGGAGGACCTCTTCTACCGTCTCTCCGTCGTCCCGCTCCGCCTGCCCGCCCTGCGTGAGCGCAAGGAGGACGTCCCTCTGCTCCTGGGCCACTACCTCGCCCGGTTCGCCAAGGAGAACGGCATGCCGCCGGCGCGGCTCTCTCCGGAAGCCGAGGCCGTGCTGGTCCGTTATCCCTGGCCGGGCAACATCCGTGAGCTGCGCAACGCCTGCGAGAACCTCGCCGTCCTGCGGGCCGGCCGGACCGTGGCCGCCGCCGACCTCGATCCGAGGTTCGCTCAGACCGCGGTCATGGCGCCCGCCTCGCCCGGAGCCGTCCCGGTGCTGGACCGAACGCAGAACGAGAAGCAGCTCCTGAAGCAGGCGCTGGCCGCCGCCGGCGGCAACCGCACGCGCGCCGCCGAACTGATGGGCATCTCGCGGCGCACCTTGCATCGCAAGCTCCTGCAATGGCCGGAACTGGATCCCGGTCCGGAGGCCTCATCGTGAGGCCGTTCGCCGTCCTCCTCTGCACGGCCGCGCTCGGGGCCGTCGATTTCGGCGGAAGCGACCTGCTCGCTCCGCTGCAGGAAGGACTCGTCCGGGCGGGGGCCTCCGCCGACTTCGCGGGCACCCTGCCCGCCGCCCGTGCCTACGCCGACGGCCGGCTGGGAGCCGTCCTGCTGCTTGAGCGCGCCGGCGGACCGGGCGTGAAGGATGCGGCCGGAGATCCGCCCCCGTTCACGCTCGCCGCCGCCGCGGCGGTGGTCGTCGTGCACCGTTCCAACGCGGTGGAGCAGATTTCCTTCGCCCAGCTCGCCGGCGCCTTCGCGCGCGACCAGCGCCAGCCCCTCGTGAACTGGAACGAGCTGCCCGGCGGACGTTCCGAGCTGGTCTATCCCGCCTTGAGTTCGCCGGACGGTCATTTCGTCCGCGAGCTGCTCGCCGGACTCGTGTGTTCCGGCGCGCCGTTGCGGCCCGACGTGCGCCAGATACTTGCGCCGAATGAAGCCGCGCAGCTCGCGGCCTCACGTTCCGACATCCTGCTCCTCTCCGCTCACCCGCCGGCCGGCGTCGGCCGCGTCCTTCCCGTTTCCGACGGCCGCGAAGGCCGCGCCATCTCGGCTTATCTTCCCACGCCGGAGAACGTGCACGCCGGAGACTATCCGTTGCGACTGCCCGTCGTCCTGCACGTCCGCAAGGAGCGCGCAAAGGCTCTGCGCCCGGCGCTCGCCTGGATCTGTTCCGAGGAGGCGGCGGAAGCTTTGCGCGCCCGAGGCCTGCACCCGGCGCCCGCGGAGGCCCGCCGGCGGTGGTTGCTAAGGCTTGACACCCCCTGAGCCCCTTGGTCTGCTTCCTGTCCAGCGCGCACGTAGCTCAATGGTAGAGTACCACCTTGCCAAGGTGGCTGTTGCTGGTTCAAGTCCAGTCGTGCGCTCCACTTTCCATGGAGCCCAAACCCGCCCTCCGGCGGGTTTTCCATTTTCAACGGGTCCCGGCCGGAAGCGTGACCGTGACCTTCAGCCCCTTGGGCCGGTTGGGTTCGGCGGACGCCTTGCCGCCGTGCAGCTCCGCGACCTGGCGGACGATGCTCAGTCCGAGGCCTGAGCCCCCCGCCTTCCTCGCCCGGTCCGTCCGATAGAACCGGTCGAACAGCCTGCCGAGGTCGGCCTGGCTGACGCCGGCCCCGTCATCGCTCACCGAGAGACGGCAGCCTTCGGCCGTGGCTTCCGTCGCGATCACCAGCCGCGACGCGCCCAGCGCGTGAGCCAGCGCGTTCTCGATCAGATTCTGCACCAGGCGCCTGGCCTGCACCGGGTCGGCGGCGGACGCTTCGGGCGCCCGGAGGTCCAGTTCGATCTTCACGCCGGCCGCCTTCGCGCGCGCCTTGAACTCTTCCGCGATCTCCCGCACCGCCCCGTGCACCGCGCCCGACTCCTTCACGACTTCGGCGCCCGACTCCAGGCTGGCCAGCGCGAGGAGGCCTTCCACCAGCGACTGCAGCCGGCCGGCGGCGGACACGATCTTGCCGATGAAGCGCCCGCGGTCCTCGGGCGGCATCGTCTCATGGTCGTCGGCGAGCGTCTCGGCGAAGCCCCGGATCACCGTGACCGGCGTGCGCAGGTCATGGGAGACGTTCGTCACGAACTCGCGTTCCATCGCCTGGAGCCGCTTCAGCTGGGTCACGTCCGTCAGGACGAAGATCGCGGCGCCCTCTCCGAAGGCCGCCGGGTCCATGCGCGCTCCGGCGGCGAGCAGCCAGACGTCGGCGAGCGGCGCCCGGTTGAGCAGCACCGTGGCCTCCGCCCCGCCCTCCTCCCGCGCGCGCCGGACGAGGTCGATGAAGTCCGCGCTGCGCACCAGCGGCACCACCGATTCGCCGAGGTCCGTCGCGCCGAGTCCGAAGAGCGTGCGCGCCGCCGGATTGGCCAGCCGCAGACGGTCCTGCGCGTCGACCACCAGCACCGCGTCCGACAGCGGCGCCAGCAGCGCCTCCGTGCGACGGGCCGCGGCCTCCTGCACCGCGGACTCCGCGTCGGCGCTCCTTTCCGCGGCGTCGAAGAGCTCATCCAGCGCGAGCAGCCGCACCAGAGGGCCTTTCGGACGCCCCGAGGCCTCGCCGCGCAGCGCGCGGCGCGTCCAGCGCAGACTGCGTCCGAGTTCGCCCGCCGCCCAGCCCATGACGACGGCGAGCGCGGCGAGCAGCATCCAGGGAAGCCACGACATCGCGCTCATCCTGCTCCGTCGCCGCGGGCGGGCGAGAGGAAACCCTTCAGTCCGAGACGCGGTAGCCCACGCCCCGCACCGTCTCGATCACGTCGGCCGCCGAGCCCAGTTTCTCGCGGAGCCGCCGCACGTGGGTGTCCACCGTCCGGGTCTCGAGGTCTGGCGAGTAGTTCCAAACGTCGGACAGGAGCTCCTCGCGCGACTGCACCCTCCCCTTTCTTTCCAGGAGCAGCCGCAGCAGCTTGAACTCCGTCGCCGTCAGCTCCACTTCCTTGCCGCCGGCCGTGACTTCGTGCCGTTCGATGTCCAGCACCAGCGCGCCCGACGCCAGCCGGGTCGACGGGGCCGCCGCCGCCGACTTCGCGCGGCGCAGCAGCGCCTGGGCGCGCAGCATCAGTTCCCTGGAGTCGAAAGGCTTCGTCACATAGTCGTCGGCGCCGGACTCCAGCCCGCGCACCTTGTCCACCGTCTCCCCTTTCGCCGTCAGGAAGATGACCGGCGTGTCCTGCAGGAGCGCGTCCGCCCTGAACATCCGCAGCAGCTGGATGCCCGTCAGTTCCGGCATCATCACGTCCAGGATGATGAGGTCGGGCCTGAAGTCCCGGGCCAGTCCGACCGCGCGGAGCGGATCGTTCAGCGCGCGGACCGCATAGCCCGCCTGCTTGAACTTGTAGTCCAGCAGTTCGGTCACGTCCGGTTCGTCGTCCACGACGAGGATGCGCTTGAGGAGGTCGGGTTCCATGTGTGTTCCCATCGTGTGCCCTGCGGAGGCAATCGCCAGAGCCATGTGACAAATGAGAAAGTAATGAGAATATAGAAAAGACAATCTATAAGCCATTGTATATTATTAAGATACGAACTTTCGATACACAAAAGACACCCTCCCCTTCCCTAATTTTTACAAGGGGTGTTCCACGTGGAACAGCGATTCAGTTAGCCTGCTTCGCCCTGAAAAGCACCATCAACAAAGATATGTCCGCTGGGGTGACGCCGCTCACACGGCTAGCTTGGCCAAGCGTCTGCGGCTTGATGGCAGCCAGTTTCTGTCGCGCCTCAATCCGTAGCCCATGCGCATTTGAGAAATCAAAGCCGGCTGGGACCTTGAAGGCCTCCAGGTCATGAAGTTTTCTGGCGGCACGGGTTTCTCTTTCCAGGTATCCGCGGTATTTAACCCTATACATGGCCTCAGCTTGAACTTCAGGGGCTTCGGCCAGGAAACTCGGAGGTAGATCAGCAGGCGTCGAATCCCAGTTCCTACGGATGACATCTCCGGCAAGCCCGCCATTGATGGCCAATTTTTCCAAGTATTCAATCCAGTGCAGAACCTTGGAGTTCTTTTCCTTAATCTTTGATAATCTGTTACTTGGGACTAAATTGAAACTCTCGATTTGCTGTAAAAGGCGAATCTCCGCGCTGCCGTGGTTGAATAACAGCCGGTATTCTGCGCGGCTGGTGAACATCCGATAAGGCTCCTGGGTGCCTTTGGTTACTAAATCATCAATCAGCACCCCGATATAGCCTTCGTCGCGGCCGATCACCATCGGAGTTCGGCCCAACACCTTGCAGGCCGCATTGACTCCAGCGACGAGCCCCTGGCAGCCAGCTTCTTCATAGCCTGAGGTCCCGTTGATTTGCCCGGCAAAGAACAACCCTTCGACTTTTTTAGACTCCAGGGTCGGGTAAAGCTGAGTGGGGGGTGCAAAATCGTATTCTACGGCATAAGCAGGCCTTAGCATCACGGCTTTTTCCAGCCCCTTGATCGAGCGCAGCATCTCCAACTGGACGGAGAAGGGAAGGGAGGTCGAAAGGCCGTTGATATACCACTCGTTGGTATTCCTTCCTTCCGGCTCCAGATAGAGCTTGTGGGACTCTTTATCCGCAAATTTCACAAACTTATCCTCAATTGACGGACAATAACGCGGCCCAACCCCGGTTATTTCACCTGCATAGAGGGGGGAGAGGTGGAGGTTGGCTTGGACAATCTCGCCGGTCGCGCCAGTCGCTTCGGTCATCCAGCAGGACACTTGGTTGCTCCCTGGTTGCCAGCCTGAGAGGCGCTCGCCGGATTGTTCCACGTGGAACAGATCGGTTTGGCCGCGGGTGTCGTAGAAGGAAAAAAGGGTAGGGCGGGGGTCTCCTGGCTGCTCCTCGCATTGCGAGAAATCTATCGACGAGCCGAGAATGCGCGGGGGAGTCCCAGTCTTAAGTCGCTGAAGCTCGATTCCTACTTCTAAGAAACTGCTGGACAACGACTTAGCACTAAAATCGCCAAGCCTTCCGCCCTCGGTTTTGTTGGCTCCAATGTGCATGAGACCCCGCAGGAAAGTGCCGGTGGTCACCACCACTGCCTTGGCGTGGAAATCCAGATCCAAGTTGGTCCGGACCCCTGTCACCGTTCCGTGGCTGAAGATAAGCCCGGTCACTTGGGCCTGGAACATCGTGAGCCCTGGCTGCAGCTCGCAGAGGTGCTTCATCCGGAACTGGTAGGCCTTCTTGTCGCATTGGGCCCGGGGGGCTTGGACCGCCGGCCCCTTGGACGCGTTGAGGAGGCGGAACTGGATGCCCGTGACATCGGCGGTGAGGCCCATTTCGCCGCCGAGGGCGTCAATCTCGCGCACGATGTGCCCTTTGGCCTGGCCGCCGATGGCCGGGTTGCAGCTCATCTGGGCGACGGTGTCCACGTTGCCGGTCAGCAGGAGGACGTCGACCCCCAGTCTGGCGGCCGCCAGGGCGGCTTCCACGCCGGCATGGCCGGCCCCGCAGACGATCACGTCATAGGGGCGCGAGGGCCCCAGGCGGATTTCTTTGCTGGGCGGCATAGGTGCGATTCCTCCCGCCGGGAGGGAATCACTTACCTATGCAGAAGGAAGCAAAGAGCTTGTCCAGCATCCGCTCGTTGTCGATGCGGCCGACGATCTCGCCCAGGGCGTCCAAGGCCTCCCGGCACTTTTCGGCCGCGAGTTCGGTTTGGACGGGGGCGGAAAGGTGACGTCGGGCGTCGGAGAGCGCCGCCGCGGCCCGGCGCAGCGCGTCGGCATGCCTTACGGACACGACCAGCTCTTCGGCGCCGGGCGCCAGATCGGCCGCCACCAAGGCTTCGGAGAGCCGGCTCCGGATGCGTTCGGCATCACGCCCGTCCAGCAGGCAGGCCTTGATGCGGGGGATGTCCGGCATGAAGGCCGACTGGGCCGGATGCTCGGGCAGGTCCGACTTGTTAGAGACCACGAGGCAGCGTCCGGGGACGAGCGCCGAGGTCAGGCGGGAGGGCAGGGCGGGGGGCGGCGCGGAGGCGTCGACCACCAGCAGGAGGAAGTGCGCGGACTCGGCCTGCTCGAGCGAGCGCTCCATGCCCGCGCGTTCGACCGCGCCGCCGCCGTCCCGCAGGCCCGCAGTGTCCACGGCGGTGACCGCCAGCGGGAGGCCGCCCACGGGCGCCTCGATCCAGTCGCGCGTGGTGCCGGCCTCCGCGCTCACCAGGGCGCGGGCGGAACCCGCCAGCGCGTTGAGCAGGCTGGACTTGCCGGCGTTGGGGGCGCCGACCACGGCGACGCGCAGGCCGGCGCGCAGGGCCGCGTCATGCCGGGCCGTCCCTGCGTATCCAGAAAGTTCTGACACAAGGGAGGCGAGGGCCGCGGCGGGCCCGCGCGGGTCCTCCTCGGGCAGGTCCTCCTCGGGAAAGTCGATGTGCGCCTCCAGCGTCGCCGCGGCCGTGAGGAGACGGTCACTCCAGCCCGCCACCAGGCGTCCGAGCTCGCCCGCGAGCAGCCGCCGCGCGGCCGCCAGCGCCCGCTCGCCCGTGGCGTGGATGAGGCCGGCCACGCCCTCCGCCTGGGTCAGGTCGATGCGCCCCGCGAGGAAGGCCCGGCGGGTGAACTCCCCGGGCTCGGCCATGCGCGCTCCGCGCGCGAGCACGTCCTCGACAATGCGGCGGACGAGCAGGGGATTGCCGTGGCAGGTGAGCTCCAGCGTGTCGCCGCCGGTGAAGGAACGGCCCGCGGCCCAGCGCACGGCCACGACCTGGTCGACGGGCTCGCCCTTCATGTCCCGCCAGACCGCGGTCGTCGCACGGCGTTCGGTCAGCGGCGCGGACCGGCCGAGTCCGTCGGCCGAAAGGGAGGGCACCAGGGGGCCGTCGATGCGCACGACGGCCAGCGCGGACCGCCCGGAGGGGGTCGCGGCGGCGACGATCGTGTCCGAGGCGCTCATGCGGGAGGGCCATCCCAAGGGGCGGGACAATCGGACGCAAGCGGCTGATGACGGGGAAAAGGCTGGAATGAAAGGACGGTCGGGGCGAGAGTCCGCCCCAGCTGACGACCGTGGAAGACCATCGCTTTCTGACGCCTGAACTCGCCCGCCGCATCGCCCGGGAGCACGGCACGCCCTGCTATGTTTACGACCAGGGGGCGCTGGAAGCCCAGGCCGACGCCATGCTGGCCTTTCCGAACGCCTTCGGCCTGACGGTCCGTTTCGCGATGAAGGCCTGTCCCAACGCGGCCTTGCTGCGGATCTTCCTGGCGAAAGGGCTGCACTTTGACGCGAGTTCGGGCTGGGAAGTGCGGCGCGCGATGCTCGCCGGCGTGCCCGCCGACCGGATCTCGCTTTCGTCCCAGGAGCTTCCCGAGGATTTCGCCGAACTGCTCCGCCAGGGCGTGCACGTGAACGCGTGTTCGCTGCTCCAGCTCGAGCGCATCGGCCAGGCGCTGCCCGGTCACGAGGTGGGGCTGCGATTCAATCCCGGACGCGGTTCCGGCGGCACGGGCAAGACCAACGTGGGCGGGCCGGACTCCTCCTTCGGCATCTGGCACGAATGGGCCGAGCAGGCGCGGGCCATCGCCGACGCCCACGGCCTGAAGGTCGTCCGGATCCACACGCACATCGGCTCCGGCAGCGACCCCGCCGTCTGGCAGGAGGTCTCCGCCGCCAGCCTCGCGCTCGTCGGCCGCTTTCCGACGGTCGCGGTCCTCAATCTCGGCGGCGGCTACAAGGTCGCACGCGTCCCGAGCGAGAAGGGCACCGATCCCGCCGTCGTCGGCGCGCCGGTGCGGGAGGCGTTCGAGCGGTTCGCGCGGACCGACGGCCGGCGGCTGCGCCTCGAGGTCGAGCCCGGAACGTTCCTCGTCGCCAACGCCGGCGCGGTGCTCGCCAAGGTCCAGGACGTCGTCTCCACGGGCGCGCGCGAGTTCATCAAGCTCGACTCCGGCATGACGGAGATCCTGCGGCCCTCGCTCTACGGTTCGCAGCATCCCGTGCATCTCTATCCCGCCGCGGCCCGCGGCGGCGAACGGGACTACGTCGTGGTGGGCCACTGCTG
>CAIOPO010000129.1 GCA_903860195.1 uncultured Opitutia bacterium | reverse complement strand
GTGAACAACAAGGCGCGACTCTACGAGCTGGGCGGCACGCTGCCCGACGACCACTTCAAGTGGGACCGCAAGAAGGCCGCCGAGGAGCACGGCAACGACCGCCATTGAGGCCATGGGCACCGGGCAGATTCTCTTCAACGCCTTCGTCCTGCTGACGCTCATCGGCGCCGCCGGGGTCGTCCTGAACCGCAACACGGTCAACGCGGCGATGTGTTTGCTCCTGTCGCTGGTCGGGATCGCGGGCCTGTTCGTGGCGCTCGACGCCTACCTCCTGGCCTTCCTGCTGCTGCTGGTGTACGCGGGCGCGGTCGTCGCGCTGTTCCTCTTCATCATCATGCTGCTCGACGTCCGCGGGGACAGCCGGCCGGTCCTGCACCGCCTGCCGCTGGCCGCGCGCGTGATCGCCGTCGGTCTCGTGCTCGGCGGCGTGGCCTCGTTCCTCGTGCGCGGGCGCCTGCCGGAGTCCAAGGCGGCCACCACCGCGGTCGGCGCCGCCCTCAAGCCGTACGCCCACCAGCTCTTCACCACCTACCTCCTGCCGGTGCAGGTGCTCGGGTTCCTGCTGCTCATCGCCATGCTTGGCGTGATCGTGCTGAGCAAGAAGGCCGAGGACCAGGAGGACGTCGCATGATCCCGGCTACCCTCAACGCCTACGTCGCCGTCTCCGTCGCACTCTTCGCGATCGGGCTGCTCGGCGTGCTCGTCCGTCGCAACACACTCGTCGTCTTCATGAGCCTCGAGCTCATGCTCGTCGCCGCCACCCTCGCGCTGGTGGCCTTCTCCCGCTTCAACGGCACGATGGACGGCAACGTCTTCGTCTTCTTCATCCTCACCGTGGCCGCGGCCGAAGTCGCCGTGGGCCTCGCGCTCATCGTCGCGCTCTTCCGCCGCCGGCGGACCGTGCAGCTCGACGAGCTCAACTCCCTGCGGAACTGAGCGCATGACGTTCAACCTTCTCGCCGTCGCCGCGCTGGGTGTGCCGCTGCTCTCGGCCGCCATCATCGCCCTGTTCCTGCGCCGCCGCGGCGGGGCCGCCGCGGCCGTCTCCACGACCGCCGCGGCCTTGTTCGCCGCCACCGCCCTGTCCATGGCGCTCGGCGGGCACCGCTTCACCGACTCCGCCGAATGGCTGCGCCTCGGCGACTGGGCCTTCTCGCTCGGCGTGAAGTTCGACGACTTGGCCGCCCTGATGCTGTTCGTCGTGGCCGTGGTCGGTCTCTGCGTCCACGTCTTCTCCCTCGGGTACATGCACGACGACGAGGCCCGCGGCCGCTACTTCGGCGGGCTCTCGATCTTCATGTTCTCGATGACCGGGATCGTCCTGGCGGACAACCTGGTCATGATGTTCGTGTTCTGGGAGCTCGTCGGCTTCAGCTCGTGGCTTCTCATCAACCACTACCTGTTGCGCCAGTCGGCCGCCGACGCCGCCAAGAAGGCCTTCATCGTCAACCGGGTGGGCGACCTCGGGTTCCTCCTGGGCATCGTCTGGTGCCAGGCCCGCTTCGGGACGACCCAACTGGACGCCCTGGCCTCGCAGACTGGGGCCGGAGCGGCAGTCTCGGCGGGGATCCCGCTGCTGCTCTTCTGCCGCGCCGTGGGCAAGTCGGCCCAGTTCGCGTTGCAGGTCTGGTTGCCCGACGCCATGGAGGGCCCGACGCCCGTGTCCGCCTTGAGCCACGCCGCGACGATGGTCGCGGCCGGCATCTACATGCTTTGCCGGATCAGTTTCCTGATGGCGCCGGACGCGCTAACGGTGATCCTGTGGACCGGCGTGGCGACGGCGCTTTACGCGGCGCTGT
>CAIOPO010000128.1 GCA_903860195.1 uncultured Opitutia bacterium | reverse complement strand
TCGGCGCTCGCCCAGAGGCGGCCGAGTCCGTCCGCCACGATCTCTTGCTCCCAACCGGAGGGCGTGAGGCGGAAAAGCCCGCGGTCCGTCGCGGCCACCGGCTCCCCGTTGACCGGTAAAGCGAGTTGGTTGAGACGGACGCCGGCCGGCAGGGCGGGGGTCTTCTGGGGGGAGGCGGGGAGGATGGACGGTTCCCAGCGTCCGGCGCGCAGCGCGAACCAGCCGCGGATAAACCTGGCCCGCAGCTCACCGTCGGGACCGACTGCGAGCGCGTCGGCGGCCCCTTCGGGCGTCCCCGGGGTGAAGTCCCGGTGAAGGGCTACCTCCTGGAGGAAGAGCTGGGGAGCGGGCGGTGGCGCGGCGCAGGCGATGCCGGCAAGGACAACGTGAAGGACGAGGAGCGCGCGGGGTTGTCGCATGCCGGGGTGGGGTGCGGGACCAGCGAAGCGGTCCGGCACGCCTGTGGGCAAGGATTTCGCCGCCGGGAACCGTCTTACGGCCGAGCGGTGCGGTCAGGCGGTGACCGTGTCGAGCGAGCAGGCCGCTGGCTCCGTCGCTGCGTCCTCGCAGTTGGGGCGTGCCACGACGCCGGGGAAAGGTTCCGCAGCGAACTCGCGGCCCGGCTCCGCGAGCAAGTGGCGGTCGCAGACGTTGAAGAGTTCCTGCTCGGTGGCGGCGCGGCGCATGTCGTGCAGGAAGGCGCCTGCCGGATCCACGCTCTGGCCGACGAAGTTGAGGTACTTCTTCATCTTGTTCACGTGGTGGTGCTCGGCGAGTCCGGGGAAGCCGGTGGCGTGATAGAGGCGTTCCACATACTCCCGGACGTCGCCGAGCCTGACCGGCGCCGGTTCACGTCCGGCGAAGCGTTCGCGGCAATGGCGGAAGATCCAGGGGTTGCGAATGGCGTGACGGCCGATCATCACGCCGGCGGCGCCGGTTTCGCGCACGACCGCGGCCGCCTTGGCGGCGGAGGTCACGTTGCCGTTGGCGAGCACGGGGCAGCGGGCGCGGGAAACGGCGCGGGCGATCAGGTCGTAGCGCACGTCGCCCCGGTACATCTGGCGCACGGTGCGGCCGTGCACGCTCAGCAGATCGACGCGGTGCTCGTTCACGAGGTCGAGCAGCCGGTCGAGGTGCCGGTCGTCCTCGAACCCGATGCGCATCTTGACGGTGAACAGGCCCGGGACCGACGCGCGCAGCGCCGCCAGGATTTCGCCGACGCGTTCCGGTTCGCGGAGCAGGCCGCCGCCGACGTTTTTTCGGTATACCTTGGGCGCCGGGCAACCGAGGTTAAGATCAATGCCGGCGACGGGATGACGCAGGAGGGCCTCCGCGGTCCGCCGGAGGTGGTGCACGTCCTCGCCGATCAGCTGCGCGAAGACGGGCCTGCCGGTCGCGTTCTCGTCGATCGACCGCAGGATGTGGGGCTCGGGGCGCGACTGCGCATGCACCCTCAGGAATTCGGTGAAGAAGTAATCGGGCGGCCCGTAGTGCGCGATGACGCCCATGAACGCCAGGTCGGTGACGTCCTGCATCGGAGCCAGCGCCGTGAGCGGCGCCTGCGGGAGCAGTCCGGCCGGCAGGGCGGGCGCGTGCGGAGTGGCGGGCATCTCCATTCAGTCCCGCTTCTCGTCGTCGTTCTCCTCCGCCTGCTGCTTGAGCACTTTCTCGAGGATCGCCGACATGTCCTCGACGCCGTCGAAGACCTCGCGGGCGACGAAGATCGGGCGCTTCTGCTGGAGGGCGAGCACGATGGAGTCGCTTGGCCGGGCGTCGATCTCGACCAGCTTGCGGCCGAGTTCGTTCTCCATGCGCAGCAGGAGGCGTGCGAAGAAGGTTCCCTCCCGTGCATCGTTGACGAGGATGTGCTCAAGGGTGGCCCCGAGGCCGAGGAAGATGCTGCCGATCAGGTCATGGGTGAGCGGCCGCTCCTTCTTGACGCCGTTCAACGTCATCTGGATGGCGGTGCCCACCGACGGATCGACGTAGATCACGAACGTCTTCTCGTCGCCGCCGAGGAAGACCGCGCAACCGTTCGCGGTGGGCATCACGCCCTTGATGGTTACCGGGACGACATCGTTTGGCATCGCTCCAACATGGCCGCGCCGTCCGCCGGGCGCAAGCGCCCGCCCAGTCAGGAAAACCCGAGGATATCGATCCCCCATTCCCGTGCCTGCCGGAGCACCGCGGGCCGGTCGAGCATGAGGACGCGACCGGTTTCCAGCGCTGCGGCGGAGACGCCTGACTCGCGCATCGCCTCCAAGGTGCGGAGCCCGAAGCAGGGGACGTCGAAGCGCCAGTCCTGGCCCGGCTTGACGGTCTTGACGAAAAGCGCGCCTTCGGTGCGGAAGGAGCCGGCGCGACGGATCATCTCGTCGGTGCCCTCGAAGGCCTCCACGGCCAGCACGGTTCCCGCGCGGACGACGCAGCCTTGGCCGATGTCGAGGCGGGCACATTCCCGGGCAATCTGGATCCCGTGGGCGACGTGGTCCTCCTCAATCGGGAATTTCCGTCCGGTCATGCATCCCGCGGCGGCGAGGTGATCGTCGAGGAACGAGCGGGCGTCGAGGAGTGTCACGCCCAACGCCTCGATCTCGCGCGCGATGGCCCCGAAGATGGTCTCGGCGTTGCGCCGCCGGAGGGAGAGCAGGAGGCGGGCCGCCTTCAGGTCCGGGTGCAGGCCGTTGAACAGCCGACGCGGCGTGATCTGGCCCGCCATGACGGCATAGCCTGCTCCGAAGGCCTGCAGGGACTTCAGCATATGACCCAGTTGCCCGACCTTCAGGAGGCGCCGGTCGGCTGCTGGAAACGACTCGACGAGCTCGACCGGGGTCTCGTCCTCGAACGCCACCAGCCGGATGGGTATGCCGGCCGCCCGAATCGCTCCCGCCATGAGCCTAGGGTAGAGCCCTTGGCCCGCGATCAGGGCGATGGGCCGGCCGGGTTCGAACCCGGGTGGGAGAAAGGCGGAGGTGGGGGGCACGGCGGCAGTGTGCCGCGGCAGGGGGCTGGTTGAAGCCCGAAAACACCGGCCAAGCCGGGGCTCAGGACTGCGTGCCGTAGTACTTCCGGTAGCTCCGGTAGTAGCGGTAGCTGGAGTAGTACTCGATGCGACGATGGGACATCCCATTGAGGATGACGCCGAGGACCTCGTTCTTGCCGTCGCGGAGTGAGCGGATGAAGAGACGGATGTGCTTTCGGTAGGCGCGGTTGAAGCGGCAGACGTAGATCACCTCGTCACTGCGGTTGGCGAGGAGCAGAGAATCCGTCACGGCGCCCAACGGCGGGGAATCGATGACCACCGCGTCGAACGACTGCTTCATTTCGGCCAGCAGACCGGCGAAGGCGGGGTCCTCCAGGATGGCGGTCGGGCTCTTGGAGCGTCCGCCCGAACGCAGGAGGGACAGATTCGGTGATACTGGGAGTATTCCGAGGGATGCGTTTTGGACGAGGTTTCGGTCCAGCTTCGCCCCTTTTTCGAACCACTTTATGACTCCCGCCTCGTTGTCCTTTCCAAAGTGCCGGTGGAGCATCGGGCGGCGCAGGTCCCCGTCGATGAGAAGCGTCTTCTTTCCGTGGCGGGCAAAGCTGCCGGCCACGTTGCACGAAACAAGG
>CAIOPO010000127.1 GCA_903860195.1 uncultured Opitutia bacterium | reverse complement strand
AGTTGGCCGGTGGAGTACCAAAACTAGAGATTCAGAGGCCCAGAGGCTCGGAGGCTCAGAAAGTTGGTAGATCGGTTGGTCGGAGGGGACGGATTGCCAACGCCCCGGTAGGGTCGAGGACCCTTCCTCAACCGCTTGCCTTGATTCGGCCGACCAAGGGTGGTCGGCCCTACCTAGCCCTAGCCCTGCCCCTGCCCCTGTCCCTGTCCCTGCCCCTGTCCCTAACTCCCCTTGCCCCCGTGTCACCGTGCCCACTTGCCCCCCTTGACCTCGTAATCTTGCTGGAACTCCCCTGCCCCTCGGCCATCTAATCAGGGCATGTTGCCCCGTCTGCTCGGCCTGACCGGCCTATCTGTCCTCCTTGCCTCCTCCGCGCTCCGTGCGGGCACGGTTTTCATCGAGGCCGAATCCCTCGCCCAGCATGGCGGGTGGAAACTCGACACCCACTTCACCCACATCGTGGGTTCGCCTTACCTGCTGGCCCACGGACTGGGCCGGCCGGTCGCCGACGCCACCGGGACGTTCCAAGTCCCCGCCGCCGGCGAATACCGGGTCTGGGTGCGCACCAAGGACTGGGTCGGACCATGGAACGCCCCCGGCTCCCCCGGACGGTTCCAAGTCATGATCAACGGACGCGCCCTCGCTGCTGAGTTCGGCGCCAAAGGGGCGGACTGGCACTGGCAGGACGGCGGCAAGGTCACGCTCCCCGCCGGAGAAGCCAAGCTGGCGCTGCACGATCTGACCGGCTTCGAGGGCCGCTGTGACGCCATCGTCCTCACCACCGAGTCCGGACTCCCGCCCGATCCCGCGCAGGGGCTCGCGGCCTACCGCAATTCCTTCAACAATCCGAACGGTCCCGAAGACGCCGGCGAGTTCGACCTCGTCGTCGTCGGCGGCGGCTACGGCGGCCTCGGCGCCACGCTCTCCGCCGGGCGTCAGTCGCTGCGCGTCGCGCTCATCCAGGACCGCCCGGTGCTGGGCGGCAACGGCAGCTCCGAGGTCGGAGTCTGGGCCATGGGCGGCACCATGCGCGGCAAGTTCCCGCATCTCGGCGAGATGATCGAGGAGATCGGCGACCGCTCTCCTGACAGCCCCGGCCGTATCGACAGCTTCGCCGACGACACCAAGGAGCGCGTCGTCCGCGCCGAAAAGACCGTCTCGCTCTTCCTCAACCACTACGCGACCGGCGTGACCATGAAGGACGGCCGCATCGCATCCGTCACCGCCATCGACACCCGCACCGGACGCCAGCGCGTCTTCCGCGGCAAGTTCTTCGCCGACACCACCGGCCACGGACACCTCGGCGCCTACGCCGGCGCGGACTACGAGGTCGAACCCAAGGGGCGCATGGGCATGTCCAACATGTGGTTCTACCAGGACGAGGCCTCGCCCCAGGCCTGGCCCGCCACGCCCTGGGCGCTGCCCCTCGAGATGGGCGACTTCCCCACCCTGCAGCGCTCCAAGTCCTTCCTCGAGGACAAGCCCTTCTACAAGGCCGAGTGGTTCTGGGAGTCCGGCTTCGACAAGGATCCCATCAAGGACCTCGAGCTGATCCGCGACTGGAACCTGCGCGCGATGTACGGCGCCTTCACCGCGCTCAAGACCGGCAAGGACAAGGACCGCTACGCGAACTCCGCCCTCAAGTGGGCCTCGCACGTCGGCGGACCCCGCGAGTCCCGCCTGCTCCGCGGCGACATCGTGCTCACCGGCCCCGACATCGTGGCCAAGCGCGAATTCCCCGACGGCACCGTGCCCACCACCTGGGACATCGACCTGCACTACCCGCGCGAGCAGTATGCGGCCAAGTTCCCGGACAATCCCTTCATCTCCCGCGCGGCCTTCGGCGCCCGCGGGGCCGAGGGCAAGGCCGCGGTCGACCGTCGCAACGGCTACCCCCTGCCCTACCGTCTCTTCTACTCCCGCAACGTCCCGAACCTCTTCATGGCCGGACGGCACATCTCCGTCACGCACGAGGCCCTCGGCACGGTCCGCGTGATGCGCACCATCGGCATGATGGGCGAAGTGGTCGGCAAGGCCGCCTACCTCGCCGTCCGCGAAGGCACCACGCCCCGCGGCGTCTATGAGAAGCACCTCGCCGAACTCCTGAAGCTGCTCGAGCAGCCCGGCCGCATGCGTCGCGATTCCCTCACGGGTCCGCTGCGCCTCGACGACGCCATCGCCGACTTCAAGGCGCTGCCCGTCGCGCGCATGAACCGCGACCTGCACGGCGACGGCAAGCCCGAGAAGCTCAATGAGCATGAGCTGGCCATCCTCAAGAAGATGCCCGGCGTCGTGGTCGACGACTCCGAAGCGAAGTTCACCGGCAAGTGGACCAAGGGCGAAGGGCTGCCCCACTACGGCAACGGCTACCACTACGCGGGCAAGGGCGCCAACTCCGCCCGCTACACGCTCAACGTCCCCAAGGCCGGACGCTACGAGCTCCGCCTGCACTTCACCGGCCACGAGAACCGCGCCCCGGACACGCTCGTCATCCTGGAACGCACGGGCGCCAAGCCGGTCCAGAAGCGCATCGACCAGACGCAGGGCGAGCTCGACAAGCCGATGGTGATCGGCGCCTACGACTTCACCGCGGGCGAGCACGCGATCGTGCTCTCCTCCGAAGGGGTCAAGCGGGGCAGCGCCCAGGCCGACGTCGTCCAGCTGGTCCCGGTCAACTGAACCATGGCCGCGGGCGCCCAGGCCTGGATCGCCCGCCTCTGGAGGCCGCTCGCGCTCGCCGCGGCGGCCTTCCTGCTTCACGCCTCCGACCCCGCCCCGCAGGGAGCGCCCGCGCTCTCGCTCGCGCAGGCCCGCGCCTTCTTCCCCGACGCCTCCCGCCTCAAGGCGGCGCCCGACCGGTCGGTGCTCGCGCTCGACGTCTTCGGCAACCGCATCGGCCGGCTGGTCACGACCTCGCCGGAGGCCGACGGCATCGTCGGCTACTCCGGACCGACGAACGTGCTCGTGGCGCTCGACAATGACGACCGCGTGCTCGGCATCCGCATCCTCTCGAGCGAGGACACGGCGGCCCACGTGGCGCAGCTCAAGTCCGATCCGGCGTTCGCCGCCTCGTTCGTGGGCTGGACGCCCCGGACGCGCCCCGCGCCGAAACTGGAAGGCGTCGCGGGCTCGACGCTCACGGCCTATGCGGTCGCGGAGTCGGTCCAGCAGCGCCTCTCGGGGACGTACGCCTCCCTGCGTTTTCCCACGCCCCTCACGGTCGAGGAGGCGAAGTCCGCCGGTCTCACCGACGCCGCCTCCCTCGAGACGCACTCGCCCCGGCGCGGCTGGCATCGGGTGAAGGACGGCGGCGGCGCCACGCTCGGGTTCCTGGTGCGCACCTCGCCCTCGGGCGACGAGGCCACGGGCTACGCGGGCCCGACCGACACGCTGGTCTCGGTCGCGCCGGACGCGCGCACGATCCGCAAGGTGCTCATCCGCTCCACCTACGACACGGCGGACTACGTGAGGCGGGTCAAAGAGGATCCGGCCTACCTCGCCTCGCTCACGCGCTGGAACGTCGAGGAATGGGCCGCGCTCGACTTCAACCGGGCCGGACTCGAAGGCGTGGCCGGGGCGACGATGACGAGCTTCGCCGTCGCGGAAGGGATGCGCCGCCGGTTCGCCGATGATCGCCGGGCCGCGGCCGCGGCGGAGGATGAGCGGGAATCCTGGCTGCGCCGCGCCGCGGCGGGGCTGCTGCTGCTGGGCGCCCTGGCGATGGCCTTCACGCCGCTGCACGGCAATCCCAAGGTCCGCTTGGTCTGGCAGCTCTTCCTCGTCGGCGGCACCGGGCTCTGGCTCGGCCAGCTGGTCTCCCTTGGGCTCTTCTCCGGCTGGGCCAGACACGGCCTGCCCTGGAAGGCGGCCCCCGAACTGGTGATTCTCGGGGCTGTCGCGCTCCTGGCCCCTTGGGCCACCCGGAAGCAGCTCTATTGCCACCATGTCTGCCCCCATGGGGCCGCCCAGGAGCTGCTGGGGCGGTTCAGAGGCCTCCACCGGCCCCTGAGCGGCCCGACCCACTCCTGGCTGTCCAAACTGCCCTCCTGGAGCCTGGCAGGGGCCTTTCTGACCGCCCTGGCCCTGCCCTCCTTCGACCTCAACCGGGTCGAGCCCTTCGACGCCTGGATACTGGGGGTTTCGGCCAGCATCCCGCTCGGGCTGGCCGTGGTCGGGCTCATCGCTTCGGTCTTCATCCCTCAGGCTTATTGCAAATACGGCTGCCCGACCGGCGCGCTCCTCAAGTTCGTGCGCACGACGTCCTCCGATGAAGGTCTGACGCGGCGAGACGGAGTGGCGCTCGCCCTGCTGGCGGCGGGCGGCGTGTTCGTCCTGGCGAAACCCGAGGCGGCCCTGCCGGAACCTCCGCCGCCCGCGGTCACGGAAATTCACGGCGCGGCCTTCGGCACGACTTGGACGGTGAAGGTGCGCGGCGAAGGTTTCGACGCTGACCTGATCAAGCGCGAGCTGGAGGCGGAGGCCAACCGCGTGGAGTTCTCGCTCTCCCACTGGCGGGATTCCTCAGGGACCTACGACTTCAACTCACGCGACACGGACCGCCCCTTCGGCGTGACGGACGAGCTCATGCAGCTGGTGCTGCTCGGACGGCGGCTCGGCGAAGCCACCGAAGGCGACTACGACCTCACCGTGGCCCCGCTCCTTGACCTCTGGGGCTACGGACCCTCGGGCAAGCGGCCCAAGGCGCCGACGGACGAGGAGATCGCGGCGGCGCTCCCGGCGGTCGGCTGGAAGAATCTCGTCACCGACGCCGGCGCCCTGACGATCGCCAAGCGTCATCCGCGCACGGCCCTCGACCTCGGCTCCCTCCTGCAGGGCCACGCCGCCGACCGTCTCGCGCAGATTCTCAAGGCGGAAGGCCACGACGAGTATCTCATCGAGGTGGGGGGCGAGCTGCTCGCCGCGGGCGCCTGGCGCGTCGGCCTCGAGGACCCGATGAACCCCGGACGCCAGCTCGACACTCCCGAGCTGAAGGACCGCGCCCTCGCCGTGTCCGGGCTCTACCGTGCGCGTCGCAAGCTCGAGGGACGCGAGGCGAACCACATCCTTTCCCCGCGCACGGGCAAGCCCGTGACGCCCACGCTTGAGATGGCCGCCGTCTACGCCCCCAACTGCGTCCTCGCCGACGGCTGGTCCACGGCGCTGATGGCGGCGGGATTCGAGAAGGCCAAGCGGATCGCCGAACGCGAGCGGCTCGACGTCGTCCTCGTCACCTCCGACGGGAAGGTGTGGAAGAGAGGGAACTGAGAGGGAGATAGGGCTGGGGCTAGGGCTAGGGCTAGGGCCAGGTAGGGAAATCGTTGAACGGTTGGCCAGTTGGCCGGAGGCGATGGATTGCCAACGCCCCTGGTAGGGTCGAGGACCCTTCCTCGACCGCATACCTTGATTCGGCCGACCAAGGGATGGTCGACCCTACCTATCCCCGTCCCTAGCCCTGTCCCTGTCCCTATCTCCCCTTGCCCGCGTGTCCCCGTGCCCCCATGCCCCCTTATTTTCCAATCTTCTTCACGAAGGTCAGCTGCGGAGCGTGCTTGCTGGTGTTCCAGCCTCCGGGCTCGGCGGTGTAGTGCGCGGCGACGAAGGTGTCATCGACGATCCGGAAGACGTAGCACTCGCAGGGATACCGCGGACCCGGGAACGGCTTGCCTTCCTTGGCGTCAGGCTTGAACGCGCCGGCTGAGAAGCAGTCGAAGCGCGGACCCTCGCCGCCCCAGTCGGCGTAGTCCTTGTCCTCGGGGAACTTCAGGCGGGTGATGTCGTGCGTGTGGCCGTGCAGCAGGGCGATGACGTTGTGCCCCTTGATGGCCTCATAGAACGCCTTGCGCTTCGGCTGGTCCCACCAGGTGCTGCGGGCGCTGAAGTCCAGATGCTGGGCGATCACCACCGGCTCCGTCGGCGCAATCTTGGCCAGACGCGCCTTGAGGAAGGTCAGTCCTGATTCCGGGTTCCACATCGAGGTCTCCTTGGCGCCCTCCTTGGCGCCGTCGCCCGCGTAGAGGTTCACGTTGATGAAGTGCACGCCCTGCCAGTTCCACGCGGAATGGAAGCCGTCCTCGGAGAGCGTCTGGACCAAGCCGGCGGCGAGCATCTCACGGTTGCGCTCCCGCAGGCCCTTGCGCACGGGTCCGTCGCGCCCGCCGTCATGATTCCCCGCGATGGCGAACAGCGGATACTTGGCGGGAGTGGTCGCCTGCCAGGGGAACAGTCGGTCGAAGTCCTTCCATTCGGCCGCATTGCCGACCTCGGTGAGGTCGCCGGCGACGATCATGCCGGCCGGACGGGGCACCGGACCCTTGCCCTTCATGGCCTCGGCCACGGGCCCTTCCTGCCAGGCCGTGCCCGGCACCTGCGCGAGCACCTCCAGGGTCTTCGCGACGTGCGCGTTGAACTGGTCCGGGCCGAACGGCGGGACGGTCTTGCGGTAGTTCATCCCCACGTGCGTGTCCGACACGAGGTAGAACGTCAGGTCCCGGGCGGCTTCGGCGACCGTAGCCAGGCCGAGCAGCAAGATGGACAGAAAAAGCGATGGGGTGTTTCGCATGGGGTTTTTTCTGCGGCAAGCCCTACCGGGAGTCAAACCCCCGGTAGGGCGGGCTCTTGGATTTCCCCATGCCAACGTGTCACCTTGGCCCCGTGCGCCGACGCACGTGCACAGCAACGGGCCGCGTCCTTTGACCCTGCAACCTCCGTCCGCCCACGGTAGGGCCGACCACCCTTGGTCGGCCGAATCAAGGCAAGCGGTCGAGGAAGGGTCCTCGACCCTACCGGGGCGTTGGCAATCCGTCCCCTCCGACCAACCGATCTACCAACTTTCTGAGCCTCCGAGCCTCTGGGCCTCTGAATCTCTAGTTTTGGTACTCCACCGGCCAACTGGCCAACCGTTCAACGGTTCAACCAATACCTAGCCCT
>CAIOPO010000126.1 GCA_903860195.1 uncultured Opitutia bacterium | reverse complement strand
TCGTCGAAGCCGTGCCTCTCCTTGCGCATCCGTTCGGACCAGAGGGCGAACTCCCAAGGATGCAGGTGACGCTTCGTCTCCCCGGTGCGGGCGGCGCGGAAGGATTCCAGCTCCTCCGTCTCCTGACGGAAGCGCGGGCGCACCCGCCGGCCGAGGTCCTCGATGAAGGCGAGCGCCCGGGCGCCGCTGCCGGCCATCCGCCGCGCCGTGGTGAAGTCGGCGAAGTGCTGCTTGCCGAGCAGACGGGCCTTCTCGTGACGCAGCGCGAGGATTTCCCCGACGAGCGCGGTGTTGTCCCAAGGGGACTTCAGTCCCACCTGACCGAGCGCCTCCCAGCATTCGCGACGGAGCGCGTCGTCCTCCGCGTATTCCAGCACCGGGAAGACCGACGGAGCGTGCAGCGTGAAACGCCAGGCTTCCGGCCGGCCCTTGGCCGTGGCGGACTGCCGGGCCGAGGCGAGCGAACTTTCCGGCAGGCCGCGCAGGCGCGACGCGTCGGTGACGAACAGGTCCCAAGCGTTGGTCGAATCCAGGACGTTCTCCGAATACTTCTGCGTGCGGGCCGCGAGCTCGGCGTTGATCGCAGCCAGCCGCTCCTTGCGTTCCGGCGGCAGGTCGGCGCCGTTCTCGACGAAATCGGCCACGGTCTCCTCCAGGAAACGTCGGCGGACGCCGGTCAGCGCCGCCGCCTCCGGCGTGCGGGAGTAGTCCCGGATGACGGACCAGACCTGCGGGTCGAGGGTCAGGGAGGTGAAGAACGCGGTGACTTCGGGCAGCAGGGCGTTGTGCGCCTTGCGCAGGGGCTCGGAGTTCATCACGGCGTCGAGATGGGTGACCAGCCCCCAGGCCCGGGAAAGTTCGCGCGTGGCGCGCTCGAAGCCGAGCAGGACTTCATCGTAGGTCAGGCGCGCCGGGGGCAGCGCCTTGAAGGCGTCGATCGCGGCCCGGGCGCGGCGCAGGGCCTCCCGGAGGTCGGGCTCGACCTGTTCGGGGCGGAGGCGGCTCCAGTCGAAGAGGAAGGCGTCGTCGAGGAAAGGGTGCACGCCGGACACAATGCCCCCGAGTCCGCTTCCAGCAAGTTCACAGGACGGTCCCGCCACGGGGCACGCCGGAGCGGGCTTGCGGAACCGAGGGGGAACCTCCCATCCTGCGGCATGCAAGCCGAGGAGGCAGTGCCCGTGCAGGCCATCGAGGTCGTGCCCGTCCAGACGGGCACCGCCGTCTTCCTGGTCACGCCGCTGAAGACGATCGTCATCCAGGTCGATCCGGCCGTCGGCGAGGCCCTGCAGGCGTCGCTGGCCGGTCGGCTTTCGGAACGGCCGCTCTCGCACGACCTCATGCTCCACCTGCTGCTGGGACTGGACGCGGGGGTCTCGCATGTCGCGATCATGGCGGTGAAGGACGGCGTCTTCTTCGCCCGCATCCTGGTCGCGCAGGACGGCCCCGTGGCGCGCAAGATCGCGGAGGTCGACGCCCGGCCCAGCGACGCCCTCGTCCTGGCGGTGAAGGCGAAGCGCCCGGTCTTCATCGCCCGGCCCGTGCTGGACGCCTGCGAGGACATGTCGTCCCAGCTGGCGAAGCTCCGCAAGCAGGCGTGAACGCCGCGCTGCCCCAGCCCTCCGCCGCGGGCACGCGGCCGTCGGTCCTCGCGCCGATGCAGGACGTGACCACGACCGCCTTCATGCGGGTCATCGCGCGACGGGGGGCTCCCGACTGGTTCGTCACGGAATATTTCCGGGTTCACGAGAGCTCCACGCCCGAACGGCACATCGTCGACTCCGTGGTCAACCACGGGACGGGGCGCCCGGTCTTCGCCCAGCTCATCGGCGAGGACACCCCGCACATGCTGCGCACCGTGCGGGAACTGCTCAAGCTGCCCGTCGCGGGCATCGACCTCAACATGGGCTGCCCCGCGCCCAAGGTCTACCGCAAGAACGTCGGCGGCGGCCTGCTGCGCGACCCCGCGAAGGTCGACGAGCTCGTGGGGGCGATGCGGCAGGAGATACCGGGCCTGTTCACGGTGAAGATGCGGATCGGCTTCGACGGCACGGAGCGTTTCGACGAGCTGCTGGCCGTCCTGGCGCGCCACCGGATCGACCTCGTCACCGTGCACGGGCGCACGGTGAAGGGCCTCTACTGGTCGGAAGTCGACTACTCCGCCATCGCCCACGCCGTACGTTCCCTTCCCTGCCCCGTCATCGCCAACGGCGACGTGGCCAGCGCGACGAAGGCCTCGCGGCTGCTGGCCGAGACCGGAGCCCACGGCATGATGATGGGGCGGCACGCCATCCGGAACCCCTGGATCTTCGCCCAGTGGCGCGACCTGCAGCTCGGCCGGACCCCTTTCCGCCCGACCCTCGGAGACGTCCGCGCCTACGTGCAGGACCTGGCGGACGAATGCTGCGACCTGGCCATGTCCAGCGAGCAGCGCGCGGGCAGGCTCAAGAAGTTCCTCAACTTCGTCGGCCTCGGCGTGGACGCGGACGGCGCGTTCCTGCACGAGATGCGTCGGTGCGTGACGCTGGAGGAGCTTCTCGCCTGCTGCGACCGTCGCCTGCTGGGACCGCACGCGCACGAACCCTATGCCGACGAGCCCTACCGGGGGCTGGTGGCCAGGCCCACCCGCGAGACGCAGCAGGGCTGCGAGCTCTGATCAGCGCAACGAGGCGCGCAACCTGCGTTCACGGGCAAGGAACAGCATCAGCGGGCCGCCGACGAGCAGCAGCGACCAGAGTCCGGCCGCCAGGGCGATGAAGGTGCCGAGCGCGCAATGGCAGGCCTGCTTGCGGCGCAGGACGAAATACCAGGGCAGGCACAGCGCCAGGCCGACGACCGAACCCTTCACCGTGCGCGCGACGAAACGCTCCAGCGCGTCGGCCTCCTTGGAGCAACGATGCAGCAGGACCGGAATCCACACGGCCCATGAGACCGCCCAGAGACCCAAGGATCCTGCGAGGCAGGCCGAGGGGTCGAACTTCTTGGGGTCGACCGAGGGCAGGAAGTAGGCGAGGTCGATCAGGGCGAAGGCCGGCAGGGCGAAGAGCAGACCGCCCAGGAAGGCCGCGCCGACGACGCGCGGCAGCAGCGCCTCGGCGGACGACCCGCCTGAGGAAGCGGGCGCGGGCACCATGACCAGAAGGGACTGGATGAAGGCCAAGAGCCAGACCGCGAGAGGCCAGATGAGATCCTTGGGCTGCTCGAACGCGAGGTATTCAAGGCCGAGCAGCTGATTGAGGCTGAGCAGGCTGGACTCCCAGAGCACCAGCGATGCCAGCGTCCAGAAAAGGGCGTTGAACAGGAAGGCCAGCGGGACGGAAAGGGCCAGGGCGCGGAATACGGCAGGCATGGAGGTGGGGCGGCACGCAGAATGTCAAAGGGACGGGAAGGTGACCACCCCAATTCCCTGCCCCTTGACTCCCCGTGGCCGCTAGCAAAAATGACCTCATGATTCACCTCACGCCCGAAGCCGCCGTTCAGATCCGGGCCCTGCACGCCAAACAGGACCCCTCCACCCTGCTCCGCGTCCTCATCGAGGCGGGGGGTTGCTCCGGATTCGAATACGGAATGTCCTTCGACTCGCGCAAGGACGGCGACCTGGAGTTTGAGAGCCAGGGAGTGCGCATGCTGGTGGATCCCGCCAGCCATGCCTATCTCGACGGCTCGACCGTCCACTTCGACGACGGCCTGCACGGCAAAGGTTTCGAAGTGCGCAACCCCAACGCCACCAGCACCTGCGGCTGCGGCAAATCCTTCAGCTGACATGCGCCACGCCCTGACCTTCGCCCTCCTCCTCACCGCCACGCTCATCGCCAAGGAACCCGCCAAGCCCGTGGAAGCTGAGAACGAAAAAGTCCCCGCCGGCAAAGTGCGCGTCACGCTCGATGACGGCAAAGGCGGCGTCGGCAAGGCGGTCGTGGTGGACAAGGTCGTGAAGACTGACGCCGAATGGGAGGCGCTGCTGCCGCCGGAGACCTACCGCATCCTGCGGGCCAAGGGCACGGAGCGTCCGTTCTGCGGCACCCTGCTCGACAACAAGAAGCAAGGCACCTACCACTGCGTCGGCTGCGATCTGCCCCTCTTCTCCTCGGACTCGAAGTTCAACTCCGGCACCGGCTGGCCGAGCTTCTTCCGTCCGGTCTCCAAGCACAACGTGGCCACCATCGAGGACCGCAGCCACGGGATGGTGCGGACCGAGATCCTGTGCGCCCGTTGCGACGGCCATCTGGGACACGTCTTCGAGGACGGCCCTCCGCCGACCGGCCTCCGCTACTGCCTCAACTCCGAGTCCCTGAAGTTCAAGGAGCTCAAGGCGGCGACGAAATAAGACCTCAGCGGCGGCGGACCTTGCGCGAAGGCTTGCGCGCGGGCCTCTTCCGGGAGCCCTTGCCGCCTGATGACCGCTTGCGTGCGGCGGGCTTGGACGCCTTGCGGGCCGCGGGCTTGCGCGCCTTGGACTTGCGTCCGCCGTTGGCTCCGGCCTGAGGCGCGGAGGAAGCGGAGACGGGCAGGACGCCCTTGCGGACGGCCTTCCAAACGGTCTCCTTGAAATCCTCGAGCCCGGCGCCGTCGTGACAGGAGATGGCCAGCGTCGGCGTCGGCACCTTGCGGGAGAAATCCTGGAGGTTCCTGGCGGCGGCCGGCAGGTCCATCTTGTTGGCCACGATGAGACGGGGCTTCGTGGCGAGGACCGGGGAATAGAGCCGCAGCTCGCGCTCCAGCACCCGGAAGTCGTCCCACGGACGTCGTCCGTCCCCGCCGGCCATGTCGATGAGGAAGACCAGCAGCGAGCAGCGTTCGATGTGACGGAGGAACTGGTGTCCCAGGCCCCGGTTCTCATGCGCGCCTTCGATCAGCCCCGGAATGTCGGCCATCACCACGCGGCCGTGACGGTCCGGATACTCGATCACCCCGACGTTCACATGCAGCGTCGTGAAGGGATAGGGGGCCGTCTTGGGACGCGCGGCGGTGATGAGGTTGGTCAGGGTGGACTTGCCCGCGTTCGGGAAGCCGACCAGTCCGATGTCCGCGATGGTCTTGAGCACCAGGCGGTATTCGCCCTTCTCCCCCGGATAGCCGGGCGTGCTGCGTCGCGGCGCCTGGTTGACCGAGCTCTTGAAGTTCATGTTGCCCAGACCGCCTTTGCCGCCGGCGAGGAGGATGACCTTCTCGCCGTGCTCGGTGACCTCGGCGACCAGGCGGCCCGTGGACTCCTCCAGCACCTGCGTGCCGGGCGGCACGCGGAGGATCAGGTCGGCCCCGTCCGGTCCGGCGCACTGCCGGCCCATGCCCGGCGTGCCGTTCTTGGCGGAGCGATGGGGCTGCCAGCGGTAGCTCTCAAGGTCGCCCTCGTTGCGGTCGCAGAGCAGGACCACGTCGCCTCCCTTGCCGCCGTTGCCGCCGTCGGGACCGCCCTTGGGGATGAACTTCTCGCGACGGAAGCTCACGCACCCGTGGCCGCCGTCGCCGGCGCGCAGGATGACCTTGGCTTCGTCGATGAACATGCCCCGAAAGTGGCGGCGCCCGCCGCGTGGGTCGAGCCGTAAAGGGACCTCAGCGCTCCAGACCGCGCGACCGGCGCAGCCAGCGCTCCACCGGCGAGAAGAAGGCGAGATCGGCGAGGAAACCCACCAGCATGATCACGCCCATCACGCCCATCACCTGGTCCATGCGGAGGAGCTCACGGCCGGCGTGGAGCAACGACCCCAGGCCGAAGCCGGAAAGGATGACGACGAAGATCTCGGCCGCCATCAGCGAGCGCCAGGCGAAGGCCCAGCCCTGCTTCATGCCGCTGACCACTCCGGGCAGCGCGGCCGGCAGGATGACGTGGGTCCAGAGATGCGCGCCGCCCGAACCCATCGTCTGCGCGGCCCGCAGGTAGAGGGGCTCCACGTTGAGCACGGATTCACGGACCGCCACGACGACCGCCCAGAGCGTGCCCATCACGACCACGAAGACCACCGCCGACTCCTCAGGACCGAACCAGAGGAGGGCCAGCGGCACCCAGCAGACCGAGGGCAGCGTCTGGAGCCCGAGCGCGACCAGACCGAGGGAGTCATTGATCCACCGAACGCGGGCGCAGAACGCTCCGAGCGGCACGCCGAGCACGGCTCCGATGAGGAAGCCGAGGGCCAGACGCCGCACCGTGACCCAGGTGGCGGAGAGCAGTTCGCCGCTGAGCAGGCCCTGCCAGGCCCATTCGAGGACATGCAAGGGGGACGGGAAGAACAGTTCGTCCGCCCGGCCGGAACGGACGGCCCACTCCCAACCTCCGAGCAGCGCGGCGGCCAGCAGCAGCGGGATGACTGGACGCGGGAGTCTCATTCGGCGGACCCGCTCTTCAGGTGGGAGGCGAGCGATTCGGTGACCTTGGCGGCGAGGGCCGCCAGCGCGGGATCGTTGATCCGGCGGGGACGTGGGAGGTCGATCTCGAACACTTCGCGGACGCGTCCGGGGTGAGGCGAAAGCAGGACGACGCGGTCGCCGAGGCAGACGGCTTCACGGATGTTGTGGGTGACCAGCACGATGGTCTTGCGGCGCTTGGTGAAGATCTCCTGAAGGTCGCCGTAAAGCTGGTCGCGGGTCAGGGCGTCCAGCGCGGAGAAAGGCTCGTCCATCAGCAGCACGCGCGGGTTCGGGGCGAGCGAACGGGCCAGGGCCACGCGCTGGCGCATGCCGCCGGAAAGCTCATGGGGACGGGCCTTCTCCTTGTCTCCCAGGCCGACCAGCCGGAGATGGTAGCGGGCCGACTCGGCACGTTCGGAGTCGGTGAGGTCAGGCTTGAGACGCAGGCCGAACATCACGTTCTCCAGGACGTTGAGCCAAGGGAAGAGCGCGTCCTGCTGGAACATCACCAGCCGGTCGCGGCCGGGCCCGCGCACGGGCGCGCCGGCGAGGCGGATCTGCCCCTCGTCGGGCAGCTCGAGGCCGGCGAGCAGCGAAAGGAGGGTCGACTTGCCGCAGCCCGACGGACCGACGAGGACGAGGAATTCGCCCTCGCGGACGTCGATCGAGATGTCGTCCAGCGCGGTGACACGCCCGGAGGCTCCGTCGAAGCGCTTGGTGACTTTCCGCAGGGTGAGCGCGGCCGGCGTGGATCCTGGAGCGTCCATGGTCAGCGGTTCTGAGGCTCCTCCTGCAGCGCGGAAAGGAGCGGGGCGACCGGGAACGCCTCCCTCAGGAGCCCGGCGGAGACGGCGTCATGCATGGAGCGTCCGAGCGCGACCTCAAGCCGGGCACGGCGCACGGCGAGCTCCTCGGGGCCGTCGAGCTTCAGGCGCCCGAGGGACTTCTCCAGCAGTTCAGGGGAAAGCGCGGCGGAGCGCGTCTCGGCCGCAAGGCCGGCGGAGATGAGCCTGCGGTGGAGGGCCGGATCGGCGAGCAGGCGGTCGCGCAACGCCCAGTGCGAACGGACGAAGGAACGCACTTCCTCGCCCCGCTCGGCGATGACCTGGGCCGAGCAGGCCAGCACGGTCACGATCGCTTCGGCATCCTCGGCAATCACCGTTCCGCCGAATTCAGAAGTCAGTCGCGAGACCCAGGGTTCGACCGTCCAGGCGGCATCGATCTGCCCCCGCTTGAAGAGCAACATCATCTCAGGATTCGCGACGGGTATGACCTGGGCGTCTCCGCCCGACAGTCTGACGTCCAGCCCGCCGGCACGCAGCCAAGCGCGGGCGGAAACGTCCTGGGTGTTGCCCAGCTGCGGAGACGCAAGACGTCGATTCCTGAAGTCCTCAGCAGATCGGAGGGAAAGACCGGACCTGACGACCAGAGCGTTGCCCCCGGATGCGACCGGGGTGAGGACGCGCAACATCCGGCCGGCCGTGCGGACGTGACCATTGATCAAAGGTGAAGCGCCGACGTAGACGATGTCGACCGCGCCCGTAAGCAAGGCCTCGACGGCGGACGGCCCGGCGTTGAAAGCCCGCCATTCGACCAGCACGGGTGCGGGGCGGCTCCCATACCAATTGACCCCCTCCCGCTCCATCTGCCGGGCGGCAATGGCCGGAGAATGGGTGAGATTAGGGAAAAACCCGACCTTCAAAGGCCTGTCCGAGGCACGACCCTCCAGACCCAGAAAGGCCATAAAAAGGACATGGAAGTAAAGGGACCGCACGGGATAGGTCTTTAAAGTTGATAAGATTAGTAAGGATTAAATGTTAAGTCCTACCCTTTGGCAAGACTCTTTTGGGGTCAAAAAGCCGACAATTGGAGCTCCAGGTAGGTGAAATCCGTGTCCTGTCGGCCGGTCTGCCTTCGGACGAACTCACCGCACATGAAATGGGAATAGCCGAACGTGACCTGGATTCTGGCATCAGGAGTCCAACGCAGCCGAAAATCGATTTCATCCCCCAGGTGAGATCCAGAAGCGCCGGTGGCGTCCTGGAGTCCGCCGCCGTAGAACCTGTCGGCCGCCGATTCGAGCCAGTAGGAGGACCAGCCGAGGTCGAACCGCAAGGCGGCGGACGGACGTGCCTCCCAACGCAGCTTGGGAGTGAGGATGTTCTCATTGACCACGTAGTCGCTCGCGGACCATGGGCGTCCGAAGCCGAAGAACTTTTCGAACCGTCCGGAATGCGAATCCGCGGGATTGTCGTCACCGGTCGCGCATCCGAAGAAAAGTCCGATGCGGGAGTCCCACGAGTCCCGGGCGCGCCAGCCGGCCTCGGCGGTGAAGGCATGCGCACGGACCGACGACGCCCCGTCATGACCGCGCTGCAAAGTGAACGAGAGATCGTAATCCCAATCGGTCCCGCTGATGTCACCGTAGGCGCGCACGCCCGGCGAGTCGACCCTCCTGCCTCCGGGACGGGAATCATCGACGAGCCTGAGCCAGTAAGGCTGGATCACGGCCGTGGGCAGCGAAGGCGGACGGAACTGACCGATGAGCGCATGCAGCCTCTGTCCGGCCACCGGCTCATCCTGCTCTGCCGGCAGACGCTCGAGCGGTCGCACGGAGAGGAGGTCGGCGCGCCAGACGGAGTCCCTGCCCTCGGCGTAGGCATGCAGTCCGTCGAAGGTGTTGGCGGTGTTCCGCCACTGATTGTTGCCGATGAGGCGGCGGTCCAGGAACTCGAAGTTATGGATGCCGTAACGCGCGCCGGAGACGCCGGGGCCACGCAGCTCGACGTAGCCGCGGATGATTTCCGTCTCATTGACGTCTCGACCGTCGACCGGATAAGCGCCGGCCGATTTGCGGGAATCCTGAATTTCCAGGGCGAACCTGAAGGGATCGAGGACCTCCTTGAGTCCGAAGTAGGCCCTCAGGCGATGAAGCTGGGGGGAGTCAGAGCCCGCGGCGGCCCGCCGAAGATCGTCGTCACGCGCCTCGAACCGCCAGCGGTAATCCAGGCCGAAATCGAAGTTTCCGTCCGGGTCGACGGAGCCCGGCTTGACGTAGGCCGGCGGATCAGGATCCGGGCGGGTGGAATAGGAACGCGACTCGATCCTGGCCGCCTCCGCGGCAAGGACAGGACCGGCCGTGCGCATCAGCAAGAAGATGCCCGGAAGGAGACGGCTGCGGATGAACGGCGGCATGCTGGGCCGCAAGGGGCGCGGCCGGCGACGGTCAGTCAACGCCCATCGAACCGTATGACAAACGTCGAATGACCGGACCGGAAATTCAACGCAGCGCCCGCCACGCGGAGCCGCACGCCAGAAGAGTCCAGAGCAGGGTCCGCCAACGGTGTGAACGGATGAGTCCGGCCAGCGCCGGCGAGTCCGGCCCCTCCGCCTGGAGTCGACGGTGACAGGGCACCGACCAGAACGCGGTCAGGCCCCAGACTGCGACGACCAGGGCCACGCCGGGGCCGGGACCTCCCTGGCGAACGGCGTCGGCGAGGTGCCCCGCCATCTGGAGGATGAGCAAAGGACCGACGACCCGGCCCACCCGCTGGGCGTACTGCTCATGGGCCTCGGCGAACCCCTCCTTCCGCCAACGTGCGAAATCGGGATAAGTGCACAGCAGGATCAGCCAGGAAACCGCGGCCATCGCGACGTCGACGCAGGCGAGGGCGGCCTTCAGCAAATGAGCGTCCATGACGGGCCATCGAACCGGGTTTTGCCCTTTGCACAAAACGCCGAGACGCTAAAAAGACCGTATGCCCCGCCCTCTCCTCGGCCTGCTCGCCGCCGCACTCACCCTGTGCGCCTCCCTGTCCGGTCAGCAGACCCAGCCCAACGTCGTCATCCTCTTCGCCGACGACCTGGGCATCAACGACCTCGGCTGCTTCGGCCGCAAGGACCAGCGCACGCCCAACCTCGACCGACTGGCCGCCGAAGGCGCGCGCTTCACGCAGGCCTATGCGGCGGCTTCGGTATGCTCGCCCTCGCGGGCCGCGATCATGACCGGGCAGAGTCCCGCCCGGCTGAAGATCACGACCTTCCTCAACGGCCGTTCGGACCGCGCGTCGCACCGCCTGCTCGCGGCGAAGATCAACCTGCAGCTGCCCGCCGAGGCGAAGACGCTGGCCGAACTGCTCAAGCCGAAGGGCTACGCCACCGCCGCCGTCGGCAAGTGGCATCTGGGAGGCAAGGGCCATCAGCCGACCGACCGCGGATTTGACGAATACTTCCCGGGCAAGGCGAATGCCGGCGCGGAATCCCCGCAGGGCGGCAAGGGCGAGCTCGCCCAGGCCGACTACGGGGTGAAGTTCATCGAGCGCAACAAGGACAAGCCCTTCCTGCTCTACATCGCGTTCGACAACCCGCACATTCCGCTCTTCGCGCCGGCCAAGTCCGTCGCCGCCAAGGCCGACGCGTTCCACCCCACTTACGCGGCCCTCATCGAATCGCTCGACACGGCCTGCGGCCGCATCCTCGGGGCGCTGGAGCGCAACGGCCTGGCGAAGAACACCCTCGTGGCCTTCGCCTCGGACAACGGCGGCGTGCACATCTCCGAGCTGAAGGAGTCGCCGCCGACCTACAACGCGCCCTCCCGTGCCGGCAAAGGCTTCCTCTATGAGGGCGGAATACGCACGCCGCTCATCATCCGCTACCCTGCCCGCCTGACGCCCGGTGAAATCGCCGAACCGGTGGTCCTGGGCGACCTGGTGCCCACCATCTGCTCGCTGACGGGCGTCAACGCCCCGGAGGTGAACGACTTCCATGACCTCTCCCCGGTGCTCTTCGACCGCAAGGCACTTTCTCGGCCGCTCTTCTGGCACCAGCCTCACTACATGAACCAGGGCGGACGGCCGGGCGGAGTCGTGCGCGAGGGCAACTGGAAGCTCATCGAGCACTATGAGGACGGGTCACTGGAGCTCTTCGACCTCTCCCAGGACCCCTCGGAGGCCCGCGACCTGGCCGCCCAGGAGCCGGCGCGCGTCGCGGCCCTGCGCGGCAAGCTCGAGGCCTGGCGCCGCTCGGTCGGCGCCGAGGGGATGCGCGCCAATCCGGACTTCAACCGCGCGGCCTGGGAGAACTGCTTCGTACGGACCGACGTCACGCGTCTCGCCGCCCTGCCCAAGTCGGAGTCGATGCGCCCGATCCTCGCCGACTGGCGCCGCGCGATGGACGACGGCTCGAAGGAAGGTTCCAACACGCTCATCCACCTTGAGGCGCGGGACGCCAAGGTTGCCGGCGAGAAGCTGAAATATGAAGATCCGGCCAACAAGGACACGCTCGGCTTCTGGGTGAACGCCGCCGACACCGCCGCGTGGACCTTCAGTGCGCCCCGGGCCGGCACCTACAAGGTGAAGGTCCTGCAGGGTTGCGGCAAAGGCCAGGGCGGATCGGTCGTCGCCCTCGACTGCGGGGCGTCCTCGCTCGAGTTCACGGTCGAGGAGACCGGCCATTTCCAGAGATTCGTGCCCCGCGAGGTCGGCACCCTGGCGCTGAATGCCGGGGAGAACACGCTGAAGGTGCGGCCGGTGAAGAAAGCGAAAGCCGCCGTGATGGACCTGCGCCGCGTGATGCTGGAACGGGTCGACTGATCAGAGTCCGGCGAGGATGCCCCGGAGCTCGGCTTCGGGCTCCTCGTGTCCCTGCGACACCGCCAGACGCAGCGCTCCCTCCAGCGCGCTGCGCGCCGCGTCCTTGCGGCCGACGGCGAGCAGGGCCTTGCCCAGCAGGATGCGGGGCGCCATCCAGTCGGACTTGGCTTCGGCGGCCAGACCGAGGTGTTCGACGGCCTCGGCCGGCTCACCCTCCGCAAGCAGGGCCTGGCCGAGCGAGAAACGGAAGAACGGATTGCCCGGCTCTCCCGCCAAGCGCTCACGGAAGACCTCCGACCTCCGGCTCATCGGCGGCGGGCGGACCGCTTCCTGACGGGCGCCGGGGCGGCCGTGACGGAAGCGGCCGGCGGCACGGAAGGGACGCGCGCAGGATGACGGAACACCAGGACCGAGAGCCCGGGCAGCCGGACCTCGATGGAATGCGCACGTCCGTGCGCCGGGACCGGCTCCGACTCCACGCCTCCCAGATTGCCGAGGCCGCTTCCGGCGTAGTGCGCGGAATCGGTGTTGATCGCCTCGTCCCATCGGCCCGAGGCCGGCACTCCGAGCCGGTAAGTGCGCTCCACCGGCGTGAAGTTGCCCACGACGACCCAGGCGCTGCCTTGCCCCCGGCGCTCGAAGGCCAGCACGCTGTTCTCACGGTCATCGGCCTCGATCCAGGAGAATCCTCCCGAACCCGCGTCTTCGGCCGCGATGGCGGCGTCTCCGGCATAAAGCCGGTTGAGGTCGGCCACCAGCCGCTGCAGGCCGGCATGCAGCGGGGATTCAAGCAGATGCCAGTCCAGCGACTGGTCGTGCTTCCACTCCGCGAACTGGCCGAACTCGCAGCCCATGAAGAGGGTCTTCTTGCCCGGCCAGGCCCACTGCAGGGCCAGCAGACAGCGCAGGTCGGCGGCCTTGCGGCGGTCGTCGGCGCCGCCCATCTTGTTGATCAGCGAGCCCTTCCCATGGACCACTTCGTCATGGGAGAACGCCTGCATGAAGGATTCCGACCACTGGTAGAGCATCCCGAACGTGAGCTTGTCGTGGTGATGCCTGCGGAAGAGGGGGTCCTGGCGGAAGTAATGGAGCGTGTCGTGCATCCAGCCCATGTTCCATTTGAAGTCGAAGCCCAGGCCGCCGTCGGCCACCGAACGCGTGACGCCCGCGAAGGACGTCGACTCCTCCGCCACCGTCACCACCCCGGGGTGATAGAGGTGCACCAGGGAGTTCACGTGCCGGAGGAACTCGATCGCCTCGATGTTCTCACGGCCGCCGTGGCGGTTGGGTATCCACTCCCCCGCCTTGCGGGAATAGTCGAGGTAGAGCATCGAGGCGACCGCGTCCACGCGCAGGCCGTCCACATGGAACCGGTCCAGCCAGGACAGCGCCGAGGCCGTGAGGAAGCCCCTCACCTCGTGCCGTCCGTAGTTGAAGATCAGGGTGCCCCAGTCCTGGTGCTCGCCGAGGCGCGGGTCGGCGTGCTCGTAGAGATGCGTGCCGTCGAAGCGGGCCAGCGCGAAGAAGTCGCGCGGGAAGTGGGCCGGCACCCAGTCGATGATCACGCCGACGCCGGCGCGATGGAGCGCGTCGACCATCGTCATGAAGTCCAGCGGGGATCCGAAACGCTGCGTCGGCGCGAAGAAGCCGGTGACCTGATAGCCCCAGGAGCCGTCGAAAGGATGTTCCGTCGGAGGCATCAGCTCCACGTGGGTGAACCCCATCCGGCGGCAGTAATCGGCAAGCTGCTCGCCGAGCTCGCGATAGCCGAGCGTCCGGCCGCCCTCCTCGGGGACGCGCCGCCAGGAACCGAGATGGACCTCGTAGACCGACATCGGCCGGCGACGCAGGTCGCCGCGGGCGCGCGCGGCCATCCATTCCGCATCGGACCAGACGAAGCCCGACAGGTCCGTCACGATGGCGGCGTGATTGGGGGCCGGCTCGAAATGGAGCGCATAAGGGTCGGTCTTGAGGAAAGGAGTCGGGTCATGAGGACCGACGACCTCGAACTTGTAGCGCGCGCCCTCCCGCAGACCGGGAATGAACAGTTCCCAGACGCCGGAGGCGCCGAGGCGCCGCATGGGATGGACGCGGCCGTTCCAGTAATTGTGGTCTCCGACCACGGAGACCCGGCGCGCACTGGGGGCCCAGACCGCGAAGGCGACGCCGGGGACGCCGTCCATCTCACGCAGATGGGAGCCAAGGCGATGATGGACGCCGTGGTCGTCGCCCTTGCCGATCAGGTAGAGGTGCTCCTCGGAGACCGTGGGCAGGAAACGGTAAGGGTCCTGGACCTCATGACGGACTCCCTCGGGGTAAAGCGCCCTGAAAGAATAGGCGAAGGGCGGCGGCAAGGACAGGGCGACCTCGAAGACGTCGGAGTCCAAGAGGCGGTCCATCCTGACCGGCGGTTGTCCAGGGCGAACCAGCTCACAGCCGGTGGCTCCGGGAAGCAGGGCCCGGACCACTGAACCTCCCTTCGGAGACCTGTGCAGCCCGAGAAGACGGTGAGGGTCTGCCTCCGTGCCCTCGGCCAGGCCGGCCAGTTCCGCGGGACGGAGAAGCATGCGGGGAGATTCCACGCCAGCGGCGCGCCCGCAAGCGCTCATTGCCCGAAAAAAACTTGTGGCAAAGGCAGGACCAGCAACGCTCGGTGGATGCCCGGAAGACGCCTCTGGCCCCTTGCCGCCGCCCTCCTCGTGGCAGCCCTTGCCCGTGGCCAGGCCATACCCCTTCCGGGAGCCCCCAACATCGAGGGAGACGACCCGGTCTATTCGGAAAACGGCCGGGTGCTCACCGTCCGGAACGCCGTCGTCCGGTCCGGCACGACCACCCTCTGGGCCAAGACGGTCAGGGCCGACCTCGCCAAGGGGCTCATCCACGCCGAGGGCGACGTCACTTACTCGGGCGGCGAAGTGCGCATCTTCTGCGAATCCATCGACCTCGACCGCCGTCAGGACCTGATCGTCGCGAGCAAGGTGCGCTTCGGTCGCGCGCCGGTGCATTTCACGGCCGACGAGCTGACGATCCGCGGACAGGACCGGTCCATGCGCGGACTCCGCGCCTGGTTCAATGAGCCCCACCCGGACGGCATGCACCTCAAAGTGCAGGAGCTCGATTACGTGGCCAAGACCGACCGGGCCAGCCTGGGATCCGCGACGGGCCATGTGGCCGGGCTCCCCTTCGCGCACCTCCCCGGATACTCGCAGAAAGGCTACCGTGAATTCCCTTACGACGTCTACCTGCGCACCGGCACGAACGACGTGCAGGGACGGTTCATCCGTTCCACCGTGCTCACCAAGCAGAGCGACCATCTCTGGCTCGGGCCGGTCCTCGACTACTACGGCGAATCCGGACTGCTGTACGGACCTGCCCTGCGATACGAGACCGGAAGGTCCGCCACCGGCAAAGGCTGGCTGACTGAGCTC
>CAIOPO010000125.1 GCA_903860195.1 uncultured Opitutia bacterium | reverse complement strand
AGCACCACGTTGGGGTCGGGATTGCCGCGGGGGGCGACGTTGCGCAGCGTGGCCAGCAGGTCCGCAGGGTAGGTGTCCACCGGGCGCACCGCTCCGGCGCCGAAGAGGCCCGGGAAGACCCGTTTCATGGCGGAGCGGTTCTCCAGCACGTAGGAGACTCCGGAAGGGCATCGTCCATTGTCCTCCAGCACTAGGTAGCGTCCGTCGCGGTCCCGGATCAGGTCCGTGCCGCAGACGTGCACGTAGGCGTCCTTGGGGACCGATGCCCCCACGAATTCCGGTCGGAAGTGCCGGGCGCCAAAAACCACCTCCTTGGGGATGATCCCGTCCTTGATGATCTTCTGGGCGTGGTAGACGTCGTAAAGGAACAGATTGAGGGCCGTGATCCGCTGAATCAGGCCCGCCTCGATCCTCTCCCACTCGGCCGCCGGAATGACCCTCGGGAAAGGATCGAAGGGGAACACCCGTTCCGTCCCGCGTTCATCCCCGTAGACGGTGAAAGTCACCCCCTGTTTCATGAAGAGCAGTTCGAGGCTGCGAAGCTTCTGGCCGAGCTCATCCTGGTGGAGTCCGCGCAGCCGCTCCGCCAGGCCGCGGTAGTAAGGCCGGACGGCCCCCTGGGAGTCGACCAGTTCGTCGAAAAGGTCGGCCGGACGGTAATCGTCGAGGAGCATGCCTCATTTCAAGCAGGAGCTCTGCCAGCAGCCGTACGCCCCGGCCGGTGTAGGAAAACGGACTCCCCTGCGTCCGAACTTCGTCAGAGCCCGACGGAAAGCATCAGAGGCCCTTGCGGTCGGCGGGGCCTTCTTCGCGGTATCCCTTGGAGCGGAAGAATTCCCGGAGGACCTCCGAGCGGGCCTCGGCCATGCGGTTGCGCTGCACGTCCTCGGGGGAAAGCATCTTCTGTCTTTCGGTCATGACGCGCCTGAGGCGCATGAGGGCGGACTGCTGGAGCTGCCGTACCCGCTCGCGGGTGAGTTTGAAGGCGGCCCCCACTTCCTCGAGGGTCAGGGGACTTTCGCCGTCGAGACCGAAGCGTCGCACCAGCACTTCCCGTTCCCGGGCGTCGAGATGGGAGAGCAGGTCCATCAGCTCGCCGGAATCGGATTTGCCGCGCAGGGTCTCGAAGGGCGTGCGCTCGCTCTCGTCCCGGACCAGGTCGCCGAGCGTGGCGTCCCCTTCCTCGCCGACCGGCTGGTCGAGGGAGGCCGCCCGGTTGGCCACGGCCTTCATGTGCACGACTTTGGAAAGCGGTATCTGCATCGCCTCCGCGATCTCCTCGTTGTGCGGCTCCCTTCCCAGTTCCGCGGCGAGCTGCGCCGTGACGCGGCGCATCTGGGAGATCCGGTCCACCATGTGCACCGGCAGGCGGATGGTCTTGCCGCTGGTGGCCAGGGCGCGCTTGATCGCCTGCTTGATCCACCAGGCGGCGTAGGTGCTGAGCTTGCCGCCCTTGTCCGGGTCGAAGCGCTCCACGGCCTTGATGAGGCCGAAGTTGCCCTCGCTGATCAGGTCCATCAGCGGCAGTCCGAAGCCGTCATAGTCCTTCGCGATGCGCACCACGAGGCGAAGGTTGGACTGGATCATGCGCTGCCGCGCGGCCTCGTCCCCCTTGAGCACTTTTTTCGCGAGCGCCGTCTCCTCCTCCAGGGTGAGCAGCGGGGTCTTGCCGATCTGATCCAGATAGGTCCTCAGCGGGGAACGCTCCTCGGGATGCAGCTGGTCGAAGGGCAGGCCGGGTTCGGTGACGTCCTCCGCGGGAGCGGACGCCGGCGGAGCGGCCGGGGCGGAAGCCGGGGGCTGCGCCTTGGGTTTCTTGGAAGGGCGCTTGGCCAAGGTTCAGGAGCGGAGTTTGGAGGCGAGGCCGAGGGCGCGCAGGACGCCCTTGGACTTGTTCACCGTCTCCTCGAACTCCGAGGCGGGGACGGAGTCGGCCACGATGCCCGCTCCCGCCTGCACGCTGGCCACTCCTGCGCGCAGCGAGGCGGTGCGGATGACGATGCAGGAGTCATGGCCGCCGTCGAAACCGAAGTAGCCCACGGCCCCGCCGTAGGCGCCGCGCCGTTCACGCTCGAGTTCGGAGATGACCTGCATGGCCCTCACCTTGGGCGCGCCCGAAAGGGTGCCCGCCGGGAAGGTCGCGCGGAACAGGTCGAAGGCGTCGCGACCTTCGGCGAGTTCGCCTTCGACCTGCGAGACGATGTGCATCACGTGCGAATAGCGCTCGACGACGGCGTAGTCCGGCACGGTGACGCTCCCGGGGACGCAGACCCGGCCGAGGTCGTTGCGGGCGAGGTCGACGAGCATGAGGTGCTCCGAGCGCTCCTTCGGATCGGCCAGCAGTTCCGTCTCGAGCCGCCGGTCCGCGGCCTCATCGGCGCCGCGCGGCCGCGTGCCCGCGATCGGCCGGATCTCGCAGCGCCGTCCCGTGAGGCGCACGTTCACCTCCGGGGAGGCGCCGACCATGTCGAAGCCGCCGCCCGTCTCGAGGGCGAACATGTAGGGCGAGGGATTGACGTGCCGGAGCACCCGGTAGAGGTCGAGCGGATCGCCTTGGAACGGCACGTCGATGCGGCGCGACAGCACCACCTGCACGCAGTCTCCGGCCCGGACGTATTCCTGAGTCCGGCGCACGGCCGCTTCGAAGGCCTCCTGGTCGACGTTGCCCTTGCCTTGGGCGAAGCCCGCCAGGGCGGGCAGCTCCGCCGCCGGGGCGGCACGGGGCCCCGTCACGACGGCCCGGAGCGACTCCAGTTCCTTGCAGGCGGAGGCCCAGGCTTCATCCGCCTTGTCCGGAGAGGGGATCCTGGCGTTGACGATGAGCCGGAGCGTCTGGCGCGCGTTGTCGAAGGCCACGACCCTGTCGACCAGCATGAAATGCAGGATCGGGCTGCGCGTGGGGTCGGTCGTCGGCCGCGGCACGGTGGGTTCCACGCGGTGGACGTACTCGTAGCCGACCATTCCGACCATGCCGCCGACAAAGGGGGGCAGCCCCGGGACTTTGGCGGCCTTGAGCCCGGCCAGCTGGGACTTCACCAGCGTCAGCGGATCGGCAGGGGTGGGCACGGTCTCGGTGCTTCCGTCCCGCCGGGTGATCACGGTGCGGTCCTCCCAGGCCGTGAGGGTCATCGCCGGGGCCGCTCCGCAGAAGCTGTAGCGGCCGATATGCTCGCCGCCCGTGACCGATTCGAAAAGGAAGGAGGGTCCCAGAGACCTCAGCCGGGCGTAGACCGAGACGGGCGTCTCCAGGTCGGCCATCAGGTCGAGGCATACCGGAACCAGGTCGGAATGCCCGGCCAGTCGGCGGAAGGTCTCTAGGTCGGGAGTCAGGCTCACTCCCGTCCAGAGTAGTACGCCCCGGCTACCCTTTGGAACCTTAAACGGCTCAGGCCGCGCCGCCGGACTGCCAGCGTCCCCAGAGGGAAAGGGGGAGCAGACGTCCGCCCGATTCCTGCTTCAGCGCGAGTTCGCCGATGTCCACCCTGCCTCGCAGGCCCCGCGTCATGTCCTCGAGCAGATTGCGGCAGAGGATGGAGGAGGCGTCGATCGTGTACACCGTCAGGATCACGAACCTGGCTTCCGGCGAGAGCAGCTCGCGGCACGCCCGCAGGAGGGGCGCGAGGTCGCGTTCGACTTTCCAGAACTCGCCGCCCGGACCCCGGCCGAAGGCGGGAGGGTCGAGCAGCACGGCCTCATATTTGTTGCCGCGCTTCACCTCGCGCCGGACGAACGTCGGCGCGTCCTCGATGATCCAGCGGATGGGCGCCTCGGCCATCCCCGAGAGCTCCTGGTTGCGTCGGCCCCAGGCCACCGCCGGCTTGGAGGCGTCGACGTGGGTGACGGACCATCCCGCCTTGGCGGCGACGAGGGAGGCCGCGCCGGTGTAGCCGAAGAGATTCAGGAGACGGGGGCGTTGCCCGGGCGCCGGACGCTGACGGGCCAGCCATTCCCAGTGGGGGGACTGCTCGGCGAAGACTCCGAACTGCTTCGAGTTGTCCATGAACCGCAGCGTGAGACGGAGGTCGCCGTAGCGGGTCTCCCACTCCTTGGGGCAGGCGCCCTTGAGACGCCAGCGGCCTTCGCGGCCGCCCTCCTCGTGCTCGGCGGCGGCGCGCTGCCATTCCGCCGCGGGCAGGGAGCGGCTCCACCACGCCTTGGGCTCGCTGCGGATGAGGCGGACCCCGCCCACTTCCTCGAGCTTCGCGCCGTCGCCTGAATCGAGCAGGCGGTGACCTTGCCAGTCGCTGACCAGTACGCTGATTTCCACGCTCGCATCGTGTGAGGGCCGGGGCCCGGAGGGAAGCCCGCTTTTGCTCGCCAAAGCCGACGGCTCCTTTCCAATCGACGCGCATGTCGCGTCAGCTCGCCAGCGCCCGTTGGGAAGGACCGAGCGTCGGAATCGTGGCGCTCTCGTCCGACTGGTCGGGCGGCGGAGCGCCGCCGCTCACGCTCAGTCCTCCGGCCAGGATCGTCTCGCTGGAGCGCGCCCACCCGGCCGCCTGGGCGTTGCGCGCCGGCCATTGGATCTCGGAGGGCGTGGTCCACTTCTTCCTCTGGCGCGCCCTCTGTCCGGACGCCGGCTCGGTCACGGTGGCCGGCGACTTCAACGGCTGGGGTTCCGAGGATGCGGCAAACTGGACGATGAGTCCGGTCTGCGTCCAGGGAAGCGACGGGTTCCAGCTGGACGTCCCGTTGGCCCGGGTGCTCCGGGGCGACGCGGCTTGCTTCAAGTTCAGGCTCGCCGACGGCAGGTGGGTGGAGCCTCCGCATGACGCGGACAACGCGGTCCGTGACGGCTTCGGAAACCGCAACCTCTCGCTCAGCCGCTTCCGGACCGACCGGCACGTGTTCCGCTTCCGCGCCGCCGGCATCGACTCGGCGGCGGCCCCCACGCGCGTGGTCTTCGAGACGCCCGAGCTCCTCGAGCTGTCCGACATCGTGGCTCCCGATCCGCTGGACGTGCTCGAGCCGCCGGGGCCGTTCGGCGCGATCGGGGCCGAGGGGCGCACCGTCTTCCGCGTCTTCGCGCCGCGCGCCCAGTCCGTCTCCGTGGCCAGCACGGGCGCGGTGTTCGGCCGTCCCATCGTGCAGCCGCTCCATCTCGAGCTGAGGCCGGAGGGAAGGGGGGCCTGGGTCGGCGAAACGGCTCGGGACCTCGCCGGGGCCGATTATGTCGTCAGCGTCGACGGTCGGGCCACCTTCGACCCGTGGGCGCGCCGGCTCGTCTCGACGGGGGCTGACCGGCTCGGCGTCGTCAGCGCCCCGTCCGATTTCGAGGACCTGGACGACGGCTTCGTTCCGCCGGCCCCTGAAGATCTCGTGCTGCTCGAAGTCCACGTGCGTGACCTGCTGGGCCTGGCCGATGCGGGGCCTGCCGCCGGTTTCGCCGAGCTCGCCGCCTGGATCCGGGAGGACGGGGCGTACCTCCGCTCCTTGGGCGTCAACGCGCTCGAGCTGCTGCCTTGCACCGACCATGAGCGCGGCGGCAAGGAGGAGTACCATTGGGGTTACATGCCGGTCACCGCTTTCGCGCCCGCCGCCGCCTACGCTCCCGGCGGCTCCCCGGAAGCCGCGGCGGCCGAGGCCTTCAAGGAACTCGTCCGCGTATGCCATCGCGCCGGTCTCGCGGTGATCATGGACCTCGTCCTCAACCATTTCGGCTCCCCCAATCCCCTCGCCGCGGTGGACCGTGAATACTATTTCCGGACCGACGCCGCGGGCCGTCTGACCAACTGGAGCGGCTGCGGCAACGACGTCCGCGCCGAAGCGCCGATGTTCCGCCGGCTGGCGGTCGCCTCGATCGAGCACTGGACCGGCCCGCTCGGGTGCGACGGCGTGAGGCTCGACCTGGCCGAGCTGCTCGGCACCCCGCTGCTGCGCGAAATCGAGGAGGTCATGCGCTTCAAGCGTCCGGAGAAGATCCTCATCGCCGAGCCCTGGAGCTTCCGCGGCCACGTCGCCCGCGAGCTCGACGGCTCCACCTGGACCAGCTGGGACGACGCCTACCGCGAGTTCCTGCCCGCCTACGTGCGCGGCCACGCGAGGGCCTCCGACCTCCTGCATCACGTGGCCGGCTGCGGCATCCGTCCCTCCGCGCGGCTGCGCTACGCCCAGTCCCACGACGACATGGCGTGGATCGACCGCATCACCGTGCGCGAAGGCGCCGACGGATCGGACCCCGCGCCGGAGGACGTGCTCCGCACCCGCCTCATGCACGCCGCGCTCCTCTGCTCGGCCGGCGTGCCCATGCTGTCCGCCGGCCAGGACTTCCTGCACAGCAAGCGCGGCGTCTCCAACACCTGGCGCCGCGGCGACCTCAATCGGATGGATCCCGGACGCCTTGCCCGGTTCCGCACGGAGCACGACTTCGTCTCGGCCCTCATCCGTTTCCGCCTTTCGCCCGCCGGCGCAGGGCTTCGCCCGCGGTCCACCGTCAGCTCCTCCTGGATGCGGGTCACGCACCAGGATCAGGGGGAGGCTTTCGCCGCCGTCCTCAACCACGACCGTTCGGTCGGCCCCGTCCGTGTTCTCCTCGCGTGCAATCCGCATCGCCAGCAGGTCGAGCTGGTCCTGCCTGACGCCGGTCCCTGGAGCCCCGTCGTCCTTTCTCCCCGGCCCGACTGCCCGCACGCCCCCGGTCCCCGGCCTGAGGCCGCCGCCGGCAGGGTGGTGCTGCCGCCCTTGGCTTGCGGAGTCTGGTCGTGCTCGGCCTGACCGCATTCTCGCTTGCCAACGCGGGTCGCCCGACCCTTTTTCAACGCCTCTCCCGGACTTTCCGGACCCTTTCCAGCACAATACCATGGCCACCAAAGTAGCAATCAACGGATTCGGCCGCATCGGCCGTCTCGTCTTCCGCGCCCTCGTCGAGCAGGGCCACCTCGGCAAGACCTTCGACGTCGTCGCCGTCGGAGACATCGTCCCCGCGGACAACCTCGCCTACCTCCTCAAGTACGACTCCACCCAGGGCCGCTTCAACGGCACCGTCTCCTCCAAGAAGTCGTCCCCCGACAAGGCCGAGGACGACGTCCTCGTCGTCAACGGCAAGGAGATCCTCGTCGTCTCCGCCAAGAGCCCGGCCGAGCTCCCCTGGGGCAAGCTCGGCGTGCAGGTCGTGATCGAGTCCACGGGCCTGTTCACCGAGGCCGCCAAGGCCAAGGGCCATCTCGAGGCCGGCGCCAAGAAGGTGATCATCTCCGCGCCCGCCAAGGACGAGGACATCACCGTCGTCATCGGCGTGAACGACGAGAAGTATGACGCCGCCAAGCACAACATCATCTCCAACGCGTCCTGCACCACCAACTGCCTCGCGCCCCTCGTGCACGTGCTCATCAAGGAGGGCTTCGGCGTCGCCGAAGGCCTGATGACCACCGTCCACGCCTACACCGCCACCCAGAAGACCGTCGACGGACCTTCCAAGAAGGACTGGAAGGGCGGACGCACCGCGGCCCAGAACATCATCCCTTCCTCCACCGGCGCCGCCAAGGCCGTCGCCCTCGTGCTGCCCGAGGTGAAGGGCAAGCTGACCGGCATGGCCTTCCGCGTGCCCACTCCGACCGTCTCCGTCGTCGACCTGACCGTGAAGACCGTCAAGGACACCTCCCTCGCGGAGATCAAGGCCGCCCTCAAGCGCGCCTCCGAGACCTACATGAAGGGCATCCTCGCCTACACCGACGAGGAGGTCGTCTCCTCCGACTTCATCCACGACAAGAGCTCCTCGATCTTCGACGCCGGCTCCTCCATCGAGCTGAACAAGAACTTCTTCAAGCTCGTCAGCTGGTACGACAACGAGTGGGGCTATTCCAACCGCGTCGTCGAGCTGCTGGGCAAGGTCGCGGCCAAGCTCTGAGCCTCCGGCCCGGCGCTTCCGCCCGCAGGCGGCCCGCAAGGGCCGCCTGCGTCTTTTCCGGCTTACGCGGACATTCGGCGCCGCGGCCCGGTTTGTTCTTCCCACGCCGCGGGCAAGGGCTTTCTCTGCACCCCTGTTCACCGCCATGCCCGTACCCACCCTCCGAGAACTAGGCTCCGTCAAGGGCCTACGCGCCCTCGTCCGCGTCGATTTCAACGTCCCCCAGGACAAGAAGACCGGGGCCATCACGAACACCCAGCGTATCGCCGCGGCGCTCCCGACGATCAAGTTCCTCCTCGAGGGGGGCGCCTCCCTGGTGCTGATGTCGCACCTCGGACGTCCGGACGGCAAGGCCGTCGAGAAGTTCTCGCTCCGTCCCGTGGCCGCCGAACTCGAGAAGCTGCTCGGCCGCCCCGTGAAGTTCGTCGCCGCCTGCGTCGGCCCGGAGGCCGAAGCCGCGGCCAAGTCGCTCAAGCCGGGCGAGGTGCTGCTGCTCGAGAACCTGAGGTTCCACATCGAGGAGGAGGGCAAGGTGAAGCTCGAGGACGGCACCAGCCAGAAGGCCGACCCCGCCAAAGTGGCCGATTTCAGGGCCTCCCTCTCGCGTCTGGGCGACGTCTACGTCAATGACGCCTTCGGCACCGCGCACCGCGCTCACTCGTCCATGGTGGGGGTCAGCCTGCCGCGCAAGGCGGCCGGCTTCCTGCTTGAGGCCGAGCTCAAGGCCTTCGACGCGGTGCTCAACAGTCCGAAGCGTCCGTTGCTGGCCATCCTCGGCGGAGCCAAGATCGCCGACAAGATCCCGCTCATCCGCAACCTCATCGAGAAGGCCGACGAGATCATCATCGGCGGAGGGATGGCCTACACTTTCCGCAAGGTCTGCGACGGCATGGAGATCGGTAATTCGCTCTTCGATGCGGAGGGCGCCAAGATCGTCCAGGAGCTGCTCGAAAAGGCCAAGGCCCGCGGGGTCAAGGTGACCCTGCCGGTCGACTTCACCTGCGGCGACAAGTTCTCGCCCGACGCCAACACCCGTCCGGCCACGATGCAGTCCGGCATCCCCGCCGGCTGGGAAGGCATGGACTGCGGGCCCGAGTCGGTCCGGCTCTACGAGGCCGCGATCGCGCGGGCCGGCACCGTGGTCTGGAACGGCCCTTGCGGCGTGTTCGAATTCGAAAAGTTCGCCGTGGGCTCCAAGGCCATGGCCGCGGCCGTGGCCAAGGCCACCGAGCGGGGCGCGATCACCATCGTGGGCGGCGGCGACACCGCGACGGCGGCCAAGAAGTTCGGCGTCGACGGCAAGGTCACCCATTGTTCGACCGGCGGCGGCGCCTCCCTCGAATACCTCGAGGGCAAGGTCCTTCCCGGCGTGGCCGCGCTCAACTCCTGATTTCCCAGCCCATCACCATGTCCCACCGCACTCCCCTCATCGCCGGCAACTGGAAGATGAACAAGACGCCCGCCGAAGGCGTCGAGCTCGCCAAGGCGCTCGTCGCCCAGGTCGGCACCGAATCCGCCGTCCAGATCGTGCTCTGCCCGCCTTTCACCGCGCTGGACGCCGTCGGGCGCGCGATCGAGGGCACCCACCTGGCCCTCGGGGCCCAGAACATGCATGACAAGGCCTCCGGCGCCTTCACCGGCGAGGTCTCCGCGACCATGCTGCGCGGGCTGCATGCCGGTTATGTCATCCTCGGCCACAGCGAGCGACGCAGCATCTTCGGCGAGGACGACGCCTTCATCAACCGCAAGGTGCTCGCCGCCCTGGAGGCGTCGCTCAAGCCCATCCTGTGCGTCGGGGAGCTGCTCTCCGAGCGAGAGGCCGGCCGCACCAACGAGGTCGTGCGCATCCAGGTGGAGAAGGGCCTCGCCGGCGTTCCCGCCGGCAGGGCCGAGCAGGTCGTGATCGCCTATGAGCCGGTCTGGGCCATCGGCACCGGGAAGACCGCCACGCCCGCCATGGCGCAGGAGGTCCACGCCTTCATCCGCGGACTACTCGCCGCGCAGTTCGGAGCCGAGATCGCGGCCCGGGTGCGCATCCTTTACGGCGGTTCGATGAAGCCCGACAACGCCGACGCTCTGCTCGCCGAGCATGACATCGACGGCGGCCTCATCGGCGGCGCCTCCCTCGAGGCCAAGAGTTTCGTGGATCTCGTGCGCAGCGCGGCCAAGTCGCTCGCTCCCTGACCGAACGCACGGGAGGGCAGGGGATTAGCCCACGGAGGGCTAATCCCTCATGAGTCTAATACTTCCCCGGCCTCTTGGCTTAGATTCTGGGACACATTCCCTCGTGAGAAGTAACTTAGAATGGTTCTAAACATTTAAATACCTTTATATCAACTGTTTAGGTATTCAAATGGGCTATCTTTTAAGGGAAGTTCACGAGGGCTGAGAAACTGGGCAGGGGAAAACGGGCTAAAACCCTCCAAATTTGGGTTGCGAAGGGTTGATGGGATGCGTGCCTCTGATGGCAAAACTCCATGAGCAAGTCCGCCGTGTCCTCCATGACCAGCCGCCCAGGTGTCGGCCGATTGCTCGCCCCCCTCAACCGCTGATTCCGTCGTCACCGCGATGCGCAAGCTCATCGAATTCCTCAACCGTCCGGCTCCCCGCGGGAACTTCTTCGCCCGGACGGTCAACTCCGCCCCCCTGCAGATCGGGGTCTGCCTGCTGCTGACCGCCGTCGTCGTGGTCGCCGCCGTCAACGAATACGCGACCAACAAGTATCTGAACGTCGGATACACGCCCGACCAGCCGGTGGCCTTCGACCATTCCTTCCACGCCGGACCCGGTTCCGCCCTCGGCCTCGACTGCCGTTACTGCCACAACTTCGTCGACAAGTCCGGCCACTCCAACGTGCCCAGCACCAACACCTGCTGGAACTGCCACAGCCAGGTGAAGACCGACAGCCCCGCCCTCGCGCTCGTCAAGCGCAGCGTGGAGACCGGCGAGGCGATCCGCTGGGTCAAGGTCCACAAGGTGCCCGACTACGTCTACTTCAACCACGCGGTGCACGTGAACCGCGGCGTCAGCTGCGTCGAGTGCCACGGCCGAGTCGACCAGCAGGTCGTGGTGGGCCAGCAGAAGTCGCTCAACATGTCCTTCTGCCTGGATTGCCACCGCAACCCCGAGCAGGCGCTGCGCCCCGTGGACAAGGTCACTGACCTGGCCTGGAAGGCCGAGTCCCCCGCCAAGCAGGCGGAACAGGGCGCGAAGTTCGTGCACGACTGGAAGGTCAACCCGCCCCAGAGCTGCTCGGGCTGCCACCGCTGAACTCCCGCCGAACCCCTTCAATGAGCAAGAAAGTCTTTGAGCATCCCGCCCCCCGCGAAGGCGCCGTCCAGCATTGGCGCAGCCTGGAGGAGCGGAACAAGAGCCCTGAGTTCCTGACCCGCGCCGAGCGCGAGTTCGTCGACGGCGCGTCCGCCGCGCCCTCGCCCGTCGAACGCCGAGAGTTCCTGACGCTGATGGGCGCCTCCTTCGGTCTGGCCGGACTCGGCCTGGCCGGCTGCCGCGAGCCCCGTCATCACACGCTGCCTTACGCCAAGCAGCCCGAGAACACGATCCCCGGCATCCCGACCTACTACGCGAGCTCCTTCCCCGGAGAGTTCGCCAGCCAGCCGCTCATCGTCGAGACGCATCAGCACCGTCCGACGAAGGTGGAGGGCAATCCCAGCCACGCCGGTTCCGGCCGCGCCTCCTCGAAGTTCGCCCAGGCCAGCGTGCTCGACCTCTACGACCCTGATCGCGCGAAGGGTTCCTACGGCCGTGACGGGTCGCTGCTCGCTCCCGCCGCCGTGCGTGAGGCGCTCCGCGCCCTCGCCGCCGAATCCCGGTCCGCCTCCGGCGAAGGACTCGCTTTCGTCGTCCGCCCCTCCTCCTCACCCACCCGTCGCCGGCTCGTGCAGGCGGTCCGCGCGGCGCTGCCCAAGGCCCGCTGGATCGAGTACACGCCGGTCCGGCAGGACCGTGCCGAAGCCGCCCTGGGAGCCCGTGCGCTTCCTGACTACGCCAAGGCGCGCCGCATCCTTTCCATCGACAGCGATTTCCTCGGTTCCGGCGACGCCGCCCTGGAGGCCACGCGCGCCTATTCCGAGGGACGTCGTGCCGACACCGTGGCCGAAGCGGAGCGCATGACCCGCCTCTACGTCGCGGAATCGCTCTTCACCCTCACCGGCGCCGCCGCCGACCACCGTCTCCGCGCGCCCTCCTCCCACATGTCGGCGCTCGCCGCCGCCTTCGCCGCCGAGGTGCTCCGTCTCGCCGGCGGTGACGCCTCGCGCATCCGCGTGTCGGGACTTCAGGTCGACACGAACTGGATCCGCGAGTGCGCCCGCGACCTCGTCGACAACAAGGGGCGCGCGCTCATCGTCGCCGGCGACCATCTCTCGCCCGAGGCCCACCGGGCCGTCGCCGCCGCCAACGCCGCGCTCGTCGCGCCCGTCCGTTACGTCGCCGCGCCCGCCCGCGTCGCCAACGCCGACCTCGCCGACCTCGTCGCCCGCCCCGCGCGCACGCTCGTCATCCTCGGCGGCAATCCCGCCTACGACGCCCCGGCCGACGTCAATTTCGCCGCCGCCGTCCGGGCCGCCGCCAACGTCGTGCGCCTCGGCTACCACGGCGCCGAATTCGACGAGACCTCGGCCCTCGCCCGTGCGGCCAAGGGGCTCGTCCTCGCCGCCTCGCACTACCTCGAGTCCTGGTCCGACGGCCGCACCTTGGACGGCTCCTTCGTGCCCGTGCAGCCGATGATCGAGCCGCTGTTCCCGTCGCTCACCGAGCTCGACGTCATCGCGCCTTTCGCCGGCTCCGACAAGGACGCCGCCGGACTCGTCCGCGAGACTTTCAGCCAGCTCTCCGCCGACGCTTCTGATGCGGCTTACTCCGCTTGGCTCGCCGAGGGCGTGCTCCGTGGCACCGCCTTCGATTCCGTCCAACCGCAGCCCGCCGCGGCCGCAGGCCAGTTCGCCGCCCCCGCCGTCTCGCTCGAGTCGCTCGAAGTCCGCATCGTCCCCAGCGCCCACGCCGGCGACGGTTTGCTCGCCAACAACGGCTGGCTCGCCGAGGCCCCCGATCCCCTGACGCGCACCGCCTGGGAGAACGTCATCCTCGTCAGCCCCAAGCTGGCCAAGAAGCTCTCCATCGAGCCCGAGCCCAGCCAGATCAACGAGCTCGGCGCCCTCAACCGCAACATCAACACCGTCGAGGACGGCAAGCTGATGTGCCGCGTCGCCCGTCTCACCGTCGGCGGCGTCTCCGTCACCGGTCCGGTCTTCATCATGCCCGGTCTCGCCGACGGCACCGTCGGCCTCCAGCTGGGCTTCGGCCGCAAGGTCGCGGGCCGCGTCGCCACCCGCGTCGACGCCCGCCTCCGCGGCGAGGTCGTCGGCAACGGTTTCAGCGCCTATCCCTTCGTCGCCTCGGCTTCGCCCGACCTGCGCACCGGCGTGCGCCTCGAGCTCACCGCCGACCGCGTCCAGGTCTGCAATCTCCAGGACCACTGGTCCATGGAAGGCCGCGACATCCTGCGCGAAGGCACCGTCGAGGACCTCAAGGCGGGCACCGACTTCGCCAAGCTCGGCGTCGACGGCCACGCGCCCGCCGTCTACGGCAAGGACGGGGCCATGGCCCCCGCCCTGAAGGCCGTCACCACCCCGCGCGGCAACTCCGCCTACGAGCATCCCGACCACACCGTGCCGCCCAACGTCGCCGTCTGGCGCGGGCATGAGGACAAGTTCCCGGCTCCCCAGCAGTGGGGCATGTCCATCGACCTGAGCACCTGCACCGGCTGCAACGCCTGCGTCACCGCCTGCCAGGCCGAGAACAACATCCCCGTCGTCGGCCGTGACCAGGTCCTCAAGGGCCGCAGCATGCACTGGCTGCGCCTCGACCGCTACTTCTCCGACGGGCGCGAGCACGCCGGCCTCGACATTCCCGAGGAGCCGCAGATCACCTTCATGGGCGTCGCCTGCCAGCATTGCGAGACCGCCCCGTGCGAGACCGTCTGCCCCGCCAACGCCACCGTGCACGACGAGCAGGGCCTCAACACCATGGCGTACAACCGCTGCATCGGCACCCGGTACTGCGCCAACAACTGCCCCTACAAGGTGCGCCGCTTCAACTTCCTCGACTACAACAAGCGCGAGGCCGGCCACTACTACGAAGGGCCCCTCGGGCCGCAGAAGGCCGTGAAGGACCCCGCCGATCTGCCGCAGATGCAGAAGAATCCTGACGTCTCCGTCCGCATGCGCGGCGTCATGGAGAAGTGCACCTACTGCGTGCAGCGCATCCAGGAGGCCAAGATCCGCGCCAAGGTGCGCGCCAAGGATTCCGCCGACGTCCGCGTTCCGGACGGCGCCCTGCAGGTCGCCTGCCAGCAGGCCTGCCCCGCCGGCGCGATCGAGTTCGGTGACATCACCGACCCCAAGTCGCGCGTCGCCAAGGCCAAGGCCTCTTCCCGCAGCTACGGCGCCCTGACCTATCTCAACACCCGTCCGCGCACCACGTACCAGGCCCGCCTGCGCAACCTCAACCCCCGGATGCCCGGCGCCCGCCGCGCGCCCAACACCCGCCTCGAGATGGACGGCAGGGCCCACGGCCCCGCCCACTCCGAAGGCGCGCACAAGTAAACCCTCGCCGCAAGACGACCCATGGCACACGCCCCTGACAGCTCATCCGACCGCCCCGCGGTCCTCGACCGCGTACGTCCGGCCGAGCTCCCCCGCGCCCCGCTCGTCCTCAACGACCGCGGCTTCCATTGGATCACCGACAAGGTGTGCGGCATCGTCGAGGAGCCGACCCCGCGCTGGTGGAAGGTCACCTTCCTCGTGGCGCTCTTCGTCGCCTCCTTCACCGGCGTCGGCCTCGCCTATCTCGTGTCCACCGGCACGGGCACGTGGGGACTGCGCGCGCCGGTCGGCTGGGGCTGGGCGATCGTCAACTTCGTGTTCTGGGTCGGCATCGGCCACGCCGGCACGCTGATCTCCGCGATCCTTTGCCTCCTCCGGCAGAAGTGGCGCACGTCGATCAACCGCGCCGCCGAGGCCATGACCATCTTCGCGGTCATGTGCGCCGGCATCTTCCCGCTCTTCCACGTCGGACGCGTCTGGTTCGCCTGGTGGCTGTTCCCCCTCCCCAACCAGAACGCCATCTGGCCCCAGTTCCGGTCTCCGCTGGAGTGGGACGTCTTCGCCGTCTCCACCTACTTCACCGTCTCCACCCTGTTCTGGTACATGGGCATGATCCCCGACCTCGGGGCCATCCGTGACCGTGCGCGCACCTGGTGGCGCAAGGCCTTCTACTCCCTGCTGGCGATGGGCTGGCGCGGCGGGAACCGCCAGTGGAGCAACTTCGAGATGGCCTACCTCCTCCTGGCCGGCCTCTCGACCCCGCTCGTGCTCTCCGTGCACACCATCGTGTCGTTCGACTTCGCGGTGTCGAACGTCCCCGGCTGGCACACCACCATCTTCCCGCCCTACTTCGTGGCCGGCGCCATCTTCTCCGGCTTCGCGATGGTGCTGACCCTGATGCTGCCGCTGCGCGCGATCTACCGCCTGCACGACGTGATCAACCAGTATCACATCGACAACATGTGCAAGATCATCCTGGCGACCGGCACGATGGTCGGGTACGCCTACGCCACGGAGTTCTTCATCGCGGCCTACTCCGGCAACCCGTACGAGAAGTTCGCGTTCATCAACCGCGCCTTCGGCCAGTACTGGTGGGCCTACTGGATCATGGTGTCGTGCAACGTCATCACCCCGCAGCTCTTCTGGTTCCGCAAGGTGCGCGAGAACCACTCCCTCGTCTGGATCATCTGCCTCTTCGTCAACGTCGGCATGTGGTTCGAGCGCTTCGTGATCACCATCACCTCGCTCGCCAACGACTACCTGCCCTCCAGCTGGGGCTATTACAGCCCGACCATCGTGGACATCTTCACCTTCTTCGGGACCTTCGGGTTCTTCTCCGTCCTCTTCCTCCTGTTCGTCCGCTTCCTGCCTCTGCTGCCCATGGCCGAGGTGAAGATGGTCACGCCGCAGGCCGACCCGCACGCCCACTGATCCCCGCCCCGCCACCCCGATGAACGAACGCAACGAACGCATCTTCGGCGTAGCCTGCACCTTCCGCAGGGCTTCCGACGTCTACCGCGCGGCCGAAAGGGTCCGTGACGCCGGCTGGACGCGCTGGGACGTGCACACCCCCTATCCCGTGCACGGTCTCGACCAGGCCATGGGCCTGCCCCGTTCCCCCGTGCCCCGGCTCACGCTCCTCGGCGGCGTCACCGGCTTCATCACCGGCTGCCTGCTCACCTGGTACATGAACTCCTACGACTACCCGCTGATCGTCGGCGGCAAGCCCTTCTGGAGCGTCATCTTCCCGTTCCCCGTGCTCTATGAGTGCACCATCCTCTTCGCCGCCTTCGGTACGTTCTTCGGGCAGTTCATCTTCAACCGCCTGCCCCGCCACCACCACCCCCTCTTCGACCTGCCGCAGTTCGCGCGCGTCTCCGACGACACCTTCATGGTGGTCCTCGAGGCCCGCGACCCGCAGTTCCGACTGGATGACGCCCGCGGCTTCCTCCAGTCGCTCGGCGGCCAGGAGATCACCGTGATCCGCGACTGAGCCCAAGCCCATGAACCGCTACCTACTCTTCCTCGCCGTCGTGGTCGTCGGCTGCCTCGGCTTCTTCGGCCTCCAGGGGCGCGTGTCCAAGGACACCCCGGTCCAGGTCTTCGACGACATGGACCTGCAGGCCCGGTACCGCCCGCAGGGCGAGAACCGTTTCTTCGCCGACGGACGCGACGCGCGTCCGCCCGTGGCCGGCACGGTCGCCCGCGGCGACGATCTCGCTCCGGAGAAGGTCTTCTCGGCCGACTACCGTCGCGCGGAATCCCTGAACCCCTCCTTCGTGACCGGCAAGGACGCCAAGGGCGCGCACCTCGCCGCCTTCCCGTCCAAGTCCCTCGAGGTCCTGCCCGGCGGCGCGCTCGCGCCCTTCAAGGTCGACGCCGCGCTGCTGGAGACCGGCCGGCAGAAGTACGGCGTCTACTGCGCCGTCTGCCACGGGGCCGCCGGTGACGGCAACGGCATCATGAAGGCGCGTTCGGCCGTCGAGGGCGACGTCGCCATCGCCACCATCGCCAACCTGCACACGCCCCTGTTCCGCGGCTATCCCCACGGGCAGATCTACGACGTGATCACCAACGGCAAGAACACCATGCAGGGCTACGGCGACAAGCTGTCTCCCGCGGAGCGCTGGGCCGTCGTCGCCTACCTGCGCGCCCTCCAGCTCTCGCAGGCCTGTCCGCCCGGGGCCGCTCCCGCTTCCGTGAAGTCCCAGACCAAGTGACCTTACAATGACCTCTCTTCCGTCCGCCCATCCCGTCACGGCCCGCTGGAAGGCTTTCCTCGCCGCCGGCGTGGTCGCGCTCGCGGTCTCCTGGGGCTTCGCCGCCCAGGGCCTGTCGGCCCATGAGCACCGTCCCGCGCTCTCCGTCCTCGTCGGAGGCCTCTTCTGGACCTCCGCCCTCATCGGCATGCTCATGCTGACGATGATCACCCGCGTCTTCGACGCCGGCTGGGCGCCCGTCATCCGCCGCTCCTGGGAGCTCGCGCTGCCCGGCCTGCCGACGGTCCTGGCCCTCAGCGTGCTGCCGCTGGCCTTCATCCCGGGGTTCCGTCACCTCCTCTGGGATTGGACCGACGTCCATCACGTCCTGCCCGGTGGCCATGAGGTCGGACACGACCCGATCCTCCAGTCCAAGTCCTGGTTCCTCAACCAGCCGTTCTTCCTCGCGCGCATCGTGCTCTACGTGGCCTTCTTCGGCGTGCTCGTCTGGCTGCTGCGTCGCGGCTCCCTCGCGCAGGACACGGACCGCACGGCGGGGCACACGCACCGCCTTCACGCGGTCTCCGCCGCGGGCATCCCGCTCTCCGCCCTGATGCTCACGATGCTGGCCTTCGACTGCCTGATGGCCCTTTCGTACCATTGGTTCTCGACGATGTACGGAGTCTGGTTCTTCGCCCTTTCGATCCGCGTCGCCCTGGCCCTCACCGTGCTCGTCACGCATGTCCTTTCGCGCGGGGGCTGGCTCGACGGCATCCTCAATCAGGCGCACCGGCACGTCCTCGGCTGCCTCTGCCTGGCCTTCACGGTGTTCTGGGCCTACATCAGCTTCTCCCAGTACTTCCTCATCTACACGGCGAACATCCCGGAGGAGACCTTCTGGTACAACATCCGTGAGTTCGATCCGGTCACCAACGCCAAGAACCAGTGGTGGGGAGTCTCGATGTACCTGATCTTCGGTTTCTTCGTCCTGCCGTTCCTGTCCCTGCTGTTCTACCGCACCAAGATCGTCGCCGGACGCCTCGCGACCGTCGCCGCCGTGATCCTCGTCGGCGGGCTGGTGGACCTGTGGTTCAACGCCGTCCCCCGGCAGATCACGGACAAGTCGGCTCCCGAGGGCTTCACGGTGACCCCCTTCTTCTCCTCCGGACTGGCGCTCGACGTGCTCGCCGTGCTCGGCTTCGGCGCGATCGTCGCCGGACTCTTCCTCCGCGGCGCCTCCCGTCACGAGACCATCCCGGTCCACGACCCCCGCATCCTCGAGTCCATCAATTACCATGAGTGAGATCCCTCCTCGCCCCCGTTCGCTGATCCCCGGCCAGGTCGCGTCCTGGCTGGCGGTCGTCGCGCTGGTCGGCGCCGTCACCGCGGCCTCCGTGGCGGCCTTCCTGCATTTCCGCACCGGGGTTTCACCCGAGGCCGCCAGGCGCGCCCAGCAGGTCGCCCTGCGGGCCGAGACCGAAGCCAAGGCGGCGCAGCTGCTCTCCTCGTCCGCGCGCAATGAGGACGGCACTTACCGCATCCCGCTCCGTGACGCCCTGCGTCTCGCCGCCGAGCGCCCCGAACTCCTCGACCGGCTCGCTCCGCCCGCCGCCCCCGCCGCGCCGGCGCCGGCCGCAGGTTCCGCCCCGACCGCCTTCGTGCCGGCCGACGAGGCCACGATGAAGCGCGGCCAGGCCGTCTATTCCCGCACCTGCATCGCGTGCCACCAGCCGACCGGCATGGGTCTGCCTCCGGTGTTCCCGCCCCTGGTCGAGTCCCCGCTCGTCACCGGCGACCCCACGTTGCCCATCAAGTTCATCCTGCACGGGCTCATGGGTCCGGTGACCGTCAAGGGCATGACCTACAACTCCATGATGCCGCCGGTCCCCGGCGTGACCGACCAGGACATCGCCGACGTCCTCACCTACGTGCGTCAGAGCTTCGGCAACAAGGCCTCCGCGGTCACGCCCGCGCAGGTGAAGGCCGTCCGTGACGCCTCCGCCGGCCGTGCCGCGCCCTGGAACACCGCCGAGCTCGGCATCAAGTAAGCAACTTCCAATGACTCAGGAACCACGACCCGGACGCCCAGAGGATGACCGCTCACGCGTGTCCCGCATCGACGCCCCTCTCCGCGTGCCCTTCACGCTGCTCTTCGGTTCAGCCGCGCTCTGGCTGACGCTCGCCTCGGTCTTCTCGCTGCTGGCCAAGGTCCAGCTTCTGCCCTCCGGCCTCGGCGCCTGCGAGTGGTTCGCCCACGGCCGGCTTGAGGCCGCCGCCCGCAACGCCTTCGTCTACGGTTGGGCCGGCAACGCGCTCTTCGCCCTCAACCTCTGGCTGCTCTCCCAGCTCGGACGTTTCGAGATCCGCAACGGCTGGATGGCCGCCATCGGCGGTCTCTTCTGGAACCTCGCGCTGACCTGGTGCACCGTCTCGGTGATCGTCCACGGGCCCGGCGCCTACGCCTTGCTCGACTTCCCCGCGGGAGCGGGACCCGTGCTGGCGGTGTCGTTCGCCCTGGCCGGCCTCTGGCCCGTCGTGGCCTACGCCAAGCGTCCGACCGGACACAATTTTGCCGCCCAGTGGTTCGTGGTGGGCGCTTCCGTGGCCTTCCTCCTCGCCTTCGTCCTGGCGCAGGTGACCGTCGTCTGGGCTCCCGCTTCCGGCGTGGTCCAGGCCGTCGCCCACTCCTGGTACGTGCGTTCGGTGGAGCTGCTGTGGCTCGGCGGTTCGGCGCTCGGCTTCGGCTACTATTTCGTCTCCAAGGTGCTGGCCCGTCCGTTGCACGCCTACTACCTGGCCTCCGTCGCTTTCTGGACCTACTTCCTGTTCGCCGGATGGACCGCTCCGGCCGCCCTGATCGGCTCTCCCGTCCCCCTCTGGGTCCAGTCGGCCGGCGTGGTCGGGTGCGTCATGATGCTGGTGCCCGTGCTGCTGATCGGACTCAACCTGCTCGGCGCTCTCTCGAAGGAGGGCGGCTGGTCGCGGGCATGGAACAGCACCTCCCTGCGCTTCATCTCCCTCGGACTCACCTCCATCCTCGCCTCGATCGTCCTAGCCGCCTGGTCCTCTGACCGGGCCGTCAACGCGGCGCTCAGGTTCACCTCCTTCTCGGAAGGACAGGGCGTCCTGCTGCTCTACGCCGGCGTCACGATGTGCGTGTTCGGAGCCTCCTACGCGGCGCTGCCCCGCGTCTCCGGCGGACGCTGGCCTTCCGCCGCGGCCATCCACACCCACTTCTGGGCCTCCCTTCTCGGCGCCGTCGGCACCGTGGTCTCGGCTTTCGCCCAGGTCGGAGGAAGGTCCCCGGACTGGGCCTTCGTCGCCGCGGGTTCTTCCGCCCTTTTGCTGCTGGGCCATCTGGCCTTCGCCTCCAACGCCTTCGCCACGCTGATCGGCGGCGGGGAGTCTCCGCAGTCCCATCCCGCCCACGACTGATCCACCGTCATGAAGAACTTCCGATATCTAGTCCTCGGAGCCCTGGTCGCGACGGCCCTGCCTTTCACCGGCCTGGTGGTCGGTTCGCAGGCCCAGCTGGGTTCCCTTGGCCGCGCTCCCGCCGAAGAGGGCGGTCCGCTGATGCCTCCCCTCGAGCCCGGTCAGGCCGTCCAGGGCAGGGAAGTCTACCTCTCGCTCGGATGCGTCAGCTGCCATACGCAGCAGGTGCGTCCCGCCGGCCAAGGGCGTGACATCGCCGCCGGTCTCGGCGGACGTCCTTCCGTCGCGCGCGATTACGTGCTCCAGCCGGTCGTGCTGCTCGGTGACCGTCGCATCGGTCCCGACCTCGCCAATTACGGATCTCGGGCGAAATCTGAGTCCGACGTCCTGGCCGCCCTCCGCAAGCCGGTCCACGCGCCCGGGCTGCGTTTCGACGCCGACGGCAAGCCGGACGCCCGTGTGACCGCCCTTGCCGCCTACCTGCGCTCGCTGCGTCAGGACTATTCCTCCCCCGAGGCCCCTCTGAAGTGACCCCATGAACGACCGTAACCGCCATTCCGACCGAAACCGGCCCCGCCAGGGCGGTCCCGGCCCCGAAGGATTCTCCGACGGGCGTCTCGTCGAGGTGCACTCCCACATCGCCCGCGACAAGCAGGAGCCCGCACAGGGCTTCTCGATGACGCCGATCTTCGTGGTCTTCCTGTTCTGCGCCTTCGGTTTCTGGGCCGGACTCTATCTCACCCGCAACTCACGCGGCTTCTCCGCCTCGGCCTTCGACCTCGACGCCCCCGTGGCCTCCGCTTCGGTCGGCCCGGCCGTCTTCGAGCCCGACGCCGCCAAGGGCGAGAAGCTGTATCTCGCCAATTGCGCCGCCTGCCATCAGCCCACCGGCATGGGACTGCCGGGCGCCTTCCCGCCCCTGGCCAATTCGCCCTGGGTCGCCGGTGACGAGAAGCGGATCATCAAGATCATCCTCGTCGGCATGGCCGGTGAGGTTGAGATCGCCGGAGCGAAATACAACGGCAACATGCCGAACGTCGGCGCCGCCCTCAAGGACGCCCAGATCGCCCACATCGCCACCTACGTCCGCTCCGCCTGGGGCAACGCCGCGGAGCCGGTCATGGACGTTTCGGTCGCCGAAGTCCGCAAGGCGCTCGGCTCCCGTGGGCAGTATTCGCCCAAGGAGATTCTCGAGGCCCATCCCCTCGGCAAGTGACTCCGGCCTCCGAGGCTTGAGCAACAGAAAGGCCCGGGATTTCCCGGGCCTTCTTCTTGGACCTGAACTGTCCGGGTCAGATGTGCTTCTTGATGAAGGCGGCGATGTCGCCCTTCGGCCTGGCGCCCACCATCTTGTCGACCGGCTGACCGTTCTTGAAAAGGATCAGCGCGGGGATGGAGGTGATGCCGAACTGCTGGGCGAGGCCCTGGTTGGTGTCGACGTCGACTTTGGCGATGCTGGCGGAGCCTTTCATCTCCTCGGCGAGCTGGTCGAGCACCGGGCCGAGCTGCTTGCAGGGGCCGCACCACGTGGCCCAGAAGTCCACGAGGACGGGCGTCGAGGAGCCCTTGATGGAGGACTCGAAGTTCGAGGTGTCGAGATTGGCGATGAGGGGGGAGGCCATGGAAAGGATCAGTTGCCCTTGGTCTTCACGAACAGTTCGAGCCCGAGCAGGATCGCGGAGGCGAGTGAGACCGCCAGGGCGAGCACGTCGACGGTGGCCGCGACCTTGCCGACGCCGCGCTCCGACTTGGTCGTGGCGGTCTTGAACGCGGGGGCCGCAGGAGCGGCGGGCGGAGGCGTGACGGGGGCTCCGACAGGAGGAGGCGGAGGAATGGCGGCACCGCCGACAGGGGGCGGCGGAGGTGGGGGAGGGACGGCCGGGGCTCCAGGAGCCACGGGCTTGGCGAGACGGAGCTTAGGTGCGGACCCTGCTTCGCCTTCAGGGGGCGGAGGAGGCGGAGGGGGCGGCGGAATCTGCTCGGAGCTCATGTGGGGTCTGCAATCAAGCCCTGCTCGGCTTTTGAGTCAAACCGTCAGTGCGGCGGTCATCGCTCCTCGCCGTGCTTTCTCAGGAGGTCCATCACCTCGCGGGGGTCGGCATCCGTCAATGTGCGCCCTTTGCGGCCCAAGTCCTCGGTGGTCCTGATGACGGTCTCCGCCATGCGCTCGTGGGTCTCCTGGGACCCCCCGATCAGGTTGAAGCCTTCGCCGGTGGTGATGCGCTTGTGCCCGTCCTTGGCGTCCAAGCCCAGTCCTAGCAGGCGGTTCTGTTGGCGCGGCTTGCGGGCCATGCTCTTCATCGTGACCGCTCGGACCGTCCTTTCAAGCCGCTACGTCAGTCTCCCGCGGGCGGGCTGTCGAATTCCGAGCCGACGCCTCCTTCACCCGCATTGGGGGCGTCCGTCTCGGCGGCCTTGCGGCAGGAGATCTCGGCGAAGCTTTCATCCTGCGCCAGCATCAGGCGGCCCAGTCTGGCCAGTTCCAAGCAGGCCAGGAAAGTCGCGACCAGCTGCGGCACGGTGGGCCGCTCGGGCAGCAGGGTGGTGAAACTGAAGGATTCCTCCGTCTTGAGACGCTCGAGGATCATCTCCATCCGGTCGGCGACCGTGACGCTTTCCTGGGTGATGTCGCCCGGCTGGATGCGCTCGGCCAGACGGCGCAGCACGAGGTTGAAGGTATTCCAAAGCTCGATGCGGTCGGTCGGCGCGACGGGCCTCACCACGGCGTCCTCGCCCTGCGGCTGATGGACGAGGCGGGAGAGCAGTCCCTGGCGGTCGTCAATGAGGCCGCGGAGGATCGCGGCGGTCTCTTTCACCCGCTTGTACTGGATGAGCTGCTGGACGAGCGACCAACGCGGGTCGTGCCCTTCGTCGGCGGAAGCGACCTCCTCCTCGGGCCGGCTTTCCGCCGGCAGGAGCATGCGGCTCTTGATGTACATCAGGGTCGCGGCCATCACGAAGAAGTCGCCGGCGAGCTCCAGGTTGCCCTTCTCCTGGGTGCGGAGGATCTCGAGGTATTGGCGCGTGACCGTCTCGATCGGGATGTCGTAGATGTCGACCTCGTTCTTACGGATGAGGAAGAGCAGCAGGTCGAGCGGCCCTTCGAAGACGTCCAGTCGGATCGGCAGGTCGGCCGGCGGCAGGATGCCGTCGGCGGTCGGGAAGGTTTCGGCGGAGTCTTCGGCCACGGCTCAGAATCTGAAGAGGCGGAACTCCACGTAGAAGCCAAGATTTCTAGGCTCCCTGGGGTCCGAGAAGCGTTCCAGGCCGTATTCGACCATCCAGGTCCTGCCGACGGTCTGCTGCAGGCGCAGCCACTGGCTGATGTTGCGGCCGGAGCGGGCGTCATAGAGCGTCGTTCCGGACAGGCTGAAGACGGAATTGAGACGGACCGTGCCGGTGGCCGCGAGCTGGCGGGTAGGGTCAATGCGGTCGAACTGGATCCAGTTGAATTCGGCCGACCAGAGGTCGCCGGACTTGAGCTGCAGGCTTTGGATGGATTCGAGCGGCGCGCCGCCACCGTTGGGCAGGCGCTGCACGGAATCCAAGGCCAGCCAGTCGGCCGGGGTCCAGCGCACTCTCGCATGGAAGTCACCCCGGCCGTCCTCCGCCTCGGTGGGTCCGTCCCGCCAGTCGGTGAAGAAGTCTGCGCGCAGCAGGTCACGGCTGCCGCCTTCGGCTGAACGGGTGGCGAGGGTGTTCCGTACCCCCATGCGCATGGACTGGGTGTCGCGGGTCGTGGCCGCGTCGAGCCGGTCGGCCAGGTCGAGCTCTTCGAGGATGTTGATGGCGACCGCCCTTTCCGCGGGCGGGGCGGTGCCGAGCTCGCGGTCGGCTCCCGGCATGGCGCGATATTGGACGAAGGGCCGCATGGAGTGGCGGAGCCCGTCGATCTGCCATCCTTCCGACCGCGTGTCCCACTGTCCGGTGACGAGGGCTTCGAGGTCGAATCCCGCCTGCGCGATGGCCTTCGAGGCCGGCCCGCTGCCGTTCAGCCCGTCGCTCCACGAGGTGAACCGCGCGCCGGCGACGGGGCGGAAGGTGATCCAGTCCTGCTGGCGGATCGGATAGGCCAGTCCGTAATAGCCGTCCAGACGGGTCGTGCTCCAGGCGCCGTTGTGCAGCGTTTCCAGCTGATAGGCGGGGAGGGGGAGTTCGGTTGACGGGCGGCCGGTGAGATGGGCGAAGGTCAGGAAGGAACGGCTCTGCAGGCCGTCCCGGCCGAGGGGCGCGGTGGGCATGTCCAGCCTCAGTTCGGGCAGTTTCTGGACGACGTCCTGATAGTCGTCGACCTTGGCCACCAGGCCGGCCGAGGCGTAGCCGGATTCGAACGGCACGGTGGCCTCGAGGTTCGCCCGGGGTCTTCCGGCTCGGTTCACCAGATGGGGGCGGACGTCACGCAGCATCAGGGGGTCGCTCTGCGCGTAGAGCTGACCGGCGACATCGACGCCGCCTTCGGTGCGTCCGATGATCTCGCCGTAGAAGAAGTGCCGGTCGGAACCGATCGGCCGTCCGTAATAATCCGTCGGCAGGGTGGAGCGATCGTCGAGGAAGCCGCCTTCGAGCTCAGTCAGCCAGCCTTTGCCGGTGGCGGACCTTCCGGTCTCGTATCGCAGGGCAGGTCCGTACAGCAGTCCGGATTCGCCGTAGTAGTCGAGGACCGGCCCGAGCCAGAGATGGTCGCTCTGCTTGGTGAGCACGGT
>CAIOPO010000124.1 GCA_903860195.1 uncultured Opitutia bacterium | reverse complement strand
GTCGACCTCATCAAGGAGAAGGGGAAGTGGGAGGAGGCGGGACCGAGTTCCGCCTCCGGTCAGCAGGGCTAGGGCCAGGACGGACCTGTACTTATTTCGATGCCGCCACCAGGGCCTCGATGAGCGGGGCGGGGTCGGGCAGTCCGTGCGGATGATGGTCGCCGCCCTCCTTGGGAAACAGAAGGACCTTGCCGCCGGCCTGTTTCCAGAAAGCGACGACCTTGGCGGCGTTGTCCTCGTAAGGCACGACCTGGTCGGCGGTGCCGTGGCATGAGATGAGCGTCACGCCGGCCTTGACCGCGGCGGCGAAGCCGGCGTCGGGGCGCAAGGACTTCTCCTGCGCCGTCGCATCGTCGGTGAAGCCGAATTCGGCCTTGTAGAGTTTCCAGTCATTGGCGCTGCCCTTGCCCTTGCGCTCAAGCGGGAAGCCGCCCGGCCAGGAGCGGATGTCGCAGACGCCGTTGTCGAGATAGAGCACGCTGACGCGATCCGGGTGCAGACGCGCCCAGGCGTTCACATAGAGTCCGCCACGGGAGATGCCCAGCAAGGCGGGCCGAGGCGACAGGTCGCGCGCGCCGTGCAGCTCATCATAGAGCGACTCCCAGACCTTCATGGATCCGGGCGACCCGAAACGGTTGACCTGACGGACGTAGGCCACGTGCCAGCCCTTCTCCACGAGTCCGTCCTCGAGCGTGCGCAGATGTCCCGCGAACTCACCGACCCAGAGCCAGGGCCGCCCCGGAGCGGGCTTTTCCGGAACTTTCAACGTCACGTCGGCGCCGGCGACCTGGAACTTCTCCACCTTGACCGCGGCCGGAAGCGGCGCGGCGCAAAGCAAGGCGAGGCAGATGAGCGGAAGGCGGGGCATGTCCCGACCCTAGCCCGCCCCGAGACGCGGGCAAGCGCCGTCGGATGACTGCTCCTTGCCAGCCCGCCCCAAACCTCCCATCTCTGAAGCCCTTCCTTTTCATGAAACCCGTACTTCTGGTGATCCGTGACGGCTGGGGCGAGAACCACGACGCCCGCCACGACAAGTTCAACGCGATCAAGGTCGCCGACATCCCGGTGTCGCGCCGCATCTCCAAGGAATGGCCGCGGACCGAGATCCTCGCCCACGGCCTGGACGTGGGACTGCCCGTCGGGATCATGGGCAACTCCGAGGTCGGCCATCAGAACATCGGGGCCGGACGCATCGTCGACCAGGAGATCGTGCGCATCGACAAGGGCCTGACCGATCCGGCCGCGATGCGGCGCATCCCCGCCTTCCGCGGACTCGTCGAGAACGTGAAGTCCACCGGCGGCACGGTGCACCTGATGGGACTCTGCTCGGAGGCGGGCGTGCACTCCACCCTCCCCCACCTCTACGCCTTGCTGCGTCTGCTCAAGGAAGAGGGGCTGACCAAGGTCTGCGTGCACGCGTTCATGGACGGACGCGACAGCCCTCCGACCTCCGGGCTCGGCTACCTGCGTCAGCTCGAGGCCGAGCTGACCAAGATCGGCGTCGGCCGGGTGGCCAGCGTCTCGGGACGGTTCTGGGCGATGGACCGCGACAACCGCTGGGAGCGCGTGAAGACCGCTTACGACGCGCTGACCGGCGCTCCGGCGCCCGAGGCGGAGTCCGCCGCCGCCGCGGTGCAGGCCTACTACGACCGGCCGGCCGATGCCAGCACCGTGGGCGACGAGTTCGTGCCCGCGACCCGCGTGAAGGGCGCGCCGTTCATCCAGGACGGCGACTCCGTGCTCTTCTTCAACTTCCGCGGCGACCGCCCCCGCGAGATCACCCGCGCGTTCATCGACCCGGCCTTCAAGGGCTTCGCCCGCCCGAAGCTGCTCAAGCTGTTCTACGCCACGCTGACCAACTACGAGAAGGGCCTCTGCCCCAATGTCATCTTCGACAAGCCGCCCAAGATGGTGAACATCCTCGGCGACTGGGTCGCCAAGCAGGGCGTCGCGCAGTTCCGCACGGCCGAGACGGAGAAGTTCCCCCACGTGACGTTCTTCTTCAACGACTACCGCGAGGAGCCGTTCACGGGCGAGGAGCGCGGCATGGCTCAGAGCCCGAAGGAAGTCGCGACCTACGACCAGAAGCCTGAGATGTCGGCCTCGCAGGTCACGGAGATGGCCAAGGCGGCCATCCTTTCCGGCAAATACGGCCTGATCGTCGTCAATTACGCCAACCCGGACATGGTCGGGCACACGGGCTCACTCGAGGCCGTCTGCAAGGCCTGTGAAGCGGTCGACCGCGGCCTCGGCGAACTGCTGGCGGCGGTGGACCGGGCGGGCGGCAAGGCGCTCGTCACGGCCGACCACGGCAACGCCGACCAGATGTGGGAGCCGGAGGAGAACTCCCCTCACACCCGGCACACGCTCAATCCGGTCGAGGTCGTCCTCTATGGCGCCGGCTGCAAGGGACTGCGGACCCGTCCGAGCGGAAGGCTCGCCGACGTCGCGCCCACGGTGCTGCAGCTGATGGGACTGCCGAAGCCGCCGGAGATGACCGGCGAGAGCCTCATCGCCTGAACGGCTTCAGAAGCCGGTCGGGAAGACGATGCCGAGGGAATCTCCCACGGCTCGCACCATCTCGATCTCCGCGGGCTCGGCCCGGCCGTCGTGCAGCATGGCGACGCCGCAGGCCCTCACCACTTCCCGGCGCGCCGGCACGCCCAGACGGAGCATCGCGGCCAGCGCGGCGGAGACTTCCTCCGGTGACGGCGCGGAGGCGAGTTCCGGCGGGGCCGCGACCCGGAGCAGATCCATGGCGCGCCGGTAGGCGCGGACTTTCTCTCCCTGGCTCTGCGCGGAAGCGTGCACCAGGGCGGCCAGGATGGTTCCGTAATGGCTCTCGACCGGGCCGGGCGCCGAGGCGATGGGCGGCGGCAGTCCGAGATGCCGGCGCAACGCGGCCTGCAGCAGGACCTGCAGCAGGCCGTCTTCCGAAAGGGCGGAGGCCTCGGAAACGCCGGCGCGGATCAGTTCGCGTTGGTCGGCTGAAAGCTGGCGCAACGTGGGCAGGGCCAGGTCCAGCAGCGGCAGCCGCATCCCCGCGGGCAGGGCGCGGACGGACGGCTCCAGCTTTGCGACCTCCCGCACGACCTCGCCGCCGGCCAGTCCGGCCAGGGCCTTGAGCTGCCGCTCCCTGGAGGCGGGATCTCGCGAGAGAATGAGCGTGAAGACGACCGCGAGTGATCCGACCAGGTCGGACGCAGCCGCGGTGAGCGCCTCGGGCATCGCGCCCCTGAAGGTGACCGCCTCCTGGATCTGACGCGGAGTGGCGTCCTCGTGAACGACGTCGGCCGCGGCCGCCGCCGTCGGGCCCGGGGCGAATCCCGCGACCGCCGGGGCGACCTGCGCCGGGCCGGCCGGCCGGGACGGCGCCGTGGAGCGCAAATCGCCGCCGGAGGCCGGATCGATGCGGCGGAGACGCTCCTTCAGCGGAGGATGCGTGGAGAACAGCGCCTCCAGAAAGCCCGGAGTGGAGGCGAAGAAAAGATGGCGGGCCTCGTCCCCGCCGCCGTCTTCGGAGACCGCGGCGCCCTGGGCGGCGATCTTGCGGAACGCGCCCGCGAGGCCCTGGGGATTGCGCGTGAACTGGACCGCGGAAGCATCCGCGAGGAATTCCCGCTGACGTGAGACGCAGGCCTGGATGATGCGGGCGAAGAGCATGCCGCCGGCGCCCGCCAGGACCAGCGCCAGGCCGCCGAGCAGGAAGACCAAGTTGCCGCCCTTCTTGCGCCCGCCGCCGGAGGAGCCGGCGAGCCGCATCGCCAGATAACCCAGCTGCACCAGCGCCAGCAGCCCGGCCACCGTGCCGATCAGACGGAGGTTGAGCCGCATGTCGCCGTTGCCGATGTGGCTGAACTCATGGGCGATCACGCCCTGCAGCTCGTCCCGGCTGAGACTCTCGAGCGCGCCGCGCGTGACGCCGACCGCCGCGTCCGCGGGGGTGTTGCCGGCGGCGAAGGCGTTGATGCCCCGGGCGCCGTCGATCACGTAGCACTCCGGCACGGGCAGGCCGGAGGCCAGGGCCATCTCCTGCACGATGTTGAGGTAACGGCGCTCCAGCGGGTCCGCCGCCCCGCCCACGATCAGGCGTCCGCCGAGACTGCGGGCGACCGCGCCGCCGCCCGAGGAGAGCTCGGCGATGCGGACCAGCGAGCCGCCGAGCACGACGACCACCGCCGTGCCCGCCGTGGCCAGGAACAGCTTGGGCTGCCACCAGTCAGGCGGGCCGCCGTGCATCTTGGCGACGCCCAGCACGGCCGCGCCGTAGAGCGTGCCCGCCAGGGCCAGCAGCGCGAGGATGAGCAGCACGACGAGCAGGGCCGTGCGGCCGCGGGCCTCGTCCTGCGCCCTGAAGAAGTCCATCTGCGCGCTCATCGCGCCTCAGGCCTCAGAAGGAGACCTTGGGTGCCGCCTTCTCCGCGTCGTTCTCGACCTTGAAGAACTCCCCGGGCAGGAAGCCGAAGAGATTGGCGATCAGCACGCGGGGGAAGGTCTCGCGGCCGTTGTTGTAGAACAGGACGGCGTCGTTGAAGGCCTGACGGGCGAAGGCGATGCGGTTCTCGGTGGAGGTCAGCTCCTCCATCAGGCCGCGCATCGTCGCGTCGGCCTTGAGCTGCGGATAGTTCTCGGAGACGACGAGGAGCCGGCCGAGGGCTCCGGTCAGCCCGGATTCGGCGGCGACGAGGTCGCGCATCGCGGCGGGGTCGCCGGGATTGCCCGCGAGACGGACGTTGGCCTGGGTGGCCTTGGCACGGGCCTCGACCACGGCCGTCAGCGTCTGGGCCTCGTGGGCCATGTAGCCCTTGGCGGTCTCGACGAGGTTGGGGATCAGGTCGTGACGGCGCTTGAGCTGCACGTCGACCTGGGCGAAGGCGTTGCGGAAACGGTTACGCAGTTCGACGAGGCCGTTGTACATGCCCACGACGATGAAACCGAGGACCAGGAGGATGACGAAGAAGCCGAGGAGGATGGGGACCATGCCGGCAGGATGCCCGCCCGACCCGCCTGCGCAAGCGCAGGCGGTCGGCTTCCGTTAGAATAATGTCCGACTATTGGAACGCCTTTCAGGGCAATCCCGCCAGCCGGGAGCAGACTTCGTCGATCAGGAAGGCCGGCGTGGAGGCGCCGGCGGTCACGCCGACGGTCCGGTAACGGGCGACTGCGGCGAGGTCCAGTTCGGCCGCGGTCTCCACGTGGAAGCAGGGCAGCCCCTCGCGTTCGACGAGGCTGGCCAGCTTGACGGTGTTGGCGGAGTGCCGGCCGCCGATGACGACCACCGCCTCGCAGCCCTGCCTCCGCAGCTCGATGACGTCGGACTGGCGGTCCTTGGTGGCGCCGCAGATCGTGTCGAAGACGAGGGCCGAGGGGAAACGGACGCGCAGGCTACCGGCGAGCCGCTCGAACTCGTCGGTGAACATCGTGGACTGCGAGACCATGCAGACCTTGTCGCCGAGCGGAGGGAGCGCCTCGATGTCGGCATCGGAGGAGATCACGTGCCCCCTGCCCTCCGCGTAGCCCATCAGGCCGATGACCTCGGGGTGCTTGGGGTCGCCGAAGATCACGGTGGCGAAGCCCTTCTTCGCGTGCAGGCGGACCTTGCCGGCGATGATGCCGACGTCGGGGCAGGTGGCGTCACGGAACTCCAGGCCGAGCGACTTCAGGTACTCGCGCCTCTCGGGCGAGATGCCGTGCGCCCGCACGACCATGACGGCGTCGGCGGCCGAGCCGGCGTCGACCTGCACCTTGGACTCGCTGCGATAGTCTCCGACCTCGCGGATGCCCTCGCCGGTGAGGACCTCCATCATCTGCCGGTTGTGGATCAGGGGGCCGTCGGTGTAGACGGGATGACGTCCCTTGCGGGCGTATTCGCGCGCGATGTCGATGGCGCGTTCGACGCCCCAGCAGAAGCCCGCGGACTTGGCCCGGATGACCTTCATCTCCGTCAAACTGCCCTGCCGCCGGGCAGGTTCAAGCAAAGTCGGCCCGACGCGGACGGTTCACTGGGCCGGCACGCCCCAGACCTCGGCCTCGATGTAGTCGTTGGTCGGGGAGGAGGAGTTGCCCTTGGAGTGGAAGCGGACGTAGCGGCCCTTCACGGCGGCGACGGGGATCACGCGGCCCTCGTGCGACTCGAAGTAGCAGAAGTCCTTGCCCTTGCCGAAGCCCAGTTCGCCCTCGGCGTCGTTGTTGTAGACGGTCGTGACGTCCTTCTTGAAGTCCTTGTCGTCGGAGATCTGGACGACGACGTTGAAATAGACGCGGGGCTCGCGATGGAAGTGCCAGACCGCGATGGCGTGGACGGCGGCGGTCTTGCCCAGGTCGACCTGCATCCACTGGTGGCCGCGGGGCAGCTCCACCTCGAAGCCCTCCTCGCCGCCCTTGTCGCCGTCGGTGAGGAACGAGAAGTCGCCGGCGTTGGCCTCGCGGGCGCTGGAAGTCACGGGCCGGCCGAAGGCGAGGTTCTTGGCGTCCGCGGGCACCTTGGGCAGCGCGCGCGGCCCCTTGGCGACGGGCTCGAGGTTGGAGACCTTCACGGGACGCGGCGTGCCGAGGGCGACCGACTTGGGCAGGACGAGCGGAAGCGGCTTGTCCTCGGCGGCGAGGGCGAGCGGAAGGGCGAGCAGGCAGAGCAGCGTGGACTTCATGGCGATGGAAGGTGAGACAACCGGAGCGGTCGCGGGTTTCAAGCCTTGGGAGCCTCGAGCGTCCGGACGCGGCGGTTCCGCAGCGGGAAACGGAGGGTCACGGCCGTGCCGGAGCCGGGCGTGCTGCGGATGTCCACCGTGCCCCCGTGGGCCCGCATGATCCGCAGGAGGATGAGCATGCCCACGCCGGCGCCGGAGCCCTTGGTGGTGTAATAGGCGTCGAAGACCCTGGTCAGCCGCTCCACCGGGATGCCGACGCCGGTGTCACGCACCTCGACCGCCACCCATTCGTCGTCATGCGAGAGCGCGACGTCGATCTCGCCCCCGCGGTCCATGGCCTCGAGGGCGTTCTTGAGGACGTTGAAGAGCGCCTGCTTGACCTGGTTGCGGTCGCCCAGGATCGGCGGCACGCCCGAGGGGACGTCGACGGACACGCGCACTCCGAGCTGCTCCATCTGGTCCCGCAGCAGGGCGACGGCCTCCGCGACGACGGCCACGAGGTCGGTGTCGGCCAGGACGGGCGGCGCGGGCCGCACGGCGCCGAGGAAGTCGCGCACGATGCCGTCGAGCCGCGAGATCTCGGAGCGGCACACGGCCGCGGATTCGCGCACCTTGCGGGCCGAGGGCGAATCGCCGAGCTTGGCCGCCTCGCGCTCCAGGAGCTGGAGATGGATGCCGATCGCGTTGAGGGGGTTGCCGACCTCGTGGGCGACGCCCGCCGCCAGGGTGACGATGGAGTCGATGCGTTCGCTCTCGACCCGGTCCTCGGTCTGCACGCGCTCGGCGGTGACGTCGCTCAGCACGGCGACGCGGCGCGCGAGCTCGGGCCCCTGGGAGTCGCTGACGCGCGCCAGATGCAGGCGCAGCACGCGCGGTTCGGGATAGCGCACCTCGACCTCGCGGCTGAGGGCGGCCGCATCCACCGGCAGCTCGAGCGCGGGAGCGAGGTCGGGCGCGAGCCGGCGCAGGTCGGACCGGCCCTCGGGCTCGGACGGGAAGCCGAGCAGATGGGCCGCGGAGGCGTTGGCGTATTCCACCGCGCCGTCATGGGAGAGCACGAGCACCCCTTCCTGCAGCGTGTCCAGGACGGTCTCCATCAGGTCCCGCTCGCGCTCCAGCCGTCGGGCGAGGATGGCGAGGTTCTGCGCGTCGAGGTCGTCGATGCGGCCCAGGACGCGGTCGAGGGGGCTGGAACGGCGGCGGCTCATCGCGAAGGCAGACGAAGGGCGACCTCGGCCACCAGCAGCCGGGCGACTTCGGACTTGGAGGCGGGCCCGAGGCGGCGGCGGAATCCGTCCCGGCCGACCAGGAGGACGGCGTTGTCCTCGGAACCGAAGGCGCCGTCCGGTCCGGCGACGGAATTGGCGGCGACGAGATCCACGCCCTTCTTCGCGAGCTTGGCCACGGCGTTGGCCTCGACGTCCTCGGTCTCGGCGGCGAAGCCCACCAGCACCTGACCCGGCCGGCGGCGGGCGGACAACGCCGCGAGGATGTCCGGCACCGGCTCGAGCTCGACGGTCAGGCCGCGTCCGTCCTTCTTGAGCTTGGAGGCGTGCCGTGACGCCGGACGCCAGTCGCTGACGGCGGCGCACATGAGCAGCACGTCGCAAGGGCCGAAGAGCGCGTCGGCCTGACGCATCATCTCCTCGGCGGTCACCACGGGATAGAGCATGACGCCGGACGGCTCGGGCAAGGAGACCGGGCCGGAGACGAGGTCGACCGTCCAGCCCGCGTCCCGGGCGGCGGCCGCCAGGGCGTAGCCCATCCTGCCCGACGACGGATTGCTGAGGAAGCGCACCGGATCGAAGAATTCGCGCGTAGGACCCGCGGTGATGAGGCAGCGGACGGCCATCGCACGCATGCTGGCCCGGGAGGGGTCGGAGGGCGAGCGAGAAGGCGCCCTTTGACGCTTCCCTCAGGGACCGGCTGCGGCCAGATTGCCCCGCAGATGGACATCTACCTGGCCACGGGAAACGCCCACAAGGCGGAGGAATTCGGACGGCTCTTCGCGCAGGCGGGACTGCGCAAGGTCAAGGTCCGCTCGGCGCGTGAGCTCGGCGGCATGCCGCACGTGGACGAGGTCACGGGCACCTTCAGGGGCAACTGCCGGCTGAAGGCGGACGCGCTCCGCGCCATCGCGCCGGAGAAGTCATGGGTGCTGGCCGACGACAGCGGACTGTGCTGCGACGCGCTGCAGGGCGGACCCGGCGTGGACTCCGCGGTCTACGCCGGACCGCGCGCGACGGACGCCGAGAACCGGGCGAAGCTCCTGCAGGCGATGGGCAAGACGCCGCCCAGCCGGCGCGGCGCGCGCTTCGAATGCCACCTGATCCTGCTCGGACCGCGCGGCGAGTCGGAGCACTTCCTGGGCCAATGCCCCGGGCGCATCCTCGAGTCGGAACGGGGCGAGGGCGGCTTCGGTTACGACTCGCTCTTCGTCCCCGCCGGCGAGACACGCACCTACGGCGAACTCCCGGCCTCGGTGAAGGACACTTCAAGCCACCGTGCCCGCGCCTTCGCGCTGCTGGCGGACTGGCTGCGGGAAAGAGGCGTGGCCTAAGCGTGACCCAGACAGTAAATACAGATGAGCGACGGAAGATGAAGGATGTGAAGCATGGAGGCGGAAATGCACCCTGCCCTGATCGAATCGCAGATCTTTCATCACCGATCCTCTCTCTGCATCTCTTATCTTCCATCCTCCATCTGCATGGAGAATCCGTCATCGGGCGGGGGCGCCCGGCGCTTCGCGCTCAGAAGAACACCGCTTCGGAGAGCGCCTCGGCGGGGCCCATGAGCGCCACGCGCTGAGTCACCGTGCCGGCCTCCTTGGCGCGGGTGAAGCTGATGCGGGCCTGCGTGCCCTTGTCGGCGTGCTCCCAGCTGAAGCGCGAACCGTCCTCGAAGTTCCATTCCGCCGCGAGATTGTCGCCCGCCGGCGGAGCCTCCGACAGCGTGAAGTCCGCGGTGACGTGCGAACGCGTCAGGCCGGCGCAGTGCGTCAGGCAGCCCTTCATCCACGCGAGCAGGCCGGCGGCCTCGCCGCGGAGTCCGCCGCCGTGCGACACCGAGACCTTGCGCAGCCCGCGGACGAGGTCGGACGGGGCATGGGCGGCGAGGAACTGTCCCAGCGCCTGCCGCACCGGAAGGCAGCGGGCCACCGAGAGGTCGCGCACCTGTTCCGGGCGCGGGAAAGGGAGCGAGAACACGGCGTCACCGACCAGCGAACGGTCGGCGATCACGCGGCGGCAGCGGCCGGTCCAGGAGAGCCAGGGGGCGAGCTCCTCCGCGGTGACGCCGTGGGCCCAGAGGTTGGTGGGCAGGTCGCCCTCCAGCCAGGTGGAGACGAGCGATTCGAGCTCGGGGCCCGGCCGACCGTGCGCGAGAAGCAGGGCCTCGCAGCAGCGTTTGCCGCGGCGGGCCGGATCGAAGAAGCAGACCACGTTGACCTTGGCCTCGGGGGCCTCTTCCGCATGGCCGGCGGGACGGGCGGCCAGCACGACGAGCCGGCAAGGGTAGCGTTGGGCGAAGAGCACCGCCTCGTCGAAGCGGGCCTGCGCGTCGGCCGCCGAGACCTGCGCGCCGAACATCAGCACGAGGTTCATCTGCGAGGCGCGCGCCGCCTCCTCGCCCTCGTCCGCCCAGGCCTTGTCGAGCGCGTGCAGGGCGCCGGACACCTTGACCGGGAAGCCCGGCAGCGCGTCGAGGATCGGGTGGGGCATGCTCAGCGGCCGGCGTTGCGCCAGGCGTGACCGTGCGCGCCCAGGAGCGCGTCGGCGCCGGCGGGACCCCAGGAGCCGGCGGCGTAGGACTCGAGCCCCTTCCGGCCGGCCTCGCTCCACGATTCGAGCAGCGGCGTGAACAGCCTCCAGGAGGCCTCGGTCTCGTCGCCACGGATGAAGAGCGTGCGGTCCCCCACGATCGCGTCGAGGATGAGCCGCTCGTAGGCCTCGGGCGTGTTGGAACCGTAGGTGGTGGCGTAGCGGAAGCTCAGCCGCACCGGCTGCGTGCGGGGCTCGAGCCCCGGCACCTTGGAGTTGAGCACGAGCGTCGTGCCCTCGTCAGGCTGGATCTGGATGACGAGGCGGTTGGGGACGAGGTCGTAACGTGCGTCCCCGGCGAAGAGACCGGACTCCGGCTGCTTGAACTGGACCGCGATCTCGGACACCCGCCGGGCGAGGCGCTTGCCGGAACGCATGTAGAACGGCACGCCGGCCCAGCGGGAGTTCTCCACCGAGAGGCGCAGCGCGCAGAAAGTCTCCGTGGGGGAGTCGGACGGGATGTCCTTCTCCGTGAGGTAGCCGGGGACCTTCTCGCCGCCGGCGAGACCTTCCGAATACTGGGCGCGCACGGCGTCGCCGCCGGGGCCGAGCCGCAGCGCCCGGACCGACTCCAGCAGCTTGACCTTCTCGTCGCGGATGTGCTCCGCGGAGAGCGAGCGGGGCTGCTCCATCGCGGTGAGCGCGAGGAGCTGCATGGTGTGGTTCTGCAGCATGTCGCGGGTGGCGCCGCTGTGGTCGTAATAGCCGCCGCGGGACCCGACGCCGAGCTCCTCGGCCACGGTGATCTGCACGTGGTCGACGTGCTGCCGGTTCCAGAGCGGCTCGAACATCGGGTTGGCGAAACGCTGCACCAGCAGGTCCTGGACGGTCTCCTTGCCCAGGTAATGGTCGATGCGGAAGACCTGGGGCTCGCGGAAGTTGCGGGCGGCGACGGAATTGAGCGTGACGGCCGACGCGAGGTCGCGGCCGAAGGGCTTCTCGATGATGACCTTGCTCTCGAGCGGCGAGCCGAGGTTGCGGGCGGCGAGCCCGGAACGTCCGAGGTTCTCGAGGATGGCCTCGAACACCGTGGGCGGAGTCGAGACGTAGAAGACCAGCTGCAGGGGACGTCCGGCGGCCTTCTCCGCGTCGGCGATGCGGCGCTTGAGGGCCTCGTAGGCGGCGGGGTCGTCATAGCCGCCGGCGACGTAGGAGGAATGATCCTCGACGCGCTTCCAGATGTCGGGCCGGAATTCGCGGCGGGAGAAGCGGGCGATGTCCTTCGCGGACTGAGCGCGGAACTCGGCGTCCGGGACCGGCTTGCGGCCGAAGCCGACCAGGTGGAAGTCCGCCGGCAGCAGGCTGTCGACCGCCAGGTTGTAGAGGGCGGGCAGCAGCTTGCGGGCGGCGAGGTCGCCGGAGGCCCCGAAGATGACCACGCAGGTGGGCTGCGCGCCCCGGTGCTTGCTGAGCCCGGAGAGGAACGGATGGCGGTCGGATTCGGACATCGTGTTCAGGGGCGCCGTCTTCCGAAGAGGACTTCGCCGCGGTGGTGAAGGATGCGGACGGGACCCTCGTGGCAAACCATAACTTCCATGACGTCGAAACGATGGCGCGTGACGGAGGGCGCCTGACGGATCCAGGCCGCCGCGGCCCGCCTCAGGGCGGCCTTCTTGCGACGATCGACCGCGCGCAGGCCCGCGCCGGCCACGTGCGTCATACGGGTCTTGACCTCGACGAAGACGACCACGCCGCGCTCCAGGAGCACGAGGTCGAGCTCATCGCGCCCGTGCCTCCAGTTCATGGCCAGCACGCGCGCCCCCCGCGTCCGGCAGGCTTCCGCGGCCAGCCGCTCGCCCTTGGCGCCGAGGGTCTCCGCGCGCGGCCCGGGGAGCAGCCAGGAGAGAAGCCTTCGCAGCATGCGGAAGGTTGCGACGCCGGTCCCCGTCCGGGCGAGCCGGGCCGGAGGGGGTTCTTGACCTAGGGAACCGCGGGGTGGTATCCCTGTCTCCCACCCCACACCCATGCGCCTCCCCGCCCTATTCGCCCTCGCCTGCGCCGCGGCCCTTTCCGCGGACCCGATCCCTGAAAGCGCCCGCCAGAACGGCTGGTTCATCGGAGCCCAGGCCTACACCTTCAAGGAGTTCTCCTTCTTCGAGGCCGTCGCCAAGACCAAGGAGGCGGGCGGCAAGACCATCGAGCTCTTCCCGGGGCAGTCCGTGAAGCCCGGCTCCAAGGAGAAGACCCACCACACGATGTCCGACGCCACGATGGCCGAGATCAAGGCCGAGCTGGAGCGCCAGGGCATCCACGCCGTCAACTACGGCGTGGTCGGCGCCAAGAACCGCGACGAAGTGCAGGCCATCATGGCCTTCGCCAAGAAGATGGGCCTCTACGCGGTCTGCACCGAATCCACCGAGCAGGTCGCCCACTGGGAGGAGGCCGCGAAGCAGTACGACGTCAAGGTGTCCTTCCACGAGCACGGCGGCTCGATG
>CAIOPO010000123.1 GCA_903860195.1 uncultured Opitutia bacterium | reverse complement strand
TCGGCGAAGCCCGCCGAGAAGCAGGCCGTCCTGCTTGCGGCCGCTCGATCGCCCCATCCGGCCGCCCGTGCGATTTTCTCCGCCGCGGTCGATGAGTACGTTTCCGGCAAGCTCGCCGCCTACCTCAGGCTGGAGGTCCATGAGGCCGCGCTCCAATCACCTGATCCGGACATCAGGGCGCGCGTGACCGCCGTGCACGCAGACGCGCGAATTGAAAAGGCCCCGGACGGCACGCCTTATTCCGTGCTCACCGAAGGCGGCGACGCCGCTCGCGGAAAGCAAGTCGTGAACGAACATCTCAACGCGAATTGCGTGGGCTGTCATCGGATCGAATCAGAAGAAGGCAGCGAAGTGGGCCCCAAGCTGCGCGGACTTACTTTCGGGAAGGCGCGAACCGAGCTGGTCGAATCGCTCGTGGCGCCGTCCGCCAGGATCTCGCCCGGCTTCGGTCTGGCCACCCACACGCTCAAGGACGGCACGACGCTCGTCGGCTCCACCCTTTCGGAAACGGAGGCCAAGCTGGTCATCCGGCTGGCCGACGGCTCCGAACGGACCTTGGCCAAGTCATCGGTGGTCGCCTCGACGCCCGTCATCTCGGTCATGCCGCCCATGCTGGGAATACTCACCCACGAGGAAATCCGTGACGTCGTGGCTTACCTGGCCGAACTGAAGCCGAAGTCGTCGTCGAAGAAGCGATGACCGTCTTCCGCCGCATGATCCTGCTGTCTGCGGCGTGCGCCCTCGGCGCCCCTCCGCCGCATCCGAATCCGTCCGTACCTCAGGAGCGTCTGGTTTCAGGATGGCAGCGTCAGTATGAGAGCTGGCGAAGGCATGCGCCCGCGGCCCGCCTTGAAGAGCCCCATTGGTCGCCCCGCGGACAGCTTCTCGCCTATCGGAATCCGGCGGACTCCGCGGCCTGGGTTCTGGTCGATTGCCGCAGCGGCAAGGTAGGCCCGGCTTTCGACGCCAAGGTCGTCGCCGCGGAGTTTTCCCGTCTCACCGGGAAGCAGTTGAATCCCGGCTCGCTCCCTTTCAGGAGGGTGCTGCCTCAGGACGACGGAAGTCTGGTGCTCCAGGGCGACAAAGCTGAATGGATTCTGACCCGCGAAGGAAAGCTGAGCGAAGCAAAGGGTGCGAAGACGGCCCCGCCCGTCCTCAGGATGCAGGACGGCGGACGGATGATCGACCTGGGCAAGACGGGCCTCCGTTCTCCCAAGGGACCGCAGCAGGTCGTTCTGCGCGAGGGTGACTTGTATCTCAACGAGGGTGAAGGCACCGGGGAGCGACGGCTGGTCGAACGTCCTTCCGGTGCGCCTTTCCAATTCATAGAACCGGTTTCCTGGTCCCCCGACGGCTCCCATTTCGCGGTCTGGGCCGAGCTGAGACGTGAACCGCGTCTGTACAAGGTCACGGACTCCCTCAAGGGCGTCATCAAGGAGATCCCCTATGAGAAGCCGGGGGACGAGAGGACGGAGCGCGTCGCTTGGGTCTTCAGCGCCGACGGCAAAATCGCCTCCCGGTGTCCGGACAGCGTGCTCCCCAAGTCCTTCTCCACCGACCGCCTGGACTGGTCGGCGGATGGCAAGACCCTCCGGACGGAGTTCGTCCGCAGGGGCTTCACCGGCCATGGCATCATCGCCTTCGATGTAGTCCCGAAGGCCTGGCGAATCGTCCTCGAAGAGCGGTCGCCAAAGTTCGTCTACACCTTCAACTCCCGGTTCAGGCACGACCTCTCGGATGACCGGACCCTCTGGGCCTCCGAACGCACGGGATGGCGCCATCTTTACGTCGCCGGCCTTGGCAACCCTGGCAACGTCCGGCCGATCACCTCCGGTGAATGGGTCGTCAAGCAGGTGCTGCACGTCGACCAAGTGCGATCCGAGGTCTACTTCATCGCCGTGGGGAGGAATCCCGGCGAAAATCCCTATCATCATCATGTGTGCAAGGCCGGTTTAGACGGCACGCCCGCGGTAGTGGACCTGACTCCCGGGGACGGAAACCATGAGGTGACTTTCTCACCCGACCGCCGCACTTTGATCGATGTCTCATCGCGGGTGGATCGTGCGCCCACTTTCAGCCTGCGCAGCGCCTTGGACGGAAGCCTCATCGCCCACCTGCATGCCGGGGACACCCGTGCGCTTGAAGCGTCCGGCTGGACCCAGACCCGTCCTTTCAAGGCGAAGGACCGCGACGGCAAGTTCGACATCTGGGGAGTGGTCACGAGGCCGTATCCCTTCGATTCCACGAAAAAATATCCCGTCATCGAGAACATCTACGCAGGACCTCACGGCTCCTTCGCCCCCAAGTCCTTCAACTGGTGGAACCGCAACCACCGGGAACTCGCCTCGCTCGGCTTCTACGTCGTGCAGATGGACGGGAGAGGCACCAATCACCG
>CAIOPO010000122.1 GCA_903860195.1 uncultured Opitutia bacterium | reverse complement strand
GGGCTGAACGAGTCCGCGATCGGCACCGCGCACTTCCGGATGGTCGAGCACGGCTACCAGCCGGTCGACACGGTCGACGAGCAGGTGCGCAACGTGGACAACCAGATCGACGTGCTCTCGAAGGCCTTCCTCGGGCTCACGGTCTCGTGCTCCCGCTGCCACGATCACAAGTTCGACGCCATCAGTCAGGCGGACTTCTACGCCTTCTACGGCATCCTCGCCTCCAGCCGTCCGGGACAGGTCATCATCGAATCCGCCGAGCGCCTCAACGCCGGCCGCGAGCGGCTCTCCACCCTCAAGGCCGCAATCCGCGAGCAACTGGGCGCGCGCTGGCGCACCCAGGCCCGCAACCTCCCCGGCGCCTTGGAGGAGGTGCAGCGGACTTCGGCGGCGCTGCAGCCCCTCAAAGCGGAGCTGGCGGAGCTCGAATCACGGATTTCCGCGGCATCCTTCCGCCATCGTCTGCGCACCAAGGGCGATACGGGCCCGACGCCCGACCACTGGTGGACTTTTGAAAAAGACGGACGTGACCTGCTCGGAGGCCTCGATGCCAAGCCCGCTGGCGGCGCGGTCTTCCAGGACGGGCGACTCGTCCTGAAAGGCGACGGCGCCTTCGCCCAGACCGAATCGGTGACCGCTCCCTTCACCACCAAGACGCTGGAGGCCTGGGTGTCGCTCGGCACGCTGGACCAGCGCGGCGGAGGCGTCGTGACCATCGAGTCCGTCGGCGGCGCCGTGTTCGACTCCATCGTCTACGCGGAGAGGCAGAAGCGGTGCTGGATGGCCGGCAGCAACAACGGCGTGCGCAGCCGTGACGTAGGCGGTCCCGCGGAGACTTCCTCCAAGGAATCACTCATCCATGTCGCCGCGGTCTACGGGGTGGACGGACGCATCACGCTCTACCGCAACGGCGCTCCCTACGGCGAGTCCTACGCCCCGCAGGGGGCCGACGGCACGGCCCAGGTCTTCAAGGAAGGACGCTCCCGCATCCTCTTCGGACGTCGCCATACGGGCGGCGGCAACGCCTTCCTCAAGGGCGAGATCGAGGAGGCGCGGGCCTATCATGCGCCGCTGACGGCCCAGCAGGTCCTCCGCTCCTTCCAGGCCGGCCCGCTCCGGGGCGACTCGCCCGCCGCACCGGGAGAGGACGACGACCTGGCCGCGCTGCGCGCCCAGGCGGAGGCGCTGCGCAAGCGCATCGCGGAAAAGGACGCGGGGCATGCACGGCTCGTCGCCGGCTTCAGCAACGAGACCGATCCCGACCACCCACTCCACGCCTCGACCATGCTGAAAGTGGGTCTGAGACCACAGCCCGGCAAGTCGCCGAGACCGATGCCGCCCGACATCGATCTCTCGACTGATGACGCGGACGAGTGGATCCGCAGCGGCAACGCTTTCAGCGGCGGCACGGCCCCCGGAGACTTCCGCATCGAGACCGCGGGTGACGACGTCGTCACGCGCATCCTGCCCTCCGGAGTGCACTCCCATACGCTTTCCACCCGGCACGCCGGCGTGCTGATGTCCCCGCGGTTCAAGGTGACGACCGACTTCATCAGCGTCCAGGCGATGGGCAAGGGAGCCACGCTTCGCCTGATTCCCGACAACTATCCGATCTCACCCGGCGGATCGCGCTTCCCGAAAGCGAAGGTGGATGCGGCCGGTCCGACCTGGATCACCCTCGACACGGCCTATCGCAAGGGGTCCTACGCCTACCTGGAACTTACCCTTCCCGCAGACTCCACGAATCCCGACGGCAAGGACTCCGAACTCGGTTGGTTCGGCGTGCGCCAGGTGGTCTTCCATCGCACGCGGCAGGACGGACCTTCCGGAACGGCGACGGTCGCTCCGACGCCCGCCCTCCCCACGGTGAACTCCCTCGCCAACGCCCTCTCCGAGGCGGCCCATGCATGGAGCCTCAACCGGGCCGATGAGGCGCAGGCCGCCCTGCTGGACGCCGCTTTGCGCCACGGGATCCTCGACGCGGGACTGAACGGTTCACCGCGCCTGGCTGAGCTCGTCGCCCAATACCGCAAGGCCGAGCGGGAAGTGACCATCCCGCGGCGGGCCCCGGGATTGCTGGAAGCCGCGGGCTTCAACCAGCCTCTGTATGCGCGCGGGGACCACAACCGCCCTGAATCCGCCGTGCCCAGGCGTTACCTCGAAGCGTTCGACCCGGCGCCTTTCCGTACCGCGGGCAGCGGCCGGCTGGAACTTGCCGAGAAGCTTGCCTCGACCGACAACCCGCTCACCGCCCGCGTCATGGTCAACCGGCTCTGGCACCACGTCTTCGGCCGCGGCCTCGTGGGTACGGTCGACAATTTCGGCCGCCTGGGCGAACTGCCCACGCACCCGGAACTGCTCGACCACCTCGCCCTCCGGTTCATCGAGCAAAGGTGGTCCGTCAAAGCCCTGGTGCGGGAACTCATGCTGACCGATGCCTTCCAGCGTGACTCCGTCCCGACGGAGTCCGCCCGCACCCAGGACGCCGCCAACGACCTGCTGTCCCAGCCGGCCGCCTGCCGGATGAACTCCTCGACCGAGGTGACGAAGCTGTCGTAGGGGTGGTGCACCAGCAGGTCGGCCTCGGCG
>CAIOPO010000121.1 GCA_903860195.1 uncultured Opitutia bacterium | reverse complement strand
GCGGGGCGAACGGACTGCCTTGCGCCGCGGGCCGGGGGGCGGTGACGTAGCGCATGCGCCAGTGGGGATGCAGCAGTTCGGACATGGTGAGATTCAGCGGGGTCTTGAAATGTGCCAGCGCCAGGCGGAGCTGACGATGTCGTCCAGCCCGACATGTCGAGGCGCCCAACCCAGTTCGGCACGGGCGCGGGTCGCATCGGCGAAGAGCGCGGGCGGATCCCCTTCGCGGCGGGGCCCGAAGGCGTGGGGCACCGGCCGGCCGCCCACGCGCTCCACCGAGGCGATGACCTCGCGGACCGAATGCGGCCGCCCCGTGCCGAGATTCAGCGCCAGCCCGACGCCGGGACGGTCCAGGCGTGCGAGGGCCGCGACATGGGCGTCAGCCAGGTCGTCCACGTGCACGTAGTCACGCAGGCAGGTGCCGTCGGGCGTGGGATAGTCGGTGCCGAAGACCGTGAGCGGCGGCCGGCGGCCGAGCGCCGCGCCGATGGCCAGCGGGATCAGATGCGTCTCCGGCTCATGGTCCTCGCCCGTCGAACCGTCGGCGGCGGCGCCGGCGGCGTTGAAATAGCGGAGCGCGGCGAAGGCCAGACGCCCCGCCCGGGCGGCGTCCTCCAAGCTCAGCTCGACTTCGAGCTTGGTGCGTCCGTAAGGATTCACCGGCACGCGGGGCATGTCCTCGGAGATGGGGACCCGCGGCGGCACTCCGTAGACCGCGCAGGTGCTGGAGAACACGAACTTCCTGACCCCGGCGGCCTCGAGGGCCGCGAGCAGGGCGTGCGTCTTCACCACATTGTGGGCGTGGTAGCGCTCAGGCTCCCGTACTGACTCCCCGACGTTGGCGAGCGCGGCGAAGTGGAAGACCGCCTCGATGCCGTGAAGGCGCACCGTCTCGCGCACCGCGGACGCATCATCCATGCCGGCCCTGACCAGCGGCGTGCCGTCCGGGACCGCGGACGCGTGGCCCAGTGACAGGTCGTCGAGCACGACCGCCCGATGCCCCGCCGCCAGCAGGCGGCGGACGCAATGGGAGCCGATGTAGCCGGCGCCGCCCACCACGAGCACGTTCATCCCGTGCAGGATGGGCCGGCGCGTCGACGGGGGCAAGCGGGGAGAGCCGCCCATCCAAACCTTGCCAGCGCGGGCCGCAGCCGCCTATCTCCAGACGTCCATGGACGCGACGCCCGGCACATATGACTTCACGGCCTTCGAGAGGCGCTGGCAGGAACGCTGGCTGGCCGAAGGCGCCTTCCGCGCCGAACCCGCCGCCTGCGGCAAGCCGAAGTACTACGTCCTGGACATGTTCCCCTACCCTTCGGGCGCCGGCCTGCACATCGGCCATCCCGAAGGCTACACCGCCTCCGACATCCTGGCCCGCTACAAGAAGGCCAAGGGCTTCAACGTCCTCCATCCCATGGGCTGGGACGCCTTCGGGCTGCCCGCGGAGCAGCATGCCATCGCCACCGGCGAGCATCCCGCCGTGCAGACGCGGCGCAACATCGACAACTTCCGCCGCCAGCTGCGCATGCTGGGCTTCGCGATCGACTGGGACCGCGAGTTCTCCACGACCGACGAGAACTACTTCCGCTGGACCCAGTGGATCTTCCTCCAGCTCTTCAAGCACGGACTCGCCTACGTCTCGGAGAAGCCCGTCTGGTTCTGCCCGGCGCTCGGCACCGTGCTGGCCAACGAGGAGGTGCTCAACACGCCGGAGGGCCCCCGCTCCGAGCGCGGCAACCACCCCGTCGAAAGGCGCCCCATCCGCCAGTGGGTGCTGCGCATCACGGCCTACGCCGACAAGCTGATCGGCGGACTCGACGCGCTGGACTGGCCCGACTCCACCAAACGCCTCCAGCGCAACTGGATCGGCCGTTCCGAAGGGGCCGAAGTCTCCTTCGCGCTCGAAGGGCATGACGCATCGCTGACCGTCTTCACCACGCGCCCCGACACCCTGCACGGCGCGACCTACATGGTGATCGCGCCCGAGCATCCGCTGCTCGCCAAGATCACCGCCGCCGACCGGCGTGACCGGGTCGAGGCCTACGTGGCTTCCGTCAGGAACAAGTCCGACCTCGAGCGCACGGACCTGGCGGACAAGAAGAAGACGGGCGTCTTCACCGGCGCCCACGCCATCAACCCCGTCAACGGCACGCGCATCCCGGTCTGGACCGCGGACTACGTCCTGATGAGCTACGGCACCGGCGCGATCATGGCCGTGCCCGCGCACGACGAACGCGACTGGGAGTTCGCCCGGCAGTTCGAGCTGCCCGTCGTCCAGGTCGTCGGCGCGCCCGAAGGCTTCGACCTGAAGAAGGAGGCCTGGACCGGCGACGGACCGCTCGTGAACTCCCCCGGACTCGAAGGACTGTCCGTCGACGACGCGAAGCGCAAGATCACCGCGGAGCTCGCCGGCAAGGGCAAGGGCCGCGCCGCGGTGAACTACAAGCTGCGCGACTGGCTGTTCTCCCGCCAGCGCTACTGGGGCGAACCCTTCCCCATCCTGTGGGTGTCACGCGAAGATTACGCACGCATCCCGTCCGGCTCCCGCCTGAGGGAGTTCCTCCCGGCCGAACCCGTGACCTGCATGCTCGACGGGAAAGAGGCCTGCGCCGTGCCCCTGCCGGCCGCCAAGCTGCCCCTCACCCTGCCCGAGGTGAAGTCCTACCAGCCTTCGCCGACCGGCGAGTCTCCGCTCTCCAAAGCGGACGCCTGGGTCAACGTCTGGGTCGATCTCGCCACCGGCGAGACCGCCCCCCGCGCCTCCGCCCGCCCCGGCGACGCCTGGGCCGCCGCCTCGCGTGAGACCAACACCATGCCGCAGTGGGCCGGTTCGTGCTGGTATCACCTGCGCTACCTTGACCCGAAGAATGCGGACGGCATCGCCTCGAAGGAGGCGCTGGCCTACTGGGGCAGCCCCGACTTCTACATCGGCGGCGCCGAGCACGCCGTGCTGCACCTGCTGTATGCGCGCTTCTGGCACCGCTTCCTGCACGACATCGGCGTCCTGCCCGAAGCGGAACCCTTCCGCCGTCTCTTCCACCAGGGCCTCATCCTCGGCGAGGACGGCGAGAAGATGTCCAAGAGCCGCGGCAACGTCGTGAACCCTGACACCATCGTCAAGGAGCACGGCGCCGACGCCCTGCGCATGTACCTCATGTTCCTCGGACCGCTCGAGGCCTCGAAGCCCTGGAGCTCCGAGGGCATCACCGGCGTCAGCCGCTTCCTGAAGCGGCTCTGGCGTCTGGCCGTGGACGAGCAGACCGGCGGCCCTTCCGCCCGCCTCGCCGCCGGCGCTACCGAGTCCGAGGACTTCGTCCGCGAGCTCCATCGCACCATCCGCAAGGTCGGCGAGGACATCGAAGGCCTGCAGTTCAACACCGCCATCTCCCAGATGATGATCCTGATGAACGCCGCGGAGAAGTCCCCGGGCGTGTCCCGGTCCTCCCTCGAGGCCTTCGTGCGCATCGCCGCGCCCTTCGCCCCGCACCTCTGCGAGGAGATCTGGTCTCGCCTCGGCAACAGCGGCGGCGTCACCGCCGCCGGCTGGCCGGCCTTCGATCCGGCCAAGCTCGTCGAGTCGACCGTCGAGATCGTCTTCCAGGTGAACGGCAAAGTCCGTGCCACCGCCAAGATGGCCAAGGATGCGTCGAAGGACGAGCTCCTCGCCGCCGCCCGCGCGCATCCCGACGTCCAGAAGTTCACCCACGGCAAGCCCGCCGTGAAGGAGATCGTCGTGCCGGGCAAGCTGGTGAACATCGTCGTCGCCGGCTGAAGATCGTCGGACTCGCTGGATGTGAAAAGGGCCCCGTCACGGGGCCCTTTTGCTGCGGACGTGAAGCCGCGGGTCAGACCTCGGCCATCTCGAGCTTCGGCACCAGCAGGTGATGGATGGCGAAGGCGACCACGTAGGCGAAGGCGCAGAAGGCGAAGAGGACGGCGTAGCCGTTGACGTTGCTGTCAAGGATGCGTCCGGCGACGATCGGGAAGATCATGCCGCCGATGGAACCGACGAATCCGCCGAGTCCGGAGACCGAGGCGACGGCCTCCTTGGGGAACGTGTCGGACACCGTGGCGTAGAGACTGGCGGACCACGCCTGATGGGCTGACGCCGCGAAAGCGATGAGCAGCACGGCCTCCCACATGCCGAGCCCGCGGACGAAGAAGATCGGGAGCGAGCACAGCGCGAAGACCAGCATCGAGACCTTGCGGACGCGCACGATGTCGTGGCCGTTCTCGGCGAGACGCTTCACCATCCAGCCGGCGAAGACGCTGAGCACGGTCACGATGCCGTACAGCGTGACCAGCGGCAGGGCCGAGCCCTTGAGGTCGAGGTGCTGCTCGCGCTTGAAGTAGTCGGGCAGCCAGATCAGGTAGAACCACCAGACCGGATCGGTCAGGAACTTGGCGACCATGTAGGCCCAGGCCTGCCGCTTGCCCAGGAGACTGAGCCAGGGAACCTTGCGCCCGGTGTCGGCCTCCTCGTCGGCGAGCTTCGGAGCCTCGCGGAACAGGGGGATCCAGAAGAAGATCCAGACGACGCCCAGCGCGCCGGCGACCACGAACGTCGAGCGCCAGCCGTATTCCAAGGCCATGAGGGGGATGACCGCGGGAGCCACCAGCGCGCCGACGTTGGTCCCCGCGTTGAAGAGCGCGTTGGCGAAGGCGCGTTCGGCCCGAGGGAACCACTGCGCGACCGTCTTGATGGCGGCGGGGAAGTTGCCGCCCTCGCCCACCCCGAGCGCGACGCGCGCCCAGCGGAATCCGGCGACCGAACCCACGAGCGCATGCGCGGCGGCGGCGGCGGACCAGGCGAAGATGGAGACCGCGTAGCCGATCTTCACGCCGAAGCGGTCGATGAACCAGCCGAACCCGACCAGCCCGAAGGCGTACGCGCCCTGGAAGGCGGAATTGACGTAGCCGTACTGCTCATTGGTCCACTTGAGTTCCGCGTCCAGCATCGGCTTGAGCAGGGCCAGGATCTGCCGGTCGATGTAGTTGATCGTCGTCGCGAAGAACAGCAGGGCCAGGATGACCCAGCGATGACGGCTGGCGGGGTTCGAATGACCGGAAACGGCTTCTTTCATGTGGGGCGGGGTTGATGGAAAAGAACGCCGTTTTTAAGGTAAGTCCACCCCAGAAGTCCTGTTGACTGACCCCCTTCGCAAAGCCACCAATAAACACGCATACGCCCATGGCCAAGACGCGCATTCTGCTCACGACCACCTCGTTCCAAGACACCCCCGGCGAACACCACCGGATGCTCAAGGAAACGGGCTGGGAAGTGGTGACCGCACGCGGTCCGCTGAACGAGGCCGACACGCTGGCCCTGATGGGTGATTTCGACGGCTACGTCTGCGGGGACGACATGATCACCGCGGCCGTCATCGAGAAGGCCCTGCCCCGCCTCAAGGTGGTCTCCAAATACGGCATCGGGGTCGACAAGATCGACGTGAAGACCCTCACGGCCAAGGGCATCCCCCTCTGCTTCACGCCCGGCGTCAACCACACCACCGTCGCCGAGCACACCTTCCTGCTGCTGCTCGCCCTGGAGAAGAACTTCTACTTCCACACCGACTCCACCCGCTCCGGCGGCTGGAAGCGCAAGACCGGCCACGAACTCCTCGACAAGACCATCGGCATCATCGGGATGGGACGCATCGGCAAGGAGGTCGCCGTCCGCGCCCGCGCCTTCGGCATGAAGGTGGTCGGCTTCGACCTGTACTGGGACGACAAGTTCGCCGCGCAGCACGAGGTGAAGCGGGCCGCCACGATGGACGAGGTGTTCGCCGCGTCCGACTACCTCTCCCTGCACACCAACCTGACCCCCGAGACACGCGACCTGGTGCGCGCCGAGACCATCGCCAAGATGAAGCCGGGCGTGCTCATCCTCAACTGCGCCCGGGGAGAGATCGTGCACACCGCCGACATCGCCGAGGCCCTGAGGTCCGGGCGCGTGGGCGGCTACGGCACCGACGTGCTCGACGAGGAGCCGCCCCGCGCCGACCACCCTCTCACCAAGCTCCCCAACTGCATCGTCACGCCGCACATCGGCTCCCGCACCGCCGAGAGCGTGCAGCGCCAGGCCGTCGCCGCTGTCACCAACCTCATCCGCGCGATGCACGGTGAGAAACCCCTCGCCCAGATCAACCCCGAGGTGCCGGTGAAGAAAGTCGTCTGAAAGCCCCCCCTTCCATGAGCGAGACCTTCCACGTCGTAAAGCGCGAGGCCCACGAGGCGCTCGTCACCGCCGCCTATGTCCACCGCGGCTTCGGAGCCAAGGAGTCGGCCCAGGCCGCGCAGATGGCCAGCATGGCCACCCACCACGGCATCCGCACGCACAACGCCCTCAAGGCGCTGCACCTCGACGAACTCTTCGGCTCCGGCGCCAAGGTGCCCGGCTGCACCCCGAACGCGACCGTGACCCGCAAGCCCTCGCGCTTCGAGGCGGCCGAGGTCTGGGACGCGCATCAGAAGCTCGGACAGGCCGTCGCCGTCGACGCCATCGAGCGCTGCATCCAGCTGGCGGACAAATACGGCGTGGGCACGGTCTCCGTGGACAACGCCTTCCACTACCTCTGGGGCGGCGGCTACGTGATGGAGGCCGCCAGGCGCGGTTACATCGCCTACACCAACTGCACCGCCACGCTCGCCGAAGTCGTGCCCTTCCAGGGCAAGTTCCCCACCCTCGGCACCAATCCGCACTCCTGGGGCTTCCCGACCACGGACTCCCTCGGCTTCCCCATCGTGATCGACTGGGCCACCTCGGTCATCGCCATGGGCCGCGTGCAGGTCCTCAAGCGCGAAGGCAAGCCCCTGCCCCCCGACGCCGCGGTCGACAAGGACGGCAAGGTGACCCTCGACCCCAACGAGGCCGTGTCGCTCATCCCCTTCGGCGCGCACAAGGGCTACGGCCTGTCCCTCATCAACGAGATCGTGGCCGCCTTCATCGGCGGCTCCCTGCCGACCATCCGCAGCCGCGAGCATGTCCCCGGCGAGAAGCAGTCCTGCGCGTTCTTCTTCCAGGTGATCCATCCCGAGGCCCTGAGCGCCGGCGTCTTCGCCCAAGGCCGCAGCCAGTCGCAGAACGTGAAGGCCGTCATCGCCGACATCCTCGGCCACGGCAACGAGAAGTGCATGCTCCCCGGCCAGCTCGAGGCCGCCGCCGCCGAGCGCAGCCGCAAGGCGGGCGGTCTGCTCTTCTCCAAGGCCGAGATCGAGGAGTTCAACCGCATCGCCGCCCATTGCGGCCAGCGCCCCTTCGACCTGGCCTCCCTCCCCGTCGCCTGAACCCTTCTCCCACCGCCATGCCCCTCCAGATCAAGTCCGCCAAGGAATGCGCCTTCGACCAGCTTTCGCTGGGCGAGATCATGCTCCGCCTCGACCCCGGCGAGGGCCGCGTCCGCACCGCCCGCCAGTTCACGGCGTGGGAGGGCGGCGGCGAATACAACGTCGCCCGCGGGCTCCGCAAGTGCTTCGGCCTGCGCACCTCCGTATGCACCGCCTTCGTCGACAACGAGGTCGGGCGGCTGCTCGAGGACTTCGTGATGCAGGGGGGCGTGCACACCGACTTCATCAAGTGGCGCGAGGACGACGGCATCGGCCGCACCGTGCGCAACGGACTCAACTTCACCGAACGCGGCTTCGGCATCCGCGGCGCGGTCGGCGTGCCCGACCGGGGCAACACCGCCGCCTCGCAGATCAAGCCCGGCGACTTCGACTGGGAGCACATCTTCGGCCGGCTCGGCGTCCGCTGGCTCCACACGGGAGGCATCTTCGCCGCCCTTTCCGAGACCACCGCGCAGGCCACCATCGAGGCCGTCAAGGCGGCGAAGAAGCACGGCACCGTCGTCTCCTACGACCTCAACTACCGTCCCTCGCTCTGGAAGACCATCGGCGGCCTCAAGAAGGCCCAGGAGGTCAACCGTGAGATCGCGAAGTACGTCGACGTCATGATCGGCAACGAGGAGGACTTCACGGCCTCGCTCGGCTTCGAGGTCAAGGGCGTCGACCACAACATCTCCAACATCGAGACCCAGGCGTTCAAGGACATGATCGCCGAGGCGGTGAAGCAGTTCCCGAACTTCAAGGTCGCCGCGACCACGCTCCGCCGCGTCATCACGGCCACCAAGAACGACTGGAGCGCGATCTGCTGGCACGACGGCAAGTTCCACGACAGCATCAAGTTCCCCGAACTGGAGATCCTCGACCGCGTGGGCGGAGGCGACAGCTTCGCCTCGGGCCTGATCTTCGGCTTCCTCGAGCACAACGACGCCCAGAAGGCGGTGAACTACGGCGCCGCCCACGGAGCGCTCGCGTCCACCACGCCCGGCGACACCTCCATGGTCACCCGCAAGGAGGTCGAGAAGCAGCTCTCCGGCGGCGGCGCTCGCGTCGTCCGCTGATCACCCATCCTGCCCCTTTCCCCGTTCCTGCCCCTGTCCCTGCCCCTGTCCCTACTTCCATGTCCTCCCTCGACCTCTTCTCCCTCAAAGGCCGCACGGCCGTCGTGATCGGCGGCACCGGCGAGCTCTGCGGCGCCATGGCGGAAGGCTTCGCCTCCGCCGGAGCGCACGTGATCCTCGTCGGGCGCGATCCCGCCAAGGCCGACGCCCGGCTGGCCAAGATCAAGGCCGCGGGCGGTTCCGGCGAATTCATGTCCTGCGAGGCGACCAACAAGGCCGACCTCGTGAAACTGCGGGACGCCGTCCTCGCGAAGCACGGCAAGGTGGACGTCCTGGTGAACGGCGCGGGCGTGAACTCGCCGACGCCCTTCCTGGAGATCGACGAGGCGCAGCTCGACCGGATCCTCACCGTGAACGTCAAGGGAGTGGTCTTCGGCTGCCAGGTCTTCGGCGAGACGATGGTGAAGGCCGGCGCCGGCTCGATCATCAATCTCGGCTCGGAATCCGGCATCCTGCCCCTCTCCCGCGTCTTCACCTACTCGGCCTCCAAGGCCGCGGTGCACAACCTGTCCAAGAACCTCGCCCGTGAATGGGCGCCCAAGGGAGTCCGCGTCAACACGCTCGTCCCCGGCTTCTTCCCCGCGGAGCAGAACCGCAAGGTGCTGACCCCTGAACGTGTGGCGACGATCCTCGGCAAGACCCCGATGAACCGCTTCGGCGAGGCCCGTGAGCTCGTCGGCGCCTCGCTCCTGCTGGCCTCGGACGCGGGCAGCTTCATCACCGGCGCGGAACTCGTCGTCGACGGCGGCTTCGCCGCCATGTCCATCTGACACCACGCCCATGGCCTTCATGGACGACCGCTTCATCCTGTCCAACGCGACGGCGCACGGGCTCTACCACGGCACGGCCAAGGACCAGCCGATCGTCGACTACCATTGCCACCTGAGCCCGAAGGACATCGCCGATGACCGGCGGTTCGAGGACCTCACCGCGATCTGGCTGGCCGGCGACCACTACAAGTGGCGCGCCATGCGGGCCAACGGCGTGCCGGAGGACATGATCACGGGCGCGAAGTCGACCTCCCGGGAGAAGTTCCAGGCCTGGGCCGAGACGGTCCCGCAGACCCTGCGCAACCCGCTCTTCCACTGGACGCACCTCGAGCTGCGCCGCCACTTCGGCATCCAGGAGGTGCTCGAAGGCGCGACCGCGCAGAAGGTCTGGGACGAGGCCAACCGGCAGCTGAAGCACGGCGACCTCACCGCCCGCGGCATCCTCAAGATGATGAAGGTCCGTGTCGTCGGCACGACCGACGACCCCGCCGACTCCCTCGAACTGCACCACGCCATCGCGAAGTCGGGCTTCGCCACCAAGGTCGTCCCGACCTACCGGCCCGACGCCTGCCTGAAGGTCCGGCAGCCGGAACGGGTGCAGGCCTGGGCCCGGCGTCTGGCTGACGCCACGGGCAAGGGCGCCGACACCTTCGCGGGGCTGATCGAAGGACTCAACCGCCGCCATGACGACTTCGCCGCCGCCGGGTGCCGCGCCACGGACCACGGACTGGACCGCCTCCCTGACGCCGCCTGCTCGGAATCCGAGGCCCGCACCATCTGGGAGAACGCCATGGCCGGCCGGGCCGCGACCGCGGAGGAGGCGGACAAGTTCACGTCGTTCATCATGCTGCACGTCGGCCGCCTCAACCACGCCAAGGGCTGGGCGACGCAGCTGCATCTCGGCGCCGTCCGCGACCCGAACCTCGGCCTGCTGAAGCGCCTCGGCTCCGACGCCGGCTGCGACACCATCGGGGACTACCATCAGGGGCCGGGCCTCGTGCGGTGGTTCGGCACGCTGTCGGGCGAGAACGCCCTCGGCAAGGTCATCCTCTACAACCTCAACCCCGCCGACACGGCCCTCTTCGCCTGCATGCCCGGCTCCTTCCAGGACGGCACGGTGCCGGGCAAGATCCAATACGGCTCGGGCTGGTGGTTCCTCGACCAGGAACGCGGCATGCGCGACCAGATGAACATGCTCTCCGACCTCGGACTGCTCTCACGCTTCATCGGGATGATCACCGACTCGCGCTCCTTCCTGTCCTATCCGCGTCACGAATACTTCCGGCGCATCCTGTGCGACCTCGTCGGCCAGGACGTGGAGTCCGGCCGCATTCCTGACCGCAAGGACTGGAACGAACGCCTCATCGCCGACGTCTGCTACGGCAACGCCAGCCGCTACTTCGGGTTCGGAGCCTGAGCCGGCCGGGCTCACGGGCCATGACCTTCAGCATCATCGCCCTGTTGCTCTTCACCACCGGCTTGGGCCGCTACCTCGTCGCCAGCCGCGGCGGCGACTTCGGACATGAAGGCCGGCGACGGACGTTCGCGGAGACGCTGCTCGTCTGGATGTCCGGCGTCTCCTGCGCCCTGATCGTGGCGGAGCGTTTCGCCGGACTGGGCCCCTGGCTCTCCGAGCCGCAGGCTCCTTGGACGGCCCTGCCCGCCCTGTTCTGGACCCTCGGAATGCTGGCCGTCCCGGAGCACCCGCTGGACCGGACCGCCTTCGGCACGGGCCTCTCCACGCTCCTGCCCCACGTCTACGTCGGGGTGCTGCAGGAAATGCAGGTTCCGGCGACTCCGCTGGCCGTGGGGCTGTTCCTCTTCACGGCCGCCTGGTGCTGGCGTCGCAAGGACGGCAGCGAGGCCTGACCCGGAGATGACCGGGGCAAGTCCGGCGAATCCCGCGTGATTTCAAACGCAATACAGGGCGCCCAGGCGTCTCGGGACCGAGGGGCGGAGAGGTTGACTTGAAGTTGGGCCCGCCAAGGATGGCCGTATGCGCGCCCTTGTCCTGCCACTGCTGCTGCTCGGATCCATCACGCTCCCCGCGGCGGAAAAGACCCACGCCTTGAATGACTTCCGGCTCGAGAAATACGTCTCAGGACCGCGCGTCACCCCCGCCTTCCAGAAGGGCAAGGGCACGCTCATGCTGTTCTGGGTGTACGAGCTCGAAACTCAGACCGGAGGTCAGAACCTGAAGGTCTACCAGAAGATCCACGACAAGCTCAAAGACGACCTGGTGGTGATCGGCATCGAGGACGTCGGACAGTATGGCGCCACCAAGAACCTCACCACCCTGCTGAAGAAGGCCGGGGTGGAATACACGGTCTACAGCGGATGCAAGATGCCCTTCAAGAACACCCTCTACCCCTACATGTGCGTCTTCAACCGGGAGGGTAAGCTCGTCTTCAACGGAAACCCCACCAACAGCCAGGTCGTCGAGGAAGCGCTGAAGGAAGCGCTGTTGAAGCCCGAGGAGGAAGACAAGGAATCGAAGGAGAAGAAGGGCGCGGAAAAGAAGGACGCCAAGAAGTCGGCCTGAGGAAGGCCGGGCGGCGGGTCGGGAGGCAGGTCCGAAACCGTGCCGATCAGCGCCGGGCCTGCAGGCTCCGCCAGGTCAGCGGCAGTTTCTCACGGACGAGCTTCGCCGTCGAGGGCGGCAGCATCTCCGCCGTGAGCGGCACGTTGATCGTGTCGACGCGACCCACCTGTCCGGACAAGCGGCCGTACTTGTAATCCTTGGTCAGGCCGCCGTCGGATCCGAGCAACGCCGGAGCAACGGAAGGAACGGAGAGGAAGAAAAGGTCCGGCTCGTGATCGGCATGGGAGGCAAAGCGCTCCGCCGCCCGCAGGGCGCGCCAAAGCTCCTCGGCCGTCCAGGCCGCCGGATCCACGTGCCTGAGCCTGGGCGCCACCAGCGAAGCATAAGGGCGTGAACCGTCCGGAGCACGGAAGTCACGCCAATGAGCGAAGGCCTCGTCGATCGCATCGGCGACCAGGGGGTAGTGCGTGCAGCCCAGCACGAGCGTTTCGAAGGGCGCGCCCGGACCGACGGCCGCGGCCTCACGCAGGAAATCGCCGACGTCCTCGCGCAGGATGTCACGGACGGACGCCTTGACGGAGGGGTCGCCTTCGATGGCCGCGGCGAGGCTGGCCGAGCCCATCTGCCAGACCTGACGGGACGAGACCTTGCCGATCGCCCGAGGATAGGCCTCGGAGACGCAGGTGCCGACGGTGGCCAGGACCGCCACCCTGCCCTGCGCGCCCTTGTCGGACTCCGCCAGACCACGGGCGCCTGCCTCGACCACGCCCACCATGATGACGGGGAGATCCCACGCCTTGAGCGCGGCCCGGAGGTCCTCGAGTCCGTAGGCCGTGGCGGTGTTGCAGGCGATCACGATCGCCTTGACGGGAGGCTTGTCGCCGCGCGCATGCCGACGGCCGAGCAGGAACAGACCATCCCGCAGGATCAGTTCCCGGAGGAAGTCGGTCCGGCCCGCGGCGGCATAATTGCCGTAGGGCATGTTGGCCTGGTCGCCGAGGTAGATGAAGCGTTCCCCTTGGAAATCCGGGACGCCGTCGGCGCCTTCGGCCCCGGTGCGATTGTCATGACGATCGTGCTTCTTGAGGGCCTCGAGGACGGTGAGCCCGCCGACGCCCGAATCAAAGACCCCGATGGGGAGCTCTCGCAGCTCCGCGCGGTAGTCCGCGGCGCGGAAAGACGCCGGCGCATCGCCCTCGGGATGGGCGCGGGCGTGGGCGATGACACGGTCCAGCACCTCGTCCGCGCGGAGGAAAGGCGCGGCCGACGTCAGGAGAAGCGAGAGCAGCAGCCTCATCTCAGGTGCGATCGGTGCGGTAGACGCGCTGCACGCGCTGGGTCAGGGTGCAGAGCGCCTCCCAGGGGATGCAGTCGGACCAGGAGCAGAACTGTTCGACCGTGATGCGGTCCGCCCCTTGGGCGCCGAGGATCGTGGCGATGTCGCCGGCGACCGCCTCCGGAACCTCCGTCACGTCGACCACCGTCTGGTCCATCGTCACCCGGCCGAGGATTGGGCATCTCCGCCCGCGGATGAGGAAGTAACCGCGGTTGCTGGCGGCGGTGGGCACCCCGTCCCCGTATCCGACGGCCACGACCGCCACCCGGGACTCCCGACCGAGTACGCGCGTGCGTCCGTAGCTCACCGCGGTGCCGGCGGGGAGCCGCTTCACCAGCACCACCCGGGAGTGGAACGAGAGCGCCGGCTCAGGCCGCAGACTTTCAAGGAAGGAGCCCTCCGCCGGCGGCAGTCCGTACTGCATCAGACCGACGCGCACCGCGTTGAAGGGGGAGTCGGCGGAAAAAGTGGCGAGTCCGGCGCTGTTGTCCGCGTGGATCATGAGGCGAGACCGTTCACGCTCCGGCACCGCGTCAAGCAGGGCGAGGAAGATGCGCCTCTGCTCGGCCGTGAAGGCGTGGTCCGAGCCCGCCTCCGAAAAATGCGTGTAGAAGCCCCTCCATTCCAGATCGGCGCAGGCGCGCACGAAATCGATGAGCGCCGGGGCCTCGGCGTGCCAGACTCCGGCGCGTCCCATGCCCGTGTCGGCCTTGATGTGGACCTTGGCGCGACGCCCCGCGCGGGCCGCGGCGGCGGCGAGGGCGCGCGCCTCCTCGGGCGAGTTCAGCGTGAGATCGAGGTCCAGATGGACCGCGCGGTCATGCTCCTCCGGCAGTGAAGGACTGAGCACTAGGATGTCGCCGTCGTGGCCCACCTCGCGCAGCCGGGCGGCCTCGGCCACGTTCGCGACGGCGAAACAGTCGACCCCTGCCTGCAGGAGCCGGGCCGCGACTTCGGGCATGCCATGCCCGTAGGCGTCGGCCTTGATCACAGCCACGTAGCGGATCCTCGACGGAAGTGACTGCTTGATCCGGCCGACGTTGCGATCGATGGCCGGCAGGTCGATTTCCGCCCAGGCCCGGGCCATGAACCCTGAGGAGTCGGTCCTCATCAGGGGGCGCGATGACGTTCTCCGGACCAGAGGGCGAACTCAGGCGCGGGATTGAGCGCGTCAGGCCTGTCCTCGGCGCGCAACAGCCCGCCCTGTGAGAACAGTCCGGGCAAGGAAGGCCAGACATCGGGCGCCGGCTCACACGGGAACGGCGCGCCGGCGGAAGAGGCGATCAGGGGCGCTCCGAGCGCGGCCACCTGGGCCGCCTCGAGTTCAGCGCACTCCGACGGCCCGGAGGCGGGAACTTTCAGGACGTTCCAGCGGCGCAACCTGGACTCGGACGCCACGATGAACGGAGGCCGCCGTCCGGCGAGACGCGCGGAGGACGCGACCGCTTCGAGCGCGTTCCAGACGTAGCAGGGACGAGAGCGAAGCGACAGCCAGGCGCGCACCATGATGGAGGTGAGCCGGATGCCCAGGATGGAGCCGGGACCGGCGCAGACCGCGAAGGAGGCGATGTCGTCGACGCTGACGCCGGCCGCGGCGAGCGCCTCGCGGACGCAACGGTCGGCGGACTCCATGGCGCCCTCCTCGGAACAGGACTGGGACTTCCAGGCTCCTGCCGAAAGCACGCCGACCCTCACCCCGTCGCGTGCGGAGCCGTCGAGGACCAGGCAGGGAGTGACGGGCGTCATTTCGGTCAGCCCGGAGGCCAGCCGAGCGACCGGCCTCCCAGAAGGTGCACGTGGAGGTGGGGGACTGATTCACCGCCGTCCGGACCGTTGTTGATCGTCAGCCTGAAGCCCTTGGCCAGGCCGAGCGACGCGGCCAG
>CAIOPO010000120.1 GCA_903860195.1 uncultured Opitutia bacterium | reverse complement strand
GGACACCGGGGGTTAAAGGATGAAAGGCCCCGGGTGCGAGGCCTTTCGGTTCACACCGCCCAAAGAAAGTTCGACCCGCCCGCCTTCTCCGAACATTGATGCGAAACCCCATGACCGAGCCCGCCGCAACCGACCCCGCCAGGGCCAAAGGCATCATCGTCGGCGTCGCCGCGGCCATGATCGCCCTCTCGGGCACCCTCTTCCTGCTGGCCGGAACGGGCCGCTCGCCGGTGCCGGAGACCTATGTGCCGACCTCGGACGTCCGCGGCATGGTCTGGATAGCGGGAGGGGAGTTCCCGATGGGCAACGACGGCGCCACCGATGACCACTACGAGGAACGCCCGGCCCACGCCGTGGCCGTCAAGGGATTCTGGATGGACGAGACGGAGGTGACCAACGCGCAGTTCAAGGCGTTCGCCGACGCGACGGGCTACGTCACCGACGCGGAGAAGGACCTCGATCCGCGTCAGTTCCCCCAGAGCCCGCCGGAATACCTCAAGGGAGGTTCGCTGATCTTCAAGCCCGTCTCTGGAGTCGACCCGAAGCGCTGCGGCGCCGGCAATCTGCCGTGGTGGAAATTCACTGCCGGAGCGACCTGGCGCAGCCCCGAGGGCCCGGGATCCTCGATCAAGGACCGCATGGACCATCCGGTGGTCTGCGTCACCTACAAGGACGCCCAGGCCTACGCCCGCTGGGCCGGCAAACGCCTGCCCACCGAGGCCGAATGGGAGTTCGCGGCCCGCGGCGGGCTCAAGTCCAAGCCCTACGTCTGGGGCGACGAAGAGAGGCCCGAAGGCAAATACATGTGCAACCATTGGCAGGGCAAGTTCCCCGAGACCGACCTCGGACTCGACGGGCATGTCTCCACCTCCAGGGTGAAAAGCTATCCGCCGAACGCCTTCGGCCTCTACGACGTGGCCGGCAACGTCTGGGAGATGTGCGAAGACTGGTACGGCAAGGACTACTACGCCCGCTCGCCCAAGGACTCGCCGGCCGGACCGCCCGCGGGCGAGGATCCGGAAAGCACCGGCTACGGACAGCACGTCATCCGCGGCGGCTCCTGGCTCTGCGACGAGGCCTACTGCTTCCGCTTCCGCGTGGCCTCGCGCCAGGGCCTGGACACCCTGACTTCGACGAACCACGCCGGCTTCCGCTGCGTCACCGACGCTCCGGCACCGGCGAATAAGTGAACGTCATTTCCTCTCCTGGTAGTCGAGGTCCTTGCCGTAGGTCTCCTCCATCTTCCACAAGGCGAGGAAGGCGGCCGTGAAGCAGACCGCTCCCAGGACGGCGCCGGCGACGGGAGCCGTGACTCCGGGAGCCTCCTTGGTGCCGACGAGCTGGGTGAAGCAGAAGGTCAGCAGAACCAGGGACCCGCGGGCGAAGTTGGGCACGGTGGTGGCCACGGTCGCCCGGAGGTTGGTGCCGAACTGCTCCGCGGCGATGGTGACGAACAGCGCCCAGTAGCCCATGCCGAAGCCCATCAGGAAGATGAGCCGGTAATAGGCCTCGGAACTCCAACCCTGGGCGCCGAAAAGGTAGACGCCGACGCAGGCCAGGCTGAAGAGCAGGAAGACCAGCACGACCTTGCGACGGGACCGGGCGAGCTGGCTGCCGACGCCGCTGGCGAGGTCGCCGAAGGTGAGTCCGAGGTAGAAGGCGGCGACGGCCCAGTTGGTCTGGATCTTCTCGCCCTGGACGCCGGCGGCGGGAGCGAAGACGGTCGCCGCACGCTGCACGAGGATGCCGATCATGTACCAGGTGGGCAGGCCGATGAGCACGCAGCGGGCGTAACGGAGGAAACGGTCGCGGGAGGTGAACAGGGAGAGGAAGTCGCCCCGTCCGACCGACTCCGCGGAGGAACTCTCGCGCGCATGCCTGAACATGCCGGACTCGTGCACGCCGACGCGCATCGCCAGCAGGGCGAGGCCGAGGCCGCCGCCGATGAAATAGCTCATGCGCCACCCGTCGGTCCCGACCAGGGCGCCGAGCTTGTCGACGTGGTCGGCCATCCAGCCGGCGACGACGGCGCCGAAGACGCCCACCGTCGCGACCAGCGCGGTGCCGTAGCCCCGCCGCTCCTTCGAGAGCGTCTCGGAGACGAGCGCGATGCAGCCGCCGAGCTCGCCGGCGAGGCCGACGCCCGCGATGAAGCGCCACGCCGCGTAGGCCCCG
>CAIOPO010000119.1 GCA_903860195.1 uncultured Opitutia bacterium | reverse complement strand
GGTATGACGACGGACTCTCCGGCCTCCAGGACGGCCATGCAGGAGTTGGTGGTGCCGAGGTCGATGCCGATGATTTTGCTCATGTTAATGGAGGATTATTCTGGGTTGTTTGATGCCCTCCAGAGGCAGGGGATGTGCCAAGGCCAAGGGGGGCTTTTATTGGGGATTTGGAGCATTCCCGGCCGTGGCGGCGCTGTGCCAATCGGGGCGGCCTGACAAACTGTCCCACCTCTGGGGGCCCCGTAAGCCCCGGCTTCGCCGTTGCCCTGAGGAGGCCGGAGGGCTATGCAGACCCTTCGATGCCGGAGCACCTCGACCAGCCCGAACGCCCCCGGAGGCTGCGCGCCAGCGCCGGCATCCGGGCCATGCTGGCCGAGACGGTCCTCGAGGCCCGGCACCTCATCCAGCCGATCTTCGTCACGGACGGGGAATCGCCCGAACCGATCGCCTCGCTTCCCGGCGTCAGCCGCGTCCCCCTTTCCTCGCTCGGGACGAAGTGCGCCGAGCTGCTCCTGCTCGGCATCCGCGGAGTGGCGCTCTTTCCGAAGGTCGATCCGTCCCGCAAGACCGCCGAGGGCGCGGAGGCCCTCAATCCTTCCAACCTCGCCCTGCGGGCCGTGCGCGAAGTGAAGGCCAAGTCTCCCGGCACGGTGGTCTTCGCCGACATCGCCCTCGACCCGTACACCACGCACGGTCACGACGGAGTGCTGAACGCCGCCGGCACCGATGTGGACAATGACCGCACGGTCGAGGCGCTGGTGAAGATGTCCCTGCTCACCGCCCAGGCGGGCGCCGACTTCGTCGCGCCCTCCGACATGATGGACGGACGGGTGAAGGCGATCCGAAGCGGGCTCGACTCCTCCGGGCGTCACGGCACGGGAATCCTGGCCTACTCCGCCAAATACGCCTCCGCGTTCTACGGACCTTTCCGCGACGCGGTCGGAAGCGCCCGCAAGCCCGGTGAAGCGCCCATCTCCAAGGCGGGCTACCAGATGGACCCCGCCAACCGCCGCGAGGCGGCGCGCGAGACGGCCCTCGATGCCGCCGAAGGGGCCGACATCCTGATGGTCAAGCCCGCCGGACCTTACCTCGACGTCATCCGTGACCTGCGCAACGCCACCACGCTTCCCGTGGCGGCCTACCAGGTGTCGGGCGAATACGCCGCCCTTCACGCCGCCGCCGAAAAGGGCTGGCTCGACCTCCGGGCCGCGCGCGATGAAAGCCTGCTCGGCATCCGCCGGGCCGGCGCGGACCTGATCCTGACCTATTTCGCCGAGGCCTGGGCACGCGACCGCGCGGCCCGCTGAGCGCGCCGGGGGGAATACGGCCTTTACTGACCGGGTGTTTTTTCTAGAAAAGGGGTCCCCGTCCACCCCGACGGGAAACCCCATGAGACACGCCCTGATCATCAGCGCGGCCCTTGCGGTCGCTTCCTCACTCCACGCCCAGCAGGTCAGAGAACTGCCGCCCAATCCGCCGCGCATGACGGTGGAAGGGACGCCCGGCGCCGACTACGCCATGGCGTTCTTCGAACGTCATCAGGTCAAGGTGAAGCCCAGTGCGACCGCCGACCTGAACAAGGCCATCGATGACGCCAAGCTGCCGAATCTCGTGAAGCTGCATTCCGTGGCGCGGATCGCGCGCGAGAAGGCCGTCCGCGCGGAGGACGCGGCGGGGCTCGTTCGCAAGGCGCGCGACCGCGCCAAGGCGGACCTCGACAAGGCCCAGGCGGCCTATGACAAGGCCCCGAAGAACCAGAAGACGGCCAAGAAGCGTGTTCTCGACAAGGCCCAAGGTGACTTCGACGACGCCGACCGCATCAACACCCGGCGGGAGTCCGAGGCCAAGGAGGCGCTGGACGCCTACGACGCCTCCCTCGACGCCTACGTGCAGGCGCGCGAAGCGGCGGAGCCCGCGGTCGAAGCCTTCAAGAAGGCGGCGGGCGTTCCCTGACGCTCAGGCGCGGCGACGGCGCCAGGCCCGCCATCCGAGCAGCGCCGCGAAAGCCAGCGCGCCGGAGGCGGCCTGCAGGAAAGGCACGAAGAGGTAGACCAGCGCGAACAGGGCCTCCGGCCGGGCCCGTTGCTCCGCCTGGGCCTGCAGATAAACGGCGCAGCTGAAGATCAGCAGGCAGCCGATGACCGTCAGGCCCGTGAGCAGGAAACGATCACGCACCGCCAAAACCACGCCGCCCAGCACCAGGAAGGGGGACGCGGGAGCCGCGAGGAAGAGGAACTTGAGCAGGTCGGCCGGATGCGAGACGGACCAGTCGGCGCCCCGGTCAAACCCGTCGAGGGCTAGCACGAAAGCGAGCAAAGCCCCTGTCGTCGCGGTGATGAGCGCAGGCATGCGCCCCGGTACGGGTTCGACGCTCACAGGAACAGCGGACGGATGTGCCGCTCGAGCAGATTGAGCGTCACGTTGCGCGCGCAGGACTCGCGGCAGGCCTTGAGCTGCCCGAGGTAGCGCGGGCCCATCTTGGCGGCGACCTTGAAGCCGACGTGGATGAGCTGGCGCAGGTGCGCGTTGTAGAGCGGATTCTTCTGGTCGTGGCGCAGCGCGCCGACGAACTGGGCGCTGCTCCAGGCGTCCACCTCGGCGGCCGAGGGCAGACGGGCGCGGTCGATGTCGATCACCGTGGCGTAGGGCTGGCAGAGCTCGTCCATGTGCGAGAGCGCCTCGGCGTAGATCTCCTTGGCCAGCGCGAGCCCGTCTCCGCCCGCTTCCGCCAGACCGATGACCTCCTCGAGCCAGGTCGTGCCCGCGGTCTTCACGTGCACGCCCGCTCCATGCCTGGCAAGGGCGCGGCGGATCGCCGGATAGATCGAGAACTTGTCGCTGCCGCTGTGCACCGAGAGCTTCAGGTTGGCCGGCAGACCGTACTTCTTCACGGCGTGGGCGATGACGCAGAGGTCGTCGTTGAACTCGCGCTCGAACTGGGCGAGGTCGCCGACGTAGTCGACGCCCTTGTTGAAACGGCCGGTGAACTTGGGGGCGATCGTCTGGATCGGCACGCCTTCGTCGGCGATGGCGGCGAGGATGACGAGCAGCTCCGGCGGAGTCTGGGGGCTGTCGGTCTCGTCCATCGAGATCTCCGGGACGAAACGCCCGACGCCCTTCACGGCGGCGATGTGACGGTAGACCTTGCCGGCCTCCTGGACCGCGAGCAGGAACTTGGCGGCCGTGCGCTCGACGTCGGCCCGGGTGGTCGTGAACGGACGGTCGATGCCCGCGAGAGTCAGCGTTCCGACCAGCTCCGGATGGCGGTCGACGAAGGCCTTCACCGCGGCGGGATCGGCCGGCTGGGCGATGAAGTCCGCGACGTCGATGGTGAAGAAGTCGGAGACGCCGACGAAGCGGTCGACGGTCTTCAGGCCGATGTGGTCGGCGTCAAGGAAGTAGGGGGCGGTCCAGCCGAGCGACTTCACGGCGGCGTCGGCCGCGGCGCGGGTGCTCGTCGGCTCGGAGCCGATGATGTTGTGCTCGCGGTTGGACTTGTTCCAGACCGGCACGATCTCCACGCCGAGCTTCCTGGCCGCCAGGCAGGCGGCGAGCTGGGCTTCGGCCTCGTGGGCGAAGCGGTCGCCCATGCCGAGGGAGAATTTACCGATGACGAGAGGGGATGCGCTCATGGGGTCGGACGGCGAGCGTAGGGGGCGGACGGCCCGGAAGGCAACCGCCGCGGGGTTGGATTTTTCGGCGTTCCATGCCATCCGCTTGTCCTTGCCGAGACGGCGGTGCCTCATCTTTACTCCCGCCCCGCTCCCATGAACCTGAAGATCGCAGTCCTGCCCGGCGACTACATCGGACCCGAAGTGATGGCCGCCGCCCTGCCCGTCCTGGAGGCCGTCCTGAAGAAGTCAGGCCACACCCTGGAGCACTCGACCCACGACGTGGGCGGCGCGGGCATCGACAACCATGGCAAGGCCCTGCCGGACTCGACCCTCGAGGCCTGCCGCGCCGCGGACGCCATCCTCTTCGGATCCGTCGGCGGGCCCAAGTGGGAGAAGCTCCCTCCGGCCGAGCAGCCCGAGCGCGCCTCCCTCCTGCCCCTCCGCAAGCACTTCACCCTCTACGCCAACGTCCGTCCGGGCCTGCTGCTGAAGAACCTCATCGACACCTCGCCCATCCGCCCGGACCGCATCCCGAACGGCGTCGACATGGTCTGCATCCGCGAGCTCACCGGCGGACTCTACTTCGGACCGAAGTCCACCAAGGAGATCGAAGGCGGCGACATCGAAGCCATCGACACCATGGTCTACCGCAAGTCGGAGATCGAACGCATCACCGACGTCGCCATCGCCACCGCGCGCGCCCGTCGCAAGCACATCACCCTCGTCGACAAGGCCAACGTCCTCCAGACCTCCGTGCTCTGGCGCAAGGTCGTCGCCGACCGCATCAAGGCGACCGCCCCCGACATCACCCTCGCCGTGATGTACATCGACAACGCCGCGATGCAGCTCGTGCTGCGTCCCGCGCAGTTCGACGTCCTCCTCACCGAGAACATGTTCGGTGACATCCTTTCCGACGAGATGGCCGTCATCTGCGGCTCGCTCGGCATGATGGCCTCCGCCTCACTCGGCGCCAACCGCAACCGCCACGGCTACGGCTACGGCCTCTACGAGCCCTCCGGCGGCACCGCCCCGGACATCGCCGGCCAGGACAAGGCCAACCCGTGCGCCCAGATACTCTCCGCCGCGCTGATGCTGCGCCACTCCTTCGGCCTCGAGGCCGAGGCCAAGGCCATCGAGCGCGCGGTCGAGAAGACCATCGCCGAAGGCATCCGCACCGCCGACATCGCCGGCGGCGGCAACGCCGTGGGCACGAAGGCGATGGGCGCGGCGATCCTCGCCCGGCTCTGATGGACGAGGCGGCGCGAGCGCGGGCCGCGGAGCGCCGGCGCGAGGCCGTCTGCAGCCCGTTCATGCGCATCCCGCGCTTCCCGGTCGACCTCGCCCGGGAGCTGCTGGACGCCGGTTACGCCCGTCTCGACCAGCTGGCCGGACGCTCGCCCGACTCCCTGCTCTCCGAAATCAGGGCGCGGGCCAAGGGACCGGCGCCGGCGCATTTCCTGCCGGCCCTGCGCATGGCGGTCTATTGCGCGGAGACGCCGTCACCCGACCCCCAGCGGCTCTTCCTCGACCAGTGGGAATGAGCCCGGCGCGGTTTGCGTTCCTGACGCTCGCCCGCAGAGTGCCGGGATGGCCGCCACCGCAGTCGTTCCCGTGATGACGCTGGGAGAATGCGTCTTCCTGCCCCAGCAGCTGCTCCCGCTGCGCATCTTCGAGCCCCGTTATCGCCGCATGCTCAAGGAGGCGCTGGAGGGCGAGCGCCTGTTCGCCGTCTCCCAGCTGGACGCGGACCTGCTCTCGCCGCAGGACGACGAGCCGCCCTGCCCCTTCACCTGCGTCGGCCGCATCGTCGGCCACGTGGCGCACCCTGACGGCACCTCGCACGTGATGCTCGAGGGCGTCCGTCGCGCCAAGGTGCTGCGCAAGCAGCGTCGCACGCCCTACCCGCGCCTCGAGGTGGCCGCGGTCATCGAGGACGACGTGCCTGACACTCCCGCCGTGACGCGCGAGGTGGCCCGGCTGCTCGCCGCGTCCGAACGCCTGCTCTCCCCGCTCGGAGCCGACGGCGTGACGCTCATGGAACGCTTCCGCGGACTGACCAACCGGCCCGGTTCCTTGGCCGACGCCATCGCGGGCCATCTGGTCGGGGACACGAGGATCCGTCGTTCCGTCCTGGAGTGCCTTTCCCCGGAAGCCAGACTGCGCAAGGTCGCCGATGAACTGGTCAAAATCGAGGCGATGAACGAAATAGGACGCCAGGGTGGCGATGAGAACACGCGTGGGCTGAACTGATTGATTCAAACTATTTATATTCAGTAACTTAGGTATTTAATCATGGCGAATGGTCCGGAAGAACCGGGCTTTGTCCTTGAAGTTTAGACTCATTCTAACTCATTCAATTTAGAATGAGTCAAAATCTCACCGAAGCCGACCTCTCCCACCTTCAGGAGGCCCTCAATCGCAGCGGGCAGAAAGTGACCCCTCAGCGCGAGGCCGTCTTCCAGGTGCTCCTCGCCAAGCGCGATCACCCGACCGTCGACGAAGTGTTCAACCGTGCCCGCGAAGTGATGCCGGGGCTCTCCCTCGCCACGGTCTACAACTGCCTCGAGACCTTCGTCGGCTGCGGCCTCGTGCGCCAGGTCAACCACGAGCGCGAGTCCACCCGCTACTGTCCGAACCTCGCGCCGCACGCGCACTTCCGCGACAAGGCCACCGGCCGGGTGCACGACATCGACCTTCCGCCCGAAGTCCTCAGCAGCCTGCGTTCGATCCTCCCTCCGGGCTTCGACTCCGAAACCATCGAGATCAGCTTCCACGGCCGCGCGCAGTCCGGCGAGGCACGCTCCAACTGAACCGACCTTCCCATGCCCGACTCACTCGTCATCAGGAACCTGAACGCCTCCGTCGGCGACCGGCCGATCCTGAAGGACTTCTCCCTCACCGTCCCGAAGGGCGAGGTCCACGCCATCATGGGGCCCAACGGCACCGGCAAGAGCACCCTCTCCAAGGTCCTCGCCGGCCATCCCGACTACACCGTGCAGGCCGGCGAGGCCCTGCTTGACGGCTTGCCCATCCTGGGGCTCGAGCCTGACGTCATCGCGCGGGCCGGCCTCTTCCTCGCCTTCCAGTATCCGAGCGAGATCCCGGGCGTGACCATCGCGAACTTCATCCGCGCCGCCCTCGTCGCCCGTCAGCCCAAGGGCGCGCCCTTCGACGCCAAGGCCTACTACGCCGAGCTCTACGCCAAGATGGACGCCCTGAAGATGGACCGGAAGTTCACCTCCCGCTTCGTCAACGAGGGCTTCTCCGGCGGCGAGAAGAAGCGCTGCGAGATCCTCCAGCTGATGATGCTCAAGCCCAAGTACGCCGTCCTCGACGAGACCGACTCCGGCCTCGACATCGACGCCCTGCGCATCGTCGCCGAGGGCGTGAACGCCCTGCGCGGACCCGACACCGGCTTCCTCGTCATCACCCACTACCAGCGCCTGCTCGACTACATCGTCCCTGACCGCGTCCACATCATGTGGGACGGACGCATCGTGCACAGCGGCGGCAAGGAGCTGGCCCTGGAGCTCGAGGAGAAGGGCTACGACTGGGTCAAGAAGGAGCTCGCCCACGCCTGACGCCATGGCCGAGATCGACCAGGACGACCGGGCCCAGCGGGAGGCGATCGACATCGACCGCTCCAAGGGCGACTTCCGCTACGAGGAGGACTACGCCTACGACGCGGGCGTCGGGCTCAACCCCGGAGTCGTCGACTACATCTCCAAGGTGAAGCAGGAGCCCGAGTGGGTGCGCGAGTTCCGCCACCGCTCTCTCGGCGTCTTCGAGTCCCTGCCCATGCCCACGCACTGGGCCACGCGGGACCTCGACAACATCCGCTTCCAGGAGATCCGCTACTACCTCGCCAAGGGGCAGAAGCCGAGCCGCACGTGGGAGGAGGTGCCCGACGACGTGAAGCGCACCTTCGAGCGCCTGGGCATCCCCGAGGCCGAGCGCAAGTTCCTCGCCGGGGTCGAGGCGCAGTTCGACTCCGAGGCCTCCTACTCGCGCATGAAGGAGGAGCTCGAGAAGCAGGGCGTCATCTTCTGCGGCCCCACCGAGGGCCTCCGGGACCACGCCGACGTCTTCCGCCGCTGGTTCGGCAAGGTCATCCCCGCCGGCGACAACAAGTTCGCCGCG
>CAIOPO010000118.1 GCA_903860195.1 uncultured Opitutia bacterium | reverse complement strand
GCCTGAGGTCAGCGGGCATGTTCAGAGCGGTTGGAAGGTGGTCGGACGGACCGCGGGGCGACTGAGCGTCGCCTCGTCGAAGCGCGAGGGATCGTGAGCCAGTCCGAGGGCGGCTTCGGTGAATCGCAGGACGTCCATGTCCCGTGAGGCCTCGTCACGCACGCTGCAGGCGCCGAGCACCCATTGCTCGCCGGCCTTGGCGAAATCCTCGACCGCCAGCATGCGGACGGACTTCCCGTCACCCGACTTCACCTGGACCTGCAGCACGGCGCCGAAGGAGTGGTCGATGCCGAATTCCACCTCGCCGTCGATCCCCGCCTGCCGCGCGCGGTAGACGTGCATGGGCCGCACGCCGCGTTCGGTGGAAGCGTAGCGCGTGTCGGGCCAGTGGGTGAACGGGAGCTGAAGGTCGAAGGCGCTGATCAGCAGCCCCGGGGAAAGGGGAGTGAACGTCCCGGGCGCGACCTTGCCCGCCTTGCCGTCCGCATGCACATGCACTTCGCTGCCGGTCTCGGACTTGCGGGCGAGGATCCGGGTCGAAGCCGCGTCCTCCATCTCAATCCTGAGGTAGTGGGTCAGGCCGCGGGAACCGGCCCACAGCGTGCCCTTGACCGGGGCTGACTCCTCGCCGCGGCGCGGACGGTGGACGGCCTCGAATCGGAAGCACACGTCGGCGGTGAGACGGGAGTTGCGCAGGTCCGAGAGGACCTTGGCGGACTCCTCCTCGCCCAGCTGGGGCAGGCGCAGATCAGAACGCCCCTGGCCGAAGAGGGGCGTGAGCGAGAGGCAGAGGGCCCAGCGCAGCGCGATGCTGAACTGCCTGAGGCCCGGCACGGGTCACTTCTTGACCGGAGCCGGCGCCGCAGGAGCAGCCGGCGCCGCGGGGGAGGCAGGAGCGGGAGTCGCAGCCGCCGGCGCAGGCGTCGCGGTCACAGGCGCGGGGGCCGGGGCGGCGGGGGCGGTCGCAGGAGCCGCGGTGGAGGCGGCGTCGAGGGCCGAGGGGGCCTTCTTCTCGCGGGCCACGAAACCGAGATAGAGGCCGAAGCTGAGGATGAAGAGGATGACGGTCAGAGTGGAGGTCATCCGGGACAGCACATTGGCGGATTCGCCGCCGAAGACGCTTTCAGCCGCACCGCCGCCGAGGGCGGCTCCCATGCCGGCGTTGGCGCTCGGGCGCTGCATGAGGATGATGAGCACCACCAGGATGCAGACCACGAAGAGGGCCACCACGGAGGCGTAGAGCAGGAAGTCCTTCATCCCCCCATCCAAGGGCGGCGGGCAGGCTTAAACAACGCCAAAATCAGGCCTTCCGGTAGGTTCCGGTGGAGACTTCGTAGGTCAGCCAGCCGTCTCCGGGAGGGGGGCGGGTGCCGGTGGCGATGACCTGATGGCCTTCGCCGATCTCCTTCCAGAAAGCGGAGCGGCGCACCTCGTCGAGCTCGCCCAGGACGTCGTCGGCCAGGATGACCGGAGGGGTGGGGGCCCGCTCCGAATCGCGTCGCACGCGGGCGAGGGTGAGTCCCAGCACGATGAGCCGCTGCTGGCCTTCGCTGGCGTAGTCGGAGGCGTCCTGTCCGTCGAAGAGCACGTCGAAGTCGTCGCGATGAGGGCCTTTGAGCGTGGAGCCGGCCGCCAGCTCGGCCGCACGCAGCCGTCGCCAGCATCCTTCGAGTTCGTCCGCCGGGGTGTCCGGCCGGTGACGGACCGTCGCCGCCGGTGAGAAGCCCGCCCGGGCGGCGACCTGCCGCAGAGTCTCGCAGATTTCCGGAAGCTGACGTGCGCGCGACTCGATGATGAGACGTGCGGCCGGAAGCATCGCCGATTCGAAGGCACGCAGTTCGTCATCGGACGGCGCGGGTGTCTTGAGCAGCGCGTTGCGGCCCTCCAGTCCCTTCTGGTAGCTGCGCACCGCTTCCAAGTAGGCGGGGTCGGTGCCGCCGAGGGCGGCGTCGAGCCAGCGCCGGCGATTGGAAGGGGAGCCGCGCACCAGCCTCAGGTCATCGGAGCAGAACGCCACCGTCGGAAAGCGTCCGAGATGGGCCGCGACCGAGGTCACCGGCGTGCCGTCGACCTGGCCCGTGCGCGAGCCCTTCGCCAGCCGCACCTCGACGGCGGAGCAGGCGTCCTGCCGGTCCCGGACGTCGATGCGGACGCGCGCTTCCTTGCAGCCGTTGCGCACCAGCGGGGCGATTTCAGTCGTGCGGAAGGAGCGGAAGGCCGAAACCAGTCCCGCGGCCTCGAGGAGGTTCGTCTTGCCCTGTCCGTTCTCGCCCAGGAGGAAGACCCGCGGCGCGTCGGTGTCGACGTCCGCGAACGGCACGTTGCGAAAATCAGCCGCGCGGATGCGGGTGATCCGCATGGCTCACTCGGGGATGGTCAGCACCATCCCGGGCTTGAGACCCTGGGGGTTCGGCACCTTGTCGGCGTTGGCGCGCATGATGTCGTTGGCGCGTGCGCCGTTCCCGTAGACCTTGAAGGAGATGCGCGTGGGATTGTCGCCGGCGACGACGGTGTAAGTTTTGCCCGGCCCCGCCTTGGGCGGCGTGACGGGCTGGGCGACGGCGGGCGCCGGGTCGCTGGGCCGCAGTCGGGTGTATTCCGAAAGGTCCTTCTTCAGACGGTCGTTCTCAAGCTGCAGGGCGCGCATCCGGGCGTTGAGGTCGACGCTGCCCGCGGCGTCGGGTTCGAGCGGCTGGCCGGGCAGCTTCTTCATGAACTGCTTCTCCGCCGTGCGGACCATCTGTTTGACGATGGCGGTCTGCTGCGACCCAGGCTTCAACCGGATGTACTGGTTGAAGTGGTAGATGGCCGGAAGGGGGTCGTCCAGGTCGAGGTACATGCGTCCGGCCTCGAGATGGGATTCCGCCGCGTTCTTGCGGCTGTCGATGACCTTGAGGAAGGACTCGAGCGCACGGCGCGGATCCCCCTGCTTCTGGAAGATCTGTCCCTGCTTGAATTCGGGATCCTCGATGTCGAGCGAAGGGGCGCCGTTCCTGGGCGAGTCGTCGCAGCCGGCGAGGAGGAGTGCCAGGATGGCCAGGAAGGCACGGGACATGCGTCCGACAATCCCTTCGGACGGCGGGCTCATCAATCCCAAATCAGCGACGCAGGCATTCCCGGAAGGCGTCCTCGATCTTCGGGCAGCGGAACTTGAAGCCCATCGCCATGGCCCTCTCAGGAAGCACGGCCAGGTCGGCCAGCACGGTCTCCTTTGCGAATCCCCCCAGCGGCGCCAGAGCCCAGCCGGGCAGGGGGAGGAACGCAGGTCGTCCCAGGGCCGCCCCGAGCGCACGCGCGAACTCCCTCTGGGTGACATGTCCCGGGGCCGTGGCGTTGATCGGGCCGGACAGGTCCGCCCGACCCAGTGCCCAGAGAATCATCCCGGCCAGGTCGTCGACCGTGATCCAGCTCACCCTTTGGGCCCCGCCGGCGATGGGGCCGCCCAATCCGAGCCGGAACGCGGGCAGCATGAGCTTGAGCGGTCCGCCGGAAGCGCCGAGCACCATGCCCGTGCGCAGGAAGACCGTGCGTACGCCCGCCTTGATGGCCGGACCGGCGGCCTCCTCCCAGGCCGAGGTGACTTTGGCCAGAAAACCTTCCTCCCGCACTGCGGAGGACTCGGTCAGGACTTCGTCCCTTCGAGTCCCGTAGCGGTTGATGCCGGACATGCTGATGAGCACCGCGGGGCCTCCGGCGGGCAGAAGCTCGGCCATCGCCCTCGCGATGAGGTCGGTCGAGGCGACCCGGCTCTCGATGATGTCGAGGTAGCTCCGCTCATTCCAACGTCGGGCGATGGGTGCGCCGGCCAGATGGACCACCGCCTGGCAGCCTCGGAGGACTTCCTTGTCGATATGCCCGGATTGGATGTCGTAGCCGCCCTTTCCGGAAGAGCGTGACTTGAGGCGAACGACTTCATGTCCGGCCGCCTCGAGGTGATGCCTGACCGTCCGTCCCACGAACCCTTCGGCTCCGGTCAGCACGATGCGGGTGCGTTCGGTCATGTGCTCATCAAGCGTGCTTCGGACCCGGAATCAAACAAGACGTCGTTTGAAGTCGGCGATCCAGGGCCGGTCCGTGCCGGCCTCGCGGCCCATGACGGAGACCTCCCATCCTTCCGATTTCGCGGCCATGGCGAGGGCCAGCACCTGTTCGGCTTCATCGGACCCTCCGGGGTGTCCGGTGTAGCAGACGCAGACGAGCCGGCCTCCCGGCCTGAGCAGGTCCATCGTCGCGCGGAGGGCGCTCAGCGTCGTCCCGGGGGAGGTGGTGACGGCGTGGTCCGCGCCGGGCAGGTAGCCGAGATTGAAGACCGCCGCGGCGACCTTGCCGCGGTTTTCCGCCGGGAGCGCGGCGGCGACCTCCGAGTGGCATCGCAGATGCAGCGTGCAGCGGTCCAGCAAGCCCGCTTCGGCGAGCAGCGCCCGCGTCGATTCGACGGCTTCGGGCTGCACGTCGAACGCGTGCACACGTCCGGTGGGACCGACCAACGCGGCCAGCAGTTGCGTGTCGCGGCCTCTGCCCGCCGTGCCGTCCAGCGCAAGGTCGCCCTCCTTGAGCGTCTCGCGCAGCAGGGCGCCTGCGAGCTCCGTCACCCGCATCGGTCAGGGCAGCCAGGGGAACTTGCGGAAATCAGGTTTGCGGCGTTCGTTCCAGGCCGCCCGACCCTCGTCACCCTCTTCCGTGAGGTAGTAGAGGAGCGTCGCATTGCCGGAGAGTTCCTGGATGCCGGCCTGTCCGTCCAGTTCTGCGTTGAAGGCCGACTTGAGGCAGCGGATGGCGAGCGGGCTCTTTTCCAGCACTTCGCGGGCCCAGCGCACGCCTTCCGCGTCGAGCTCGGCGAAAGGAACCACCGCGTTGACCAGGCCCATCTCCAGGGCCTCCTTCGCTCCGTATTGCCGGCAGAGATACCAGATTTCGCGCGCCTTCTTCTGGCCGACGATGCGCGCGAGGTAAGAGGCGCCGAAACCGCCGTCGAAACTGCCCACTTTGGGGCCGGTCTGACCGAACACCGCGTTGTCGGCCGCGATGGTGAGGTCGCAGACCACGTGCAGCACGTGTCCTCCGCCGATGGCGAAGCCGGCGACGAGCGCGATGACCACCTTCGGCATCGTCCGGATGAGGCGCTGCAGGTCGAGCACGTTGAGCCGGGGGACGCCGTCCTTGCCGACATAGCCGCCCTTGCGGTCGCCGCGGATCTTCTGGTCGCCGCCGGCGCAGAAGGCGAACTTGCCGTCGTGCTGGGGGTTGGCGCCCCGGAGCAGGACGACCCCGATGCGGGCGTCATCACGGGCGTCCGAGAAGGCGGCGATCATCTCGGCGACCGTGTCCGGCGTGAAGGCGTTGCGTCGCGTCGGACGGTTGATGGTCACGCGGGCGATGCCGTCGGCCTTCTCGTAGACGATGTCGGCGTAATCGCCGCACTTCTTCCAAAGTGGCTCGGTGGACATGGCGTCAACTTGCAGGCCTTCGGGCGGTTTTCCAGCCCATTGGAGCGGGCGCTTGAAAAAGGTCCGCGAACCCGCACTTTGCGGGGATGGCCAAGCTCAGCAAAGAACAGACCGCCCGGGTTTCAGCATGGGTGGCCGAGGGGGCGACGCTCGCCCAGGTCCAGGCGCGCCTCGTCGAAGAAATGGACGTCCACATGACCTACATGGACGTCCGCTTCCTCGTGGACGACCTCAACCTGAGCCTGGTCGAGAAGGAGGAGCCGAAGGCGGCGGAAGCGCCCGCCGAGGACTCCGCCGGATCGCCGGCACAGGACGCTCCCGAAGCCACGGCCGCCGCGCCGCAGTCGGGCGTCAGCATCAGCGTCGACACCGTGGTGCGTCCCGGCGCGGTGGTCAGCGGCACCGCCACTTTCAGTGACGGAGAGGTCGGCGAGTGGTACCTGGACCAGATGGGGCAGCTGGGCTTCAATCCGCGCACGCCGGGCTACCGTCCTTCGCAGGCCGACGTCGCCGATTTCCAGGTGAAGCTCGACGTCGCCCTGCGTCAGGCGGGCTACTGAGACCGGGAGCGCAGCACCGCCTCGGCCAGGGCGAAGTCGGAAGGCCGGGTCAGCTTCAGGTTCACGTCGGGGTTTTCGACGAGAGCGACCTCCACGCCGATCGATTCGAGCGCCGAGCTGTCATCGGTGACCTTGCGTCCCGCCTCGGTGACCTTGCGGTAGGCCCGGACGATGTCCGCGGTGCGGAAGACCTGGGGCGTCTCCGCCGTCCAGACCAACGAACGGTCGGGGGAGGCGGCCACCGCGGAGGAGTCGGCCTTGGCGATCTTGACCGTGTCGGCCGCGCGGCCGGCGAGGATGGCGGCCCCGGTTTCGGCGGCCTTGGCCCGCACCTTGCGGATGGCCGCCTCCGTGACCAGCGGACGGGCGGCGTCGTGGATGTGGACCAGTCCTCCGTGGGATTCGCAGACTGAGAGCGCGGCGAGCACGGAGTCCTGGCGGGAGTCGCCGCCCTGGACGAAGTCGACCCGCAGCGGGGCATTCTCCTTCTGGAGCAGGTCCCGCATGCGGGCCAGCTGCGCGTCGTCCCGGTAGGTGATGACCGCGCGGCTGATGAGTCCCGTGGCGGAGAAGGCGCGGAGGCAGTGGATGAACACCGGCGAGCCGCAGAGCGGGGCGAGGGTCTTGTCATCCACGGCCGACTGCATGCGGCGGGCGGAGCCGGCGGCCAGCAGCACGAGGATGTCCCCGTCGGCGCTCACGGGGATTCTCCGATCTCCTTGCGGATGCGCTGGGCCATGGCGGCGGGGTCGGTCGCCTTGAGGATCGGGCGTCCCACGACGATGAAGCTGGAGCCGGCGGCGGCCGCGTCGGCCGGCGTCATGACACGGCTCTGGTCGTCCCCCTTGGCGTCAGGGTAGCGGATGCCAGGGGTCACGAGGTCAGGTCCGTCTCCCAGTTCCGCGCGGAGGACCGGCAGTTCGAGCGGCGAGCAGACCAGTCCGTGGGACCCGGCGGAAACGGCCATGCGTCCGAGCAGCCGGACCTGGTCCTCGGCGGAGCGTTCGATGCCGACCGCGCCGAGCTGGGCGCGGTCCATCGAAGTCAGCACCGTGACCGAGAGCAGCCGGCAATCAGGAAGCGCGTCACGGGCCGCTTCGACGGCGCGGGCGATCATCTCCGGTCCGCCGCCTGCGTGCAGCGTGAGGAGCGAACACGGCCTGCCCCGGAGGCTCTTGACGGCGGAGGCGACGGTGTTGGGGATGTCGTGAAGCTTGAGGTCGAGGAAGACCTTGAAGCCCAGCGCATGGAATTCGTCGACGATTCCTGGGCCGTGGCGGGTGAACAGCTGCAGGCCCAGCTTAACCCAGCCCAGGCTGCCGACCAGCGGACGGGCCAGCGCGAGGGCCTCCTCCTTGGTCTCGACGTCGAGGGCGAGGATGAGTCGGCAGTGGCGGGCCATGCTCCTTGGATAGGTGGCGGGGCGGACGCCGCCAGATTATTTGCCTTTGTCGGCCTTCTTGGGGAGCGGAGTGCTGGGCAAGGAGGAGACCGCGAAGCCGAAGGCCTGGGCGGGCTGGCGGCCGAGGAGATGCAGGCCGAACCATTCGGCCATCCGGTCCGTGTCCTCCTTGTTCTGCTCGGCCCAGCCGCCATGCGCGGCGCCCTTGCGGATGAGGACTTCGCAGCGGGCGCCGGCCTTGGCGGCGGCGGCCTGGAAGCGGGTGGCCTGGCTGTCGGGCACCAGCGGATCGGCGTCTCCCTGCACGATGTAGACCGGGGGCGTCCGGCCGCTCACGTGGTAGATGGGCGAGAGCTCGTAGCCGGCCTTGTCGCGGGCTTCGGGCGTGGCGACCAGCGCTCCGAAGGCCGGGGCGCGGGTCGTGAGGGGACCGACGCCCTGCCGGCTGTCGCCCTCCTTCTCCCAGTTGAGGAAGTCCGTCGGAGGGTAGAAGCACGCCACGGCGTTGACCGCGCTACTGACGCGGTCGACCGGGTCGGGGGCCTTCGGATTGCCGGCGTCGGCCCGCGTCGCGAGCATCAGGCTGAGGTGACCGCCGGCGCTGCCGCCGGTGACGCCGATTTTTCCCGGATCGATGCCGTATTTCTCGGCGTTGGCGCGGATGAAGCGGACGGCCCGCTTGAGGTCGACGACGATCTCGGCGACGTTGAAGCGCGGCTGGGTGCCGTGGACGACGACGAACGTCGTGTAGCCGCGGGCCGGCCAGCCGCCGTCAGAGATGCCGCGATGGTTCGAGTTCCAGCCGCCGCTGATGATCTTGACGACCGCCGCGCCGTTGGGCTTGGCCGGACGGAAGACGTCCATGGTCAGGGCGACGCCGTCATGCTTCGTGTAGATGACGTCGGAGGTGCGTTCGACGTCGGAAGTCTGCTGCGCGGGGCAGACGGATCCGGCGCAGAGGAGCAGGGCGGCGAGGAGGGCGGGGGCGGGGTTCATGGTTGGAGACGGAATTTGATGACGACCTTGAGGATCTCGGCCGGGGCGTCGACCTGGACGCCGGGCTGATGGCCGTCCTGCGGGTGGAAGACGGCGAAGTTGCCGCGGCCCAGCGTCAGCAGCGTGGCCGGCGCTTCGGGCGCGGCGTATTTCTCGACGTCCTTCTCGGCGACATAGGGCTTGGTGACCACGAGCGTCCTCCGGTCGGCGTGCCCGCAATATTCCAGGCCTTCGTACACCACCTGGATGTCACCGTAGACCTGATGGGCTTCCCACATCTTCTCGGCGGAAGGAGCCGTCCGGTAGCGTTGGACGATCGCGACCAGGTCCTGGCCCTGCAGTTCATATTTTCCATCCGGCGTGGCCGGGTCGAAGTCCCTGAGGTAGGCGAAGGCCCGGGGGAACAGCGGGTGGAGGGTCTCGTAGGAGGCCGAAGCGGAGAGTTGGTCGACGATCATCGGGGGCGGCTCAGGATTCGGACAGGCCTTCGACGTCGTCCAGGGACAGGTCGACGGCCTGCTCGCCTCCCAGGAGGGTCATCAGCACGGCGACGCGCCTTTGCGGAGAGGCGAGCCGGAGCACCTCGCCTTCGCTGCCTTCGAAGACTCCGCGGATGACGCGGACGCGCTGTCCGACGTCCGGCAGCGGGTCTTCGAGCGAGAGCGTGGCGTCCGGACCGAGCGCGAGCAGTTCCGCGATCACCGTTTCCTGCACCTCGACCGCCCGGCCGCCCTGGCTGACCACGTGCAGGACGCCACGGGTGCTGCGCACGGGGCCGTGAGACTCGTCGGGTTCGTAGCGGGCGAACAGGTAGCCGGGGAACAGCGGCTCCACCACGTGCCTGGGTCCGTCGTGCCCTTTGCGCAGGCGTCGCACCCTCGGCATCAGGACTTCGACCCCGCCGAGCGTCGTGAGATTGCGGGCGGCGACGGACTCCTGGCGCGGACGTGACTTCACGCAGAACCAGGAGCCGTGCCGCGCCGCGTTCATGCGGACAACGTCTGCTTGGGTGAACGCGCCGGCAGCCAGCCGAGGGCGGCCAGCAGCAGCTGGGACGGGATGAAGACCACGTAGAGCCAGAAGGCGCCCTGTTCGGTGAAGCCGTAGCTGTGCAGTCCGACGCCGAGCAGGTTCGTGCCGAACCAGGACCAGGCGGTCACGATGTTGCCCAGCACGAGCAGCTGCATGAGCCCTTCGCGTCGGACCAGGCCGCCCCAGCGGGCGTGCAGGCAGACGGCGCACCAGAGCACGATGAGGATGGCGCCGTTCTCCTTGGGGTCCCAGCCCCAGAAGCGTCCCCAGCTCTGGTCGGCCCAGATGCCGCCGAGCATCGTGCCCACGAAGCTGGCGAGCGTGGCGAAGGCGAGGATGCCGTAGGCGGCGCGGGCGACCGCGTCACCCGCGGCGTAGCCCGGCTGCGCCGCGCGCAGCACGAGGTGCAGCGCGCCGAGCAGTCCGGCCACGAAAGTCGCGGAATAGCCGAGCGTGACGATCGTGACGTGCGTCGAGAGCCAGAAGTTGGAGTCCAGCACGGCCCGCACGCTCTCGAGGTTGTCCTCGCCGGACAGGCCGAGGTTGTGCGCCACGATGAGGGAGAGGAATCCGCTGACCGCCGCGGCGCACGCGCCGATGCCGTTGCGCCAGGCACGTTCGACCACCAGCCCGAGCAGCACGGCGCCCCAGGCCACGAAGACGGCCGAGGAGTAGAGGTTGGTCACGGGGGGACGTCCGTGGAGCCACATGCGGTAGAGCAGGGCGCCGGAGTGCAGCACGAACAGCGCCCAGCCCGCGGCCGTGGCGGCCGTGCGGAGCCGAGGATGCCCCGTGAGCCAATGGCCGAGAACGAGCGCGCCGACGAGGAAGTAGGCGATGAGCAGCCAGTAGAAGGGCTGGAGACGGCCGAAGCCGGCTTCGGCGTCGGTCTTCTCCGACCAGGGGCCGCGCAGGGAGGCGGACAGGGCCGAGATCTGGGAGGCGCACTGGTCGTCATTGCCCTCCCGCCAGCCCGCCGCGAAGGAGGCGTAGCGCGTCAGCACGCCGTCGGCTCCGAGCCCGTTGCGGTGCTTGTCACGGTCCTGGACGACGGCCAGCAGCGACGCGCCGAGGTTGTCCCAGCGCGTGTCCTTCACCGGGTCCTTGGGCGGCACGATGCCGATCACGCCCTGGCTGGCGAACTCCTGGTAGCGTTCGACGAAGCTCTTCACGGTCTCCTGGAGCTTGGGGTCGAAGGCCGTTCCGCTTCCGCCTTTCTCCTTGTTCGCGTTCATCTCGGCGATCGCCCGTGAGAGGGAGCTCACCCAGGCGTCGTATTCGCGCTGCGGGGCGATGTCGGCGGGCAGGTCTCCGGGGGCGAAGGTCATGCTCAGCGCCGCATACTGCCGTGCGGCCAGCTCGAGCTGCACCAGCGCCCGGTCCTCCGCGTCGCGGTCCGCCTGGGGGCGTGAGCGGGCCTTGGCGGCGGCCGCGGTCAGCTTCTCGCTGTTCCTGAGCACGTCGTCCCAAGTGGCGAAGAGCCCTTTCTCGGCGTCCCGGCCGACGATCTTCAGGACCACCGGGTGCTCGATGCGGAAAGTCGGGAGGTGCCGGGCCACGTGCGGGCGGAAGGCGACCTCGATGAGCCAGTCGACGGACTTCACCGAACCGCGCGTCACGTTGACGGGACGCTTCTCAAGCGACTCCTGCACCTTGGCGTCCACGCCCGGGAGTTCCCGGGCGATCTCCGCCTTCTCCTCGGCCGTCCAGGTCGAGGGCTTCTTGCCGAAGGCCGCGGCCTCCGTGGGACTGAGGCGCACCTCACGACGCGAGCGCATCTGGAGCAGCGAGCCGCTCGCGAGAGTCTCGATGGGCACGACCCGTCCGCCGCTCTGCACGGGCACTTCGCCCAGTTTGGCGGTGTCGACCGACGCCGCCTCGGCCGACGTGACGGCCAGGCAGAGCGCGGCCGCGGCGGCCGTCGCCCTGGCCGAGCGCGAGATGAGGAACGAGATGAGCGCCCAGCCGAACTGCCAGAGCAGTCCCAGCGACATGATGCTGACCGACGCGTAGGGGATCCAGGCGCCGGGGTTGCGCACCACCTGGAGCACCGTCTGGTCGACTCCGTCCTTGGTGCGGCCGAAGCTGGACTGGAAGAACGTGAGCCCGGCGTGCCGCAGCGGGTTGTTCATCGAGATGTGGTAGGAGAATTCCGAACCGCCCTCCTCCTTGACCGTGACGTCGCTGGCGAAGCGCTTGGGGGTCTCCGTTCCGGGGTATTTCTCATGGGTGAACTTCTGCAGGCTGACCGTGAACGGGTGGTAGGACCGCGCCCGGCGCAGCGACAGCTCGAAGTCACGTCCGGCGTGCGCGAGCGCCTGCGGCGGGAAGCTTTCGGTGAGACCCGCCCCGAGCACGAAGCTGGCGACGGCCTTTGCGCCTTCGCGCACCTCGACGAGCGCCAGCGGCATGTTGGGATTGTTGTCGTCGTAGCTCTCCTTCTGCGGGAGGTAGGTGAGCTCGAACTGCTTGCCGAGTCCGTGCGTCGTCCGGGCGGAGCGGCCCTCCTGCTGCTGCGAGGCGGCGCGCAGCCGGGCGTTGGGCAGGTATTCCGTGACGAAGAGCGAGAACGGCGTCCCTGCGAGGACGATGTCGCGGGAGGCGTCCTTCTCGGCCGCGCCGAGCGTGCGGCGCAGCAGTCCGTCCGGAATCGCGATGACGGCGTCCTTGGCTCCCTTGCGCTTCTCCACGAAGGCCAGCTCGTATTCCCGGAAGGCCTCGGAGTAGTCGCGCGACTCCCCTTCGGGGATGATCATCGCGGACTCCTGCTGGTAGACTGCGGTTACGAAACCTCCGGCGAGCAGGAGCAGCAGTCCGCCGTGGGTCATGGCCACGCCGACGTGCTTCCACCCGCTGCGGAAGTGGCGGAAATGGGCGAAGGTGAGGTTGGTCAGCAGCAGCGCGCCCAGCAGGAATCCGCCGGGGATGGGCAGGCGGGCGGCGGCGGTGGGGTCCATCGGATAGAAGCACACCCACGACTCGAAATATTCTTCGGCCACGTGCCAGACGCCCCAGTGCACCTGCTCGAGCGTGCCGAGCAGCACCAGCAGGATGGAGAGCAGCAGCAGGGCGACGGTGAGCCTGAGCGACGCCAGGACGTCGAACAGTCGTGAACCGGCCGTGCGTGGTTGGTCCCTCACGGAAGTTTGGATTCGGAGATGAACTTGGCGAAGGCGTCGCCGGCGGCCTCGACGGCCTTGGCGTCACCGCTGAGTTTGAGGAACCAGGTCGATCCGTTCTTCGGGACCATGACCGCGTCAGTCGCCTTGGCGCCGTTCTCCGACTTCATGGTGAAGCGGAGGCCCTCGTCGGGCCCGACCTTGGCGGGCTTGCCGGCGGCGCGGATGGAGTCTTCGTCGGCCGGCGGCAGTCCGATCTGGCCGCGCCAGCGGTTCACGTTGGCGGTCAGGCCGCCCACGTTGCCGGGGAAGACCGTGACGGCCAGCTCGGCCTTGGAGCCGTCCGGTCCGGGCACCACGAAGGAGCCTTTGCGCATCGGGTTCTCCGGGCCGACGGACCAACCCTCGGGCAGCGCCGCCCACTTGGGCGCGGTGAACGAAGCGGCCTCGGCCTTCATGGAGGCGGGGGCCTGCATCACCGGCGCGGCGGGGGCGGGCGCCGGCGCGGCGACGGCAGGGGCGGTCTTCGCCTCGGCGGGCGCAGACGCGGCGGGCGCGTCAGGGGCGGCCTCGTAGCGGGCCAACTTGGGCTCGGGCTTGCAGGCGCAGAGCAGCGCCGCTGAGCAGAGAGTGAGAACGGAGGTTCGCATGAGTAAGTTCATTTTTTGTTCTTCTTACGGTTCGAGGTGTCGACCTTGCCGGTCTTGGCGCGCTCTTCGTAGCCGGGGTCCCGCGGCTTGATCACGCCCTTGCTGACGAGTTCGTCGACCGTCATCTCGCCCTTGGGTCCGCAGCGGGCGATCCAGCGGTCGCATTCGGCGCGGAGTTCGGCGAGCTTGGCGGCGTGAGCGGGGTCGGCGGCGAGGTCCTTGACTTCCCACGGGTCGGACAAGGTGTCGTAGAGCTGCTCCCGGGGGCGGTCCGTCGCGAAGTAGAGCGCCTGGACGGGCGAGAGCTTGCCTTCGGACTGCACGCGGCGCAGCTCGTGCATGGTCTGTCCGACTTCCTGATAGGCGACCTTGCCGGCCTCGTCGACGCCCGGCGCCAGGTTGCGCACGTAACGGTAGCGGGCGTCACGGACGGAGCGGACGCGGTCGTAGCTTTCGTCCATGTAGTCACGGAAGGAGTAGACGAAGCCGGGGGGCTGGGCGGCCGTGGGCAGGAAGCAATGTCCGTCGAATTCGGCCGGCACCGGGACCCCGGCGAGAGTCAGCGCCGTCGGGGCGAAGTCGATCCAGCTGGCGAAGTCCTCACGGACCGTGCCGGGGGCGACCTTGCCGGGCCACCGCACGATGAGCGGCACGCGCGTGCCGGTGTCCTTGGGCGAACGCTTGAAGCGCGGCATGCCTCGGCCGTGGTCTCCGGTGACGATGACGACCGTGTTCTTCTCCAGGTCGTGGGCCTTGAGCCAGTCGAGCGCCCGGCCGACCGTGTAGTCGACCGCGGTCACGAGCTCGTGGTAGTGGGCGACTTCCCGGCGGACGGCCGGAGTGTCCGGGTAGAAGGGCGGCAGTTCCACCTTGGCCGGATCGCGCCGGTCGGACGGCTTGAGGGCGGCGGTGTTCTTGGCGTGTTCGGCGTCAGAGGCGCGGACCTGGCTCTCATGGCTGACCGTGTCGTTGAAATAGGCGAAGAAGGGCTCCTTGGGCTTGGCCGTCAGCGCGCCGGGCTGGCTCTTCGAGGGATTGATCCAGTTCTTGCGGTCATCGGCCAGATCCTTCTCGGGCACGCCTTGGAAGTCGGTCTTGCCCGGCCACATCACATGGTAGCCTGAAGCGCGCAGTTTCTCGGTGAACGGGCGCGGAGGATCGATGACCACCGAGCGCATGTTCTGGGCCCCGTATTTGAGAGGATACTGTCCGGTCACCATTCCGCTGCGACTGGGAGCGCACACGCCGGCATGGGTGAAGGCCCGGGTGAAGAGGGCGCCTTCCCGGGCCAGACGGTCCATGTGGGGCGTGATCGCGTCCTTGCAGCCGTAGGCACCGATGTCCGGCCCCATGTCCTCGCCGATGATGAGGACGATGTTAGGCCGGTCGGCCGCGCCAAGGCAGGCGGCCATCAGAGCGAGCAGGGGGGTCGAGGACCTCATGAAAGATGGGACACGCACCGCGACCAATGGTTACGGGGAGCCATCCGATGGCAAGGCGAAGGGGGACTTCGGACTCAGTTCGCGAACCTGAAAAGGGCCACGTCCCCGTCCTGGAAGAGGTAGTCCTTGCCTTCGAGACGGTATTTGCCCGCGTCCCTGGCGGCGGCGACTGACCCCAGGCGCACCAGGTCCTCGTAGCAGACCACCTCGGCCTTGATGAAACCCTTCTCGAAGTCCGTGTGGATGACCCCAGCGCACTGGGGGGCGGTCATGCCCTGCCGGAACGTCCAGGCCCGTACTTCCTTCTCTCCGGCCGTGAAGTAGGTGGCCAGGCCGAGCAGGTGGTAGGCGCCGCGGATGAGGTCGGAGACTCCGGAGTCCTTCACGCCGAGCGAGGAAAGGTATTCCGCGGCCTCCTCCGGAGGCAGGTCGCAGAGCTCCGCCTCCACCTGCGCGCAGATGACGACCGTCCCGGCGCCGTGGAGATTGGCGACGTGGGCGCGCACCGCGGCGACGTGGCGGTTGGCGGAAGGGTCGGCCAGGTCGGATTCCGCGACGTTGCAGGCGTACAGCACCGACTTGCCGGAGAGCAGCCCGAAGGTCTTCAGGCGGGGACGTTCGTCGTCCTTGACCTGGAGCGACGACGCGGGGCGTCCTTCGTTGAGGTGGGCGATCAGGCGCGTGAGCAGGTCGACGTTGGCGGACGCCTCCTTGTCCTGCGACTTGAGCTTCTTCTGGTTGCGATCGAGCTGCTGCTCCGCCGACTGGATGTCGGCGAGAATGAGCTCCGTCTCAATCACGCCGATGTCCCGGACCGGATCGACCTTGCCCATGTTGTGGACGATGTCGTCGTTGTCGAAGCAGCGCACCACGTGGACCACCGCGTCCACCTCGCGGATGTTGGCGAGGAACTTGTTGCCCAGCCCTTCGCCCTTGGAGGCGCCGGCCACCAGGCCCGCGATGTCGACGAACTCGATGGCCGCGGGGATCACGACCTTGGTGCCGGCGATGCGCTGGAGCTCCTTCAGGCGAGCGTCAGGCACCTCCACCACCCCGACGTTGGGCTCGATGGTGCAGAACGGGTAGTTGGCCGCCTCGGCCTTGCGCGAGCGCGTGAGGGCGTTGAAGAGGGTGGATTTCCCGACGTTGGGGAGTCCGACGATTCCGGCCTGGAGCATCGGGCGAACGTGGGTGCGTCCGGCCCCTTGGTCAAGTGCCGGGAGCGGGCGCGAGGGTCTCGGCGAGCTGCCGCAGCTCCGTCGAGGGACGCACGGCCTCCTCCTTCGCGCCCGGCCGACCGCGACGTATCCTGGCCAGCGCCGTCCGGCCGGAGATCATCTCCACCTCGAGCAGCGCCGTGGGGCGCAGCGCGCGGTCGCGGCTCACCAGCGTGTCGCCGATGCGGACGCGGGAGCCCGGAGACAGGGCGACGGCGCAATGGACGGCGTCGGCGCGCACCGGTTCGACGAAGCCCGCCCGGGCGCTCGCGGGCGAGCCCGGCGGGAGGGAGAAGGGCGGGAGCGTCTCTTCGGGCGCCCTCACGGGCGCGCGCGCGGCGCAGCCGGCGAGCAGCGCCGCGAGCAGCAGCGCCGCCGCCTTCACGGACGCGGGCCGGGCTCCTGCGGCGGCTTGTTCATGAACGCCGCGAGGTTGCCGCCGGGCTGCTGTCCGCCCGTGAGCACTCCGGGCGACTGGTCGCCGCGCTCGTCCTCGGAGACGAAGTGGTCGAAGCCGGGGCCCGACGTGTCGAGTTCGCCCTCGAACATGCCCTGCAGCTGGCGCATGCGGGTCGGGTGGCGCATCTTGCGGAGCGCCTTGGCCTCGATCTGACGGATGCGTTCGCGCGTGACCTTGAAGTGACGTCCGACCTCCTCCAGCGTGCGCTGGACTCCGTCCAGGAGACCGAAGCGCAGGATGAGGACCTCCTTCTCGCGTTCGGCCAGGGAGCGGAGCACGAAGTCGATCTTTTCGCGGAGCAGGCGGGTCGAGGCGGTGTCGGAGGGGTTCTCGGCCGACTTGTCCTCGATGAAGTCTCCGAGCGAGGTGTCCTCGCCGTCGCCGACGGGGGACTGCAGGGAGATCGGCTGCTGGGCCATCTTCATGATCTGCTGCACGCGCTCGATGGCCATGTTCATCTCGTCGGCGACCTCCTCCGCGGTCGGCTCGTGGCCGAGCTCCTGCGTGAGCTGCTTCTGGACCTGCATGACCTTGTTGAGCGTCTCGATCATGTGCACCGGGATGCGGATGGTGCGGGCCTGGTCGGCGATGGAGCGCGTGATGGCCTGGCGGATCCACCACGTCGCGTAGGTGGAGAACTTGTAGCCGCGGCGGTATTCGAACTTCTCGACCGCCTTCACGAGGCCCATGTTGCCCTCCTGGATGAGGTCGGTGAAGAGCAGGCCGCGGTTCTGGTACTTCTTGGCGATGGAGATGACGAGG
>CAIOPO010000117.1 GCA_903860195.1 uncultured Opitutia bacterium | reverse complement strand
GTTTTTCGTGATAGAGCGCCAGGAAGCGGTCCTCGAGGATGCTCTGCCGGATCTCCCGCATGAGCTGATGGTAGAACCAGATGTTGTGCCGGCCGATCAGGGTCCAGCCCAGCGGCTCCTGGGTCTTGGTCAGGTGATGCAGGTAGCCGCGGGAATGCTTGGCGCACACGGGGCAGCCGCATGCGGGGTCGAGCTTTTCCTCCGACATCTTGTAGACCGACCGGCGCAGCTGCAGGATGCCGCGTGAGGTGAAGGCGGTCCCGAACTGCGCCACTTTGTTGGGGATGATGCAGTCGAACATGTCGACGCCGCGATGCACGGCTTCGAGGAGGTCGAGCGGGGTGCCGACGCCCATCAGGTATCGCGGACGGTCGGCCGGCAGCATGGCCGCCGCGATCTCACAGGTGTCCTCGCGCTCGCTCTTGCCCTCGCCGACGGCGAGTCCGCCGATGGCGAAGCCGTCGAAGGGCAGCTGGGTGAGTCCGTCGGCGCTCTCCTTGCGCAGGTCGGGGTACAGCGCGCCCTGCACGATCGCGAACATGGCCTGCGGGGAATCGCCGCGCGCCTTCAGGCTGCGGATCGCCCACCGGTGGGTGATGTCGAGCGCCGCCTTGGCCGTGGCCTTGTCCGCGGTCGAAGGGATGCACTGGTCCAGGACCATCATGATGTCGCTGCCGATGGCGACCTGGGTGCCGATGCTGGTCTCCGGGCTGAGCAGGTGGGTCTTGCCGTCGACGTAACTGCGGAACTCGGCCCCTTCCTCCTTCATATTGCGCGCGTGCGGCAGGGAGAAGATCTGGAAGCCGCCGGAGTCGGTCAGGAAGGACCGCTCCCAGCCGGTGAACTTGTGGATGCCGCCGAACCGGCTGAAGACCTCGGGGCCGGGACGCAGGAGGAGGTGGTAGGTGTTGGCGAGCAGGATCTGCGAGCCGGCCTCATGCAGGGACTCGAAGGTCTGCGCCTTGACCGTGGCCTGCGTGCCGACGGGCATGAACAACGGGGTCTTCACCTCGTTGTGCAAGGTGCGGAAGGTCGCCGCCCGCGCCCGGGAACCGGACGCGACTTTCTCCAGGGTGAAGTTCAGGCGCGACATGCCGCGCTCTAGGTGCCCGACTCCGCCCCGAAGGGCAAACGGATTAGCTTCCCGCGCGTCGGCGACGGGGCAGTCGACGCAGGACCGCGGCCTTGAAGCGTCGCCAGGCCCGCAGTCCCTTGGGGTGCCAGGTGAACCCGAAGGTGACTCCCAGGATCACCAGGGGGAAGCCGGGCACGACGGGAAGGATGGCCGCCACGATGCCCAAGCCGATGAGGGCCGCTCCGGTGATGACCCGGATGAGGTTCCAGGCGTTGACCATGCTCATCATTGTTATGCGCAATGTCCGGCGTGGCAAACCGGTCGCGCAGGTCTCGCTTGCCCCGGCCTTCAGGAATGTGCATCCCATCGGCTGTCCCCATGCGAATCCTCACGCTTCTGCTCGTCTCTTACTGCCTCGCCTCGGCGGCCCCCGTGCCCGAGGCTTCCATCGCCAAGAAGGGTGAATTGCTCTTCTCCGATGACTTTTCGGGCGCCAAGCCCGACGCCCGCTGGGTCCGCGTGGTGCCGACCTTTTCCGTCGAGGACGGCGTGCTCAAGGGCGTGCAGACGCGCGTCAAGGATGAGCCGACCAAGGACGGGAAGGGCGTCATCAAGGCCCACGCCGCGGTTCACGGTCTCAATGTCCCCACCAAGGACAGCGTGGTGGAGGTAAAGGTGCGCTTCGACGGCGCCACGATGATCGACGTCGAGCTGGACGACCGCGACTACAAGGGCGCCCATTACGGACACATCTGCCGAGCCCAGCTGCGCCTCGACCCCAAGACGGGCAAGGGCACGGCCGTCATCATCGATGAGAAGGAGGGCAACATGCGTAATGACATCCGCGCGATGAAGGACGATCCCTCCAAGAAGGCCGAGATGGCCAAGTTGCTCGTGGGCCGTTCCGCCAACTTCCCCGCCGAAGTCACCCCGGGCAAGTGGCATGCGCTGGTGGTCGAGATCGTCGGCGACCAGATCCGCGTCGTGCTCGACGGTAAGCCCGTCGGCTATCTGAAGTCCCCGGGCATCGCCCACGCCACCAAGAGCCGCTTCGAATTCGGAGTCGCCGGACAGGGCGGTGCGTTCGATGACCTCAAGGTCTTCGCCGCCACTCCGGCGAATTGAGGCGAAACGCGGTTCACCCGCGTTTCGGAGAGGGCGCGTGAGCGCGGTTAAGCCGCGAGGGGGCGCGTGGGCACGGTGACACGGGGGCAAGGGGAGATGCATTTTGGGGCTAGGGCTGTGGGGCTAGGGACAGGGCTGGGGATTGGAATTAACTAGGTAGGGCCGACGACCCTTCGATTCTCAGCGGAGGCAGGGATAGGGACACGGACAGGTTTCGTTACCTAGGGACAGATACTGGGGCAGGTGCAGAATCTTCAGCCCCTGCGTCTGCCCCTTTTCCCTAAGCATCTAATCCAGCCCCTGCCCGTGTCCCTGTCCCTTACCTTTCGCATCTTCTGAGCCTCCGGGCCTCTGGGCCTCCATTCTCTAATTCCTAGCCCTAGCCCCAGCCCCAGCCCTCCTCCGACCTTGCCTCCTGCGGCGCATGCGCGCCGCCTCCCCTTGCCATCCGCTCCGACCCAGGTAGCATGTTTCAAGATGAAACGGGAAGATCTGGAGCGCGCGATGCAGCGGGCAGCCAAGCTCGCCCAGCAGGGTGAGTCCGAAAAGGCCGAAGCCACCTATCGCCAGGCGCTGGTCCAGGCCGAAGTCAGTTCGGTGGCGGAGGTCGATTTCGTGCTCGGAGAATACGCGGAGTTTCTCGGTCACGTGGGTCAGCACATGCAGGCCATCGAATTCAGCCGCCTGCGCGCCAATCTCCGGGGTCAGCACGCGCCGGAGCGCAGCGAGGTCTACGTCACGGGCCTCATCGACCTGGCGACGGCCTGCCGTCGCGCCGATGAGAACGAGGAGGCCGAGCGTTCCCTGGTCAAGGCCATCGCGATCATGGAGGAAGATGAGCCGTCCTTCCGACGGACTCTGAGCAACGCGCTGCTGTGCCTGTCCTATCATCAGCGTGAATCGAAGCGGCACGCCGAATGTCTCGAGTCCTGTGAGCGCGCGCTGAAGCTGCGGCTCGAGGATGACGAGGAGTGCCCGCCGCTCGAACTGGCGCGCTGCCAGATGGCGGTCGCCCGGGCGGCGATCCATCCGGGCCGTCTCGCGCGTTGTCGCGAGATGCTCGAGCAGGCGCTGCCCGTGCTGGAGAAGATCGGGGAGCCGGACGACGAGCCGGCGCTGCTGAGCGGCATGGAGAACATGGCCGATCTGTTGGAACTGGAAGGGCGCATTGACGAGGCCAAGGCCTGGGCGGAAAGGGGGGTCGCCCGCGCCCTGACCAAGCCGGACCGCGCCAAGTTCGGCCTGCTGACGCGGCTCCGCCGTCAGATCGGCAATTACTGCGAGACGCAGGGCGATTATGCGGAGGGCGATGAACAGCGGCGCATCTCACATCAGGAGCACGTCGACCATTTCGGCGCCGACCATCTCGAGACGGTCGGCGCGCTGCAGATCTGCGCCAATTACTTCGTGGGACGATTCAGGTATGCCGAGGCCGAGCCTCTGCTGCGTCAGATCCTGGCCGACTCCCTCCGGCTGCAGAAAGCCGACGATCCCGACCTCAGTCGCCCCTACAACAACCTCGCCTTCTGTCTGCTTCACCTCGGACGGCTCGACGAGGCCGAGGAGATGCTCAATCAGTCGGCGCTGAGGCTGGTCGGCACGGATGACGACCTCAAGCTGGCCTTCCATGACAAGAACCTGGGTATCCTGCGCAAGAAGCAGGGCCGTGCCGAGGAGGCCGAAGTGCATCTGCGCAAGGCGCTCGCGGTGTTCAGTTCCAAGGGCCCCCGCATGTCGGCCTTCGTTAAGGAGATCGAAGGCTGGTTGAAGTGAGGCGAAACGCGGTTCAGCCGCGTTTCGCAGTGGGCAAGCTGGCACGGTGACACGTGGGCAAGAGACAATGCATTTTAGGGCCAGGGCTGGGGCTCGGGCTAGTGATCACTCTGCATCCCCCGGTAGGGTCGAGCACCCTCGCTCGACCGCTCTGATTTCTTCGCCCGCTGTGATTCCCCGGTAGGGTCGGCACTGCGTGCCGACCTAGCAAGCCGCCGCAGGGCGGCGAGGGTAGGGGCGACGACCCCTCGTCGCCCGCCTCACCTCCCTCCATGCCCCCGTGTCACCGTGCCAGCTTGCCCCCTGCGGCGCGCATGCGCGCCGCACCTTGTCAACCTGTCAACTTGCCAACTGGCCAGCTAACGCGTGCCTCCCTCTGTTTAACTGAGCCTCCGGGCCTCTGGGCCTCCGATCCTTTAACTCCAAGTCCCGGCCCTGCGCGGGAGTGCCCCTCCCGCGCTAAAACTCTCTCTTCATTAGTCCGACCAGGAGCAGCAGGATGATTCCTCCGGCCAGGCAGAAGGCGCCCCATTCGAGTGCGGCGAAATTCTTGGCGAAGTCGGTCAGCAGCCCGCTGAAGGTCGAGGTGACCTGATCGAGCAGGTCGCTGACGACCGGGATGCGGGGCTTCTCCTCGAAGCTCACGATCATCGAGCCGAGTGTGACGACTGCGCCCAACGCGGTGAGGCTGAGCCAGCCCGTGCGGCCGACGGCTGAAAGGGCGAGCGACAGGGCCGCCAGGCCCAGCAGGATCTGCGAACGAGGTGCGGAGATGTCGTCCAGCTGCACTTCCATCAGGAGCGTCTTCACCAGCGGTCCGATGGCACCGGCTCCGAGCAGGACCGAGCCGGCCAGGCCGAGAGTGCGTGGAAAATGCCCAGCCGCCATCTCAGGAGATCAGGCGAAGCGTGGCGGGATACCTGTAGACCTTGCCTTCTGTGATCCGGACGAGCCCGATGATGCTGAACACCAGCGCGGCGATGGCGACGGCGATGAGCATCGGGATGCCGATCACGATGCAGGATAGCAGGCCGCATCCGATCGCATAGATGAACAGGCTGATCTGGAAGTTGATCAGCCAGATCACGAGGGTGGAAATCAGGCCGAAGCCGACAAGGGCCAGCACATGCATGACCAGGGCCAGATTCTTCTCGTCGGGCGTGGGCACCAGTTCGGCTTCTTGGATGGGAGGGGGTTCCATTTGCCCATCCAATCTTAAATTCGAGCCATCGTCCAACGTGATTAAGAATGCGTGATCTTTGGAGTTAGGGCCAGGGCTGGGGCTAGTGATCACTCTGCATCCCCTGGTAGGGTCGAGCGCCCTCGCTCGACCGCTCTGATTCCTTCGACCGCTGTGATTCCCCGGTAGGGTCGGCACTGCGTGCCGACCTAGCACGCCGCCGCAGGGCGGCGAGGGTAGGGGCGTGGCTCCGCCGCGCCCTTTTGCTCAGGAGTGCACGATGAATCGTGCCCCTAACTCCCGCCGCCCTACGGCGGCGCTCTTGCCCCCGTGTCACCTTGCCCCCTGCGGCGCTCCGCACCGCCCCTTGTCAACGTGTCAACTTGCCAACTGGCCAGCTAACGCGTGCCTCCCTCTGTTCAACTGAGCCTCCGGGCCTCTGGACCTCCGATCTTCTAACTCCAAGTCCTGGCCCTAGCGCCTAGCCCAGTTACGCACTTTCACCCGATCTTCTTCATGACCTGCTTGGCGATGCCTTGGATGGTCAGGGTGCTCGTCGGAATCAGGTTGGGGTAGTTCGCGTTCTCCGCCTTGAGGAAGACCTTGCTGCCTTGCTTGATGAGGCGCTTGAGGGTGGTTTCGCCGTCGATCAGGGCGGCGACGATGTCTCCATGCTTGGGCACGCCCGGCTCGACGATGACCGTGTCGCCGTCGTGGATGTCAGCGTCGATCATGGAATCGCCACGGACGCGCAATGCGAAGGACTGGGGAGGACGGCGACGGGCGCCGGCCGGAATCTGCGCCTGCATCTCTTGGATGGCGCCGGAGGATTCGGTGAAGTCAGGGAAGCCGGCCGCGATGGAGCCGAGCATGGGCACGCCTTCGAGCTGCAGGGCGTCCTCGCCCGGGCCTTCGTAGCGGATCACGACTTCGGAAAGGTCCTCGTTCTCGACCGCGTTGATCTTGTAGGCGCGGGCGGCTCCGGGGATGCGCTGAATGACCCCCTTGCGTTCCAGCGCTTGCAGGTGGCCGAACACGGCGTTCGTCGACGCGAAGCGGAACTTGGCCTGGATGTCCCGGATGCTCGGCCAGTAGGAATGCTTGGCCACGTGGTCCTTCATGTACTGGAGGATGGCGGCCTGCTTCTTGGTGAGTGCTTCCATGGTGAACGGATGTTCTATGAATAAATGTTCACTGTCAAGAATCCCTTTAAATAGGCCCAAAGGGCGTAGTTGATCCGTGGAAGAGTTGGCCAGAGGGCCGGGGGAAAGACATTCAAGGGACAGGGCTAGGGACAGAGATAGGGCCAAGGCTGGTGAACTCCCATCCCCCGGTAGGGTCGGCACTGCTTACCGACCTAGCACGCCGCCGCAGGGCGGCGCCCATGCCCCCGTGTCACCTTGCCCACGTGTCCCCTCGCGGCGCAACTTGCCAGCCGGCCAGCTAACGCTGCCTCCCTCTATTCAACCGAGCCTCCGTGCCTCAGAGCCTCTAACTCCCAGCCCCAGCCCTAATACTCCTTCGCCTCTTACTCGCCTCCGCCCCACTCCCACACCTCTCCCATTCCCGGATAGGCGTGTTCGGCGATCGCCCGGGCGCTTTCTGAAATGTCCTTCGGCACGCCCCAGAGTCCTTCGCTGATGCCGCCTACGATCGCGCCCAGGGTGTCGGCGTCTCCCCGGATGGAACAGGCGAAGCGCACGGCCTCCTCGAAGCTCCGCGTGCCGGCGGCGATGGCGACGCACTCGGGAACGCAGCCCTGACAGGTTTCGTTGTAACGATGGTTCTTCCGGATCTCGTCCAGTGAGGGCAGCGCTCCGTAGAAACGCTCACCGACTTTCCTGACTGCCTCAGGGTCCTTCGTCATGCGTGCGACCCAGGCGGCCAGTGCGGTGCACTGGGCGCCTTTGACGCCCTCCGGATGCGCGTGCGAGGGCAGGGCGCTCAGTTCGGCCTGCCGCAGGACCTCGGCCTCGTCATGGTGAAACCAGGCGACGGGCGAGACCCGCATGGCCGCGCCGTTGCCGTAAGACTCCCGGTTGCCCTTGCCTCCTCCCGCCACCCAGCTGCTGAAACCCGCGCCCCAGGCCGGCCCGAGTCTGGCGCGATTCGTCGGACGTGATGCGATTTGGACGGCCTTCACGAGGTAGGGGCGATAGTTCTGCGCACGGTCGCGGCAGGCCTCGGCGACGGTCCAGGTGAGCAAGGAGTCGTCGGTGGGCGATGACCGTTCGACGAACAAAGGGAAATCGTCCCGCTCGTTGTTGGCGAACTCATGCACCGACCCGATGATGTCTCCCGTGATGGCTCCGATCATCGCGTCACTATGCCCTAGAGGCGTAGCTTCGCCAGCCCGCGTGTCGTCATAAACGCACGCCAACGCCCGAATAAGAAAGCCATTCCGCCTTTGCACCCCCGCGGCCCGCCCAATACAAAACCTCACTCCGCCACCCCCGGACCCCGCGTGCCATTTTTCCCCAATCAGCTTTCCGCATCTTCTTCCAAGGTGGGGTCGGGACTGCGTACCGACCTAGCCGCCTCGGGTAGGGACGACGACCCTTCGTCGTCCGCCCCTTGCGTCTCTTACGCGCTTCCCTTGTCAACTTGCCAGCCTGCCAGCTAACGCCTGCTTCCTCTGTTCAACCGAGCCTCCGAGCCTCTAGTTAGCGCACTCCTACGGCCAACCTTTCACTAATTTAGCCCCAGCCCCAGCCCTATCCCTCTGCATCTCCCCATGTCCCCGTGTCACCTTGCCCACGTGCCCCCTGCGGCGCTCCGCGCCGCACCATGTCAACTTGCCAGCTAGTCATGCCTCTGCGCCTCCTCTTCCTCCTCACTCCCTTCCTCCTTTCCGCCGCCCCGGTTCCCGGTCCCATCTCCGCCCCCGCGGACGGACGCACGGTCTGGCTGCGGGCCTGGGTGAAGGTCGACCCGAGTTTCTTCTCCAAGCACGAGCGCAATCTCTTCGAGGAATCGGTCGGGGTTCACTTCCGCGACTTCGCCGGCGCGCATGAGCTGCACGTCAACGGGGTGAAGGTCGGCACGGGCGGCTCGTTCGAGCCGTATCGCTCAGGCGCCGGCGAGATCTTCCGTCACAAGGTGCCGGTGGGCACGCTGAAGAAGGACGAATGGAATGAGCTGGCGTTCCGAGTCTTCGCCAAGGGAGGGCAGGGGGGCTTCACGGGCGAGGCGCCGTTCATCATGAACTATTTTCAGGAATGCGTGCTCGAAGGAGAATGGGAACTGATCGAGGGCGACGGCTTCAGGCCCGGCCCGGCCCTCAAGGACAAGCCGGCCGCTTACGCTTTCGACAAATTCCGGGAGTCCAACCGGGTGCTGGGCCGCGCCACGCAGGTGCACGGACCCAAGCTCTCGCCGCAGGAGGCCTACGCCAAGATCCGCACGCTGCCGGGTCTGGAGGCCGACCTGCTGCTCTCGGAACCGCTGGTGGCGCAGCCGACGCACTTCAGCTTCGACTCCAAGGGGCGTCTCTGGGTCACGCAGTATCGTCAGTATCCCTACCCGGCGGGGGTCAACATGGTCAGCCGCGACAAGTATTACCGCTCACACTACGACCGGGTGCCGCCGCCTCCGCCTTTCCACGACAAGGGCGCGGATGTGGTCTCGATTCATGAGGACACGGACGGGGACGGGAAATACGACCGGCACAAGGTCTTCCAGGATGGTCTCAACATGGCCAACTCGGCGCTGCGCGCCCACGGCGGGGTCTGGGTGATGTCGCCGCCCTACCTGCTGTTCTATCCCGACGCCAATGGCGACGATGTCCCCGACGGCGCCCCGGTGGTCCATCTGCAAGGCTTCGGTCTGGAGGACACGCACTCGGTCGGCAACGGGATCATTCTCGGACCTGACGGCTGGATCTACGGAGTCCACGGCAGCACGTCGTCCTCACGCGTCACGCGCCCGGGTTTCGACTCCTCAGAGGCCGGGAGCGTGCACTTTGAGGGCTGCATGGTCTGGCGCTACCATCCGAAGACTCGCGAATACGACATCTTCAGCGAGGGCTCGGGCAATCCGTTCGGCCTGGATGTCGACGCGGACGGGCGGCTCTACTCGGGCCACAACGGCGGCACGACGCGCGGATGGCACTACGTCCAAGGCGGCATCTACCTGAAGCAAGGGGTCGATCCCGGAAAGTTCGGGCCTCCGCGCAGTCCCTATGCGTTCGGCCAGCTCCCGATCCTTGGCACGCGCACGAAGGTTCCGCGGTTCGCACACTATGGCACGTTCGTCGAAGGCACGGCGATGCCCCGCTCGCTCGCCGGTCACCTGCTCTCCATCGACCCGCTGCACAATACCGTCACGGACTCTGAACGGATCTGGGTCGGCGCCACCTATGAGACGTCCGACCTCGGCATCCCGATGTGGTCGGAGGACGTCGCGTTCCGCCCGCTCTACATCGCCAATGCTCCGGACGGTTCGGTCTACGTCTCGGACATGTATGAGTTCTACATCGCGCACGGTCAGCACTATCAGAACCAGATCGACCCCACGACGGGTCGCATGTACCGCCTGCGAGCCCAGGACGCCACGCTTGGCAAGGACCTGAATCTCGAAGCGAAGTCGTCCGACGACCTGGTCGCGCTCCTCGCCCATCCCAACAAGTGGCATCGCACGATGGCGCTGCAGCTGCTCGCCGAACGCCGCGATGTCTCCGTGGTCGCAGGGCTCGAAGGCCTGCTCTTCGGTCAGGGCAGGGTGCCGGCCGCTGATGACGCCGACCGCCCGCGTGGCGCCCTCGGTGCGCTCTGGGCGCTCTATCAGCTCGGCGAGCTGACCGACGACCGCGCGGTCCGGGCGCTGTCCCACGATTACGCACCCGTGCGTCATTGGGCCATGCGCTTCCTCGGCGACAAATACGGCATCAACCGCGGGCTCGGAGTCCCCGGCCTCGGCTCCAAGGGCGCGCAGGCCGTGCCCGCCGACGTCTTCAAGGCGATCCTCGCCCGTGCCGACGTCGAACCGGATGCCGAGGTGCGCTCGCAGATGGCCTCCTCGGCCCGTCGTCTCACCACATCGCAGGCGCTCGCCCTGCTCGGTCGTCTCGTGCGCCGGGATGAGGACGCGAAGGACCGCTACATCCCGCTCCTGCAGTGGTGGGCGATCGAATCCCACATCTCCTTGGACCGCGAAGCGGTGCTCGGCTTCCTGCAGGACGGCGCGCTCTGGGACCGCCCGGTGATGCAGGAGCATCTCCTGCCGCGCCTGATGCGGCGCTTCGCCACCGAAGGCCTGCGGGCGGACCTCCTGGTCTGCGCGCGCTTGCTCGGCCTGGCGCCTTCGGCCGCCCACACTGCGCATCTGATGAAGGGCTTCGAGGAGGCCTATCGCGGACGTGAGATGTCAGGCCTGCCCGACGAACTGCTCAAGGCGCTCGCCGCCTCAGGTCGCGCGCCCCTCGTCTTGCGCGTGCGTCAGGGCGAAGCGGCCGCCATCTCGGAGTCGCTCGGCATCCTGCGCAATCCGAAGTCCAAGCCCGAGGACCGCATCCTGCAGGCCCGGCTCTTCGGCGAGGTGCGCCACCCCGACGCCCCCGCGCTGCTGCTTTCCATCGCCACCGCGGATCCGTCCGTGCCGCTGCGCAAGGCCTCGCTAATCTCCCTGATGGCGTACGATGATCCCGCCATCGGGCCCAAGGCGGTCGCCATGCTCTCCGCTCCCAAGCTAGACGCCGAGGTGCGCACGGCCGTCCTAGCCCTGCTCGCCAGCCGTGCGCCTTGGAGCGCTGATCTCCTGCGAGCCGTTGAGTCGGGTTCCGTCGCCGCCTCGGTCGTCCCCGCCGACATCGTGGACCGCATGCGCGGGCACGCTTCCGATGACGTGAAGGCTCTGGTCGCCAGGATGTATCCCGCTCCGGCGCCGGCCGCCTCCGCGGACTGGAACGCCAAGATTGCCGACGTCGAGAAGCGCCTCAAGGCAGGCACGGGCAATCCGTACGCCGGTGAAGCCACCTTCATGGAGCGCTGCGCCTCCTGCCATCGGTTGTTCTTCAAAGGCGGGCGCATCGGGCCTGACCTCACCGCCTATCAGCGCGACAACCTCGGCACCATGCTCATCAGCATCGTCAATCCCAACGCCGAGATCCGCGAGGGCTTCCAGTATTTCTCCGTCCAGACCGCCGACGGACGTTCCCTCAGCGGCTTCCTTGTCGAGCGCGACAGCCAGATCCTCGTCCTCCGCGGACTTGAGGGCGAGGACATCACATTGCGTCAGGCCGACGTGAAGGCCCTCGTGCCTGTCGGCCGCAGCCTCATGCCCGAGGGACTCCTTGAAGGACTGTCCGACCAGCAGTTGCGCGACCTCTTCGCCTACCTCCGCATCTCCCAGCCCATCACAAAGTGAGCGCGGTTCATAAGTTGACCCGTTGACCAGTTGGCAAGTTGGCCAGAGGGGGTTCATTTTAGGGCTCGGGCCGGGGCTCGGGCTAGGGCTTGTGAACACCATGAATTCTCCCGGTAGGGTCGGCACTGCGTGCCGACCTAGCCTGCATCTGGTAGGGACGACGACCCTTCGTCGTCCGCGGCCGCCACAGGGCGCCCCTGGTAGGGGCGACGACCCTTCGTCGCCCGCCCCGGCCCTCTGCATCGTCCCCGTGTCACCTTCCCCCCTGCGGCGCTCCGCGCCGCCCCTTGTCAACCTGTCAACTCGTCAACCGGCCAGCTGGTCCTGGGCTCTGTTCTTCCGATCCTCCGAGCCTCTAGTCAGTGCATCTCCCCATGCCCCCATGTCACCGTGCCCACGTGCCCCCCTGCGGCTCTCCCCGCCGCCTCCCTCAGCTTTCCTCCTTCGGGATCTTCGTCCAGCGGATGTCCGCCACGTGGATGTCGGTCAGGATCCCCGTCTTCTGTTCGATCAGGCAGCCCATGACCGGGTGCTCCAGGTTCGCCCTCTGGGCTTTGATCTGGCAGCCGAAGAAGTCGAAGGCCAGGGCGCTCGTGTCGTTGGGTCGCCAGACCAGGAGGGACTTGTCGACCCGCACCGGCAGGCCTTTGTGGCTCGAGAAGTAGGGCTTGGTCAGGTTGACGACCACCTTCTTGACCAGCGTCGAGTCCTTGTTGAAGCCCCACGCCGCTTTGACTTCGAAGTCGGCGCTGAAACCCTTCTTTTTCTCGGCCTCGTAGTTGATGGGCGACAGGCCGACCTCCTTCGGGTTGAGACGCATCAGGGCGATGAAGCCCTCGCTCAGCAGGTCGCCGGTCGCGTCCACGTCTCCGTCCTTCATGCCCAAGGTGGCCCTGGAGCCGATCAGTTCTTCTCCTTCCATGTTCTTGATCAGCTTGCTGACCGTCATCCCGGGGAAGCGCGCGTCCCGCAACTCCCCGATCTGCTTCATCAGGACCATCTTCCGCTCCGCGGCCTCGACGGAGGGCAGCCGCCGGATTTCAAGGATGTCGGATCCGGACCGACCGAACAGGGCCTCCTGCAGGGCCAGCTGGATCTGGTGCATGCTGCGGTGGGCCGAGTCCTTCTGGTAGTCCTGGATGACCACGCCCGGGATCGGCTCGTCCGCCTCCCAGACCAGCCGGCTGTTCAGGTTGTCCGCCCGGATCACGGCCGCATCCCCGGCCTTGGCCCGGTGCAGGTATTCATCCGGCCAGGGGTCGGACGGCTTGACCAGGACGATCGCCACGCTGTGCACGAGGCGCACGACCTCCGCCTTCCTGAGGGCGGTCAGGTCCCCGGACTCGTCGGTGCAGATGATGACCCGGTCACCCCAGAGCCTCTGGAACTCATCGCTCCGCAGCTTGATCAGGACGTCACCGTCCGGTACCGAGATCTCCTTCCGATGTCCTTCGCTCCGGGAGAACTTGTTGTCGATGGCCGCACCGGCCTTGTTCATCCATTTGGCCGCGGCCTGCTTGTCCCCGACCAGGTTGATTTCGACCTCTTCGAAATTCTGGGTCAGGCAGACGCTCAGCAGCATCGTGGCCTCTTCCGCCTCCCAGATGATGAGCAGGGGGAGGTCCTTCTGGTGCCCGTAGGCGGTCCAGGAGTGGCCCTCCCTGCCGGTCTCGCCTTTGCCCTCGGCCAGCAGGGCGGCGTCGTAGCCGAACGCCTCGGCGACGGCCTCAAGCATGGGCGTCAGCTCGAGGTTCGACTTGGGCGGCCGGTTGTCCTTGATGTCACCCTGCATCATCGAGCCCAGATGCTGGCGGAGGTTTTCCGTCTGCTCCGGAGTCAGGTTGAGCGGGATGTTGAACGTCATGCCGCGTTCAGGCACGAAGTTCGTGAGGACCTTCATGGTGGGGAAGGCTTCGAGGGAGTATGCGTTTTTTAGTATGGTCATGGCATATATGGGGCTCCCCACCTCCGGCCTGATCGCGAGGGCGCCTGGCAGGTTAAGGGCGGTTGGGCTCGCCGAGCCTGGAAAACGCCACGTCCAGGCTGCTTTTCCCAGGTGTGATTGGCACGGCACTGACTCCCCGTAAAGGCCTGTCTGAAAACCCATGGTCGCATGTCTTCCGATAGACCTGCCCCGGACCCATGTTTTACAGGGCCGGACCGCGTCGCGGAATCCGCCGGTTAGTTACGCCCCATCCGCGGACTCGGG
>CAIOPO010000116.1 GCA_903860195.1 uncultured Opitutia bacterium | reverse complement strand
TTGCCGATGCCGTGGACCTGGAAGGCGATGAAGCCGGTCTTGTAGCCGTCGTCACGCGCGTCCACGCGCTCCACGCCGTTGAACCAGGTGCGGATGCGGTTGCCGTTGGCCTCGATCTTTACGCGGTTCCATTCGCCGATCTTGGTGAGCTGCTGGCCCTGCTTGGAGAAGGCCTGCTCGTCGCCGCCGCCGAAGCCGGGGAAGATCCACCCGCGGCGGCCTTCCTCATAGAGGCCGGCGGACCACATGCGCGGACCGACTTCGGCCTTCTTCACGTTCTTGGGGTCGGTGTCGATCTCGGCCTGGTAGCCGTGCACGCGTCCGGCGGGCACTTTCTTCTTCTTGCCGTCGGAGCCCGTGAATTCCGACTCCTTCTCGAGCGCGCGGCTGCGGAACTGGACGCCGGAGTTCAGGCGGGGGTCGTTGAGGAACTCATACTCGAGCACGAAGTTCGAATACTCCTTCTCGGTGGCGAGGAAGGTGTTCGGGGTGTTGAGCGTGGAGGTGCCGACGAGCACGCCGTCCTTGACGGCGTAGGTGGCCTCGCCGCCGAGCTTGCGGAGGCCGGTCAGATCCTGGCCGTTGAAGATGACGGGCTTGGCGGCGGCCTTCGGGGCGCCCTTCTTCTGGCCGGCGGCCGGGGCGGAGGCCTGGTCGGCGGCACAGCCGGCGAGCGCGGCGGCGGCGAGGAGTGCGAGGAGCTTCTGGTTCATGGGGATGTCTGGAAATGATGGGGCGGAGCGGCCGTTCGGCGCGCTCCGCCCCGGTGCGTTCACCCGATGGCGGGGATGCGGAAGGGCGCGCGTCCTTCGCGGCGGGCGCAGAGGTCGGCGTTGGCCCGGGCGGCGTTGGCGCCGGTGAAGAGCTCGGTCTTCGGATCGTGGCTCAGCGGGGCGCCGAGCACGGCCTTGGTGGTGGCGAGGTTCACGCCGTTCTTGCCCAGGTGGTCCTGCATGCGGACGAAGGCCTCGGAGAGACCGGCGCTGCCCTTGATGGCCTCGACGATCTCGGCGGCCGACTGGCGCTTGCCGAGGCGGTAGGAGACGTTGGCCGAGTGGACGAGGGCGGTGGACACGTGGCAGTCACGGACGGGGGCATGGATGCCCGCGTTGGTGCCCTTGGTGATGTGGGAGACCCAGTTGGCGTGGTGGCCGGACTGGCCGCCGGAGAGGTCGACCTGCTCGACGGACTTGCCGTAGGACTTGATGACTTGGCCGTCCTTGCCGTAGGCGACGGCCGAGTTGTAGTCGGGCACGACGATGGTGGCGTTCTCGCACTCGACGACGATGCCGATCTCGGGGGCCTTGGGGAACTTGCCGTACTTGTTCATCGCGGCGTTCTTGGCCTTGCTGCTGGCGAGGCCGTACACCTCGGTGATGAGGGGCGCCTTGGCGTAGTTGTGGACGGCGATGAAGGTGTTCGGGGTCTCGGCGCAGTCGCGGTAGCCGAAGCGGCCGCCGACGGAGACGACCTCCGGAGCCACGTCCGGCTCGTTCAGGAACCAGCGGGCGATGTCGATCTCGTGGATGCACTGGTTGCAGAGGTCGCCGCCGCCCCAGTTCCAGAACCAGTGCCAGTCATAGTGCACCGGACCCTGGCTCTTGGTCTCGTTGTCGGCGTCGGTCTGGTTGCCGCGGACGGACTCGGCCATGGGGGCCGGGCCGCACCACAGGTCGTAGTTGATGGTCGAGGGGATTTCACGCTTCTTGGCCGGCCCGATGGACTTGCGGCGCTTGTAGCAGATGGCGCGGGAGACGAGGACCTTGCCGTAGACGCCGCCGTGCACGTCCTTGATGGCGGCGCGGATGCCGACGCCGGAGCGGCTCTGGGTGCCGGCCTGGACGATCAGGTTGGAATACTTCTCGGAGGCGGCGACGAGCTGCCGGCCTTCGTAGATGTTGTGCGAGAGGGGCTTCTCGACGTAGAGGTGCTTGCCGGCCTGCAGGGTCCAGATGCCCTGGATGGAGTGGAGGTGGTTGGGCGAGGCGATCGAGACGGCGTCGATGTCCTTGCTCTCAAGCATCTTCCTCATGTCCTCGTAGCCCTGGGCTCCGGGATTAGCGGCCACGCCCTTGGCGAGGACTTCGGAGTCGACGTCGCAGAGGGCGACGACGCGGACGCCCTTGAGGCGCTTCAGCTCCTTGATGTGCTCACCGCCCCGGCCCTTGAAGCCGACGACGGCGACGCGGAGGTC
>CAIOPO010000115.1 GCA_903860195.1 uncultured Opitutia bacterium | reverse complement strand
TGCGCAAACGCTGGAAGCAGGACGCGCTCGAACTGCAGCCGGACCTGCTGAGCGTGCTCATCGGCGCCAATGACAGCGGGCGCGCGGTCGACCCTGAGGTCTTCGAAAAGACCCTTGAAAGCCTGCTCGCCGACGCGAAGGCGGCGAAGCCCTCGCTGCGCATCGTGATCTGCGAACCCTTCCTCGCGCCCGACGGGCCCGCGATCAGGAAATCGCCCGGCCGGTCCGAAAGGATGAAGGTGCTGCAGGCCGTCTGCCGTCGGGTCGCCGAAAGGCACAAGGCCGTCTTCGTGCCCCTGCAGGCGGTCTTCGACGAGGCCGCCGGACGAGCCCCCTGGAGCCACTGGATCTGGGACGGCGTCCATCCGACCGCCGCCGGACATCAGCTCATCGCCGACGCCTGGGAACGGACGGTCAACGGCGCGGGCCGCTGACGGTTCACTTCTTCTCCGGGGCCTTCTTCTTGCCGGCCTTGGCCTTGCCGGCGGGAGGATTGCGCTTCAGCACGCCGGACGCCAGGGGGTCCTCCTGGGCGGGGACTTCCAGTTCCTTGCGAAGCCGCGCGAGACGCGCCTCAAGGTCGGCTTGGATCGACTCATAGCCCGCAGTGCCGGCGAAGCTCTTCAGTTCCAGGGGGTCCTTCTCGAGATCGAACAAGTCGGTGCGCTCAGGACCGGAACCGTAATAACGCACGAGCTTGTAGCGGTCGGTGATGACACCGTAGTGCGGACTGACGTGGTGGGGCTGAGGATACTCGTAGTAGTGGTAGTAGAAGTCCGTGCGCCAGCCTTCGGGGACGGCCCCTCCCATCACCGGCCGCAGAGTCCGGCCCTGCATGTCGGCGGGCGCCTCCACGCCGGCGGCATCAAGGAAGGTCTGCGCAAAGTCGACGTTGGAGACGATGGCCTTGCTCACGGCTCCGGGCTTGGCCACGCCGGGCCAGCGGACGACGAGCGGGGTGCGCAGGGACTCCTCGAAGATCCAGCGCTTGTCGAACCACCCGTGCTCGCCGAGGTAGAAGCCCTGGTCGGAGGAATACACGATGAGGGTGTTCTCCATCAGCCCCTCCTTCTCGAGATGCGCGAGGAGCCGGCCGATGTTGTCATCGACGGACTTCACGCATCCGAGGTAGTCATGCATGTAACGCTGGTAGCGCCAGCGGACGAGGTCCTTGCCCTTGGGGTCGGCCTGCTTGAAGGCCTCGTTGCGGGGGACGTAATAACGGTCCCAGGCGGCGATCTGCTCCGGCGTCATGTTCGCCGGGCGGGTCAGCTTCACGTCCAACGGGGTGATGGTCTTCTCCAAAGTCATGTCGTTGTCGGCCACCTGCTGGGCGCGGTTGGCGTAATCGTCGAAGAGCGTCTCGGGCTCGGGGTAGACGCGGTCCTTGTCCCAGCCGAGGTCAGGAAGGTTCGGCGCCCATTCGCGATGCGGCGCCTTGTGCTGGCACATCAGGACGAAGGGCTTCGTCTTGTCGCGCTTGGCGATCCAGTCGATGGAGAGGTCGGTGACGATGTCGGTGACGTAACCCTTCGTCTCCACCGCTCCGGACGGACCCTTCATGGGCGGGTTGTAATAGAGTCCCTGACCGGGCAGCACCTGCCAGGCGTCGAAGCCGACGGGGTCGCTCACGAGGTGCCACTTGCCGAAGATCGCGGTCTGGTAGCCCGCCTTCTGCATCAGCTTCGGGAAGGTGACCTGCGTGCCGTCGAAGACTGAGTTCGAATTGTTGTAAAAACCGTTCTTGTGGGAGTACTTGCCGGTCAGGATGACGGCGCGGCTGGGACCGCAGATGGAGTTGGTCACCAGGGCGCGGTCGAATCGCACGCCTTCCCGGGCGATGCGGTCGATGTTGGGGGTCTGGATCAGCTTGCGGGAGTCGCCGTAGGCGCTGATGGCCTGATAGGCGTGGTCATCGCTGAAGATGAAAACGATGTTGGGCCTCCCGCCGGGGGCGGCCTGAAGAGCGACGGCAAGGACGAGGAGAAGGAGTCTCATGGGGTTGCTGTTTGCTAGGCGCCGGCCGGCCAAGGTCAATGCCGAGGGCTTGCCCCTGGGCGACGTCGGGACAGTAAGGACGCATGGAAGGCATCGCCCTAGGGATCGACGTCGGCACCAGCGGGGTCCGCATGGTCGCCCTGGACGAACAGGGCAGGATCCTGGGCACCGCCTCCCGCAAGCTGCCGGGCACGCTCTCCACCGGTGGCAGACGCACGCAATCGCCGGAGGACTGGTGGACGGCCGTCGTGGGCTGCGCGCAGCGTCTCGGGACGGAAGTGGACCTCGCCGCGACGAAGGCCGTCGCAGTGGACGGCACGTCGGGCACGCTTCTGGCGATCGACGGCGAAGGGCGCGCGCTGGGTCAGGCGCGCATGTATGACGACGCCGACACGGGAGACCTGCCTAGCGCGTTGGCACGTCTGGCTCCGCCAGAAAGCGCCGCCCACGGCCCGACCTCCGCGGCGGCACGGGCCTTGCAACTGGCGGCGACGGCCGGGGTCAGCAAGGTGGTCCACCAAGCCGACTGGATCCTGCTCAGACTCGGACTTGATCGAGTGCTCACGGATGAGAACAATGCGCTCAAGACGGGCTACGATCCGGTGAGCCGCACTTGGCCGGACTGGCTGGGCGAGTTCGGG
>CAIOPO010000114.1 GCA_903860195.1 uncultured Opitutia bacterium | reverse complement strand
TGCCAGCCCGTCCGCGTTCGGCGACCCTGTCACCTCGCCGCGGCTCGGGTGGTGGAATGGCAGACACACCAGATTTAGGTTCTGGCGCCGCAAGGTGTGCGGGTTCGAGTCCCGCCCCGAGCACCCGGCGACCTTAGGAGAGAGAAGGTTTGCGGAGACCTATCATAATAATACTTATGAAGGAGAAAATTCCCGTCGCCTATGCTCAAAATAATCCTGACCTTGCTGGCGATGCTTGGCAGCTGGTGGCTGTCCTTCGCCCTTGTTCCGACACCTTGGGGCTGGCTAGTCATGGCGGCGGCTTCTCTCTTAATCTATAAGGTCTGCTGCAACGATTCATCCGGCAAAAATACACCCACACCCAGCCCTGACACCTTTATTGGGAACACTGATCGTAGCGATGCTTCCTGGGGCTCACCCGGCGGAGCCTCGAGCGTCTCTCGGACGCCAAACGCTGAATCAGACGAGAGAGCAGAGGCTCCCCCTCTGAACGACATAGATTTGGGCCCGCTTGATACGGACTTCGAAACCGGGGGTGACGCGGGCGGGGACAGCGGCGACTGACCCATTGCCCATTTGCCAGTCGTGGGCGGATAGCCCCGAGCACCCGGCGACCTTAGCCGCTTGTCACGGGCGAGGGGCGCCGACAAGAATGCGACGTGCTCTCCTGGCTTCGCAAGCTGTTCGCGACCGGCGCCCCTGACCTCTCCCGGGCGCCGGATGAACCCGTGCCCACGGAACGGCAGTCGGACACGCGGCCGCCGGACTCGCAGCCCTGGATCGGTGTCGACCTGGACGGCACGCTCGCCGAAGCCACGCCCTGGAAGGGGATGTCACACATCGGGCCGCCGGTTCCGCTGATGCTGCGCCGGGTGCGGCTCTGGCTGGAGAAGGGCGCGCGGGTGAAGATCGTGACGGCCCGCGCGGGCGACCCGGAAGGGCTCAAGGCCACGCAGGCCTGGCTCAAGGCCAACGGCCTGCCGGACCTGGAAGTGACGGACCGGAAGGACTTCGGCATGATCGAGCTCTGGGACGACCGCGCCATCCAAGTGGTGCAGAACACGGGCATGTGCTTCCTGGGCACCTCGGTCTTCGCCCGCCCCAAGGCCCCCATCCTGCCCGAGGAAGCCGCCAATCGCACGTTCATCCATGTCGACGGCGGACCCAAGTCCCCCTGATATCGAAACCGACCCTCTTCCGATGAAAGCCTCGCTGAAACTCGAATACTCCCTGCGCGTGCTCGCCCAGCTGGCCCGCCGCAACAAGGGCGGCGCGGTCACGCGCATCGAGGAGCTCGCCAAGGCGGAATCCATCCCCTCCAACTACCTCGTGCAGCTCCTCAACGAACTGCGGGAGGGAGGGCTGGTCGACTCCAAGCGCGGCAAGACGGGCGGCTACCGGCTGGCCCGGCCGGCCGACGAGATCACGCTCCGCCAGGTGCTGACGGTGGTGGAGCCCGACCTGGTGCAGACCAAGATCACGCTGAAGGGCGACTCGGGGCCGGCGGTCGCCGCGCTCTGGCGCGAGGTCTCGAAACGGTTCGAGAAGTCGCTCTCGGGCTTCACGGTCGCGCAGCTGGCCGCGGACGGCGAGGGGTCGGACTGGGAGATCTGACCGGGGCGGCAACTTTGCGGGTGCCTCGGGGTTGCCCCTGTGCTTCCCTGTCCCCATGCGACTCCTGCTCCTGCTGCTGGCCGCCCTGCCCCTCTGCGCCCGCCAGCCCAACATCGTGCTCATCATGGCCGACGACCTCGGCTGGACGGACCTCGGCTGCTTCGGTTCAAAATATTACGAGACGCCCGCCCTCGACCGCCTCGCCGCCGAGGGGATGCGGCTCACGAACCACCACCACTGCCAGAACTGCACCCCGACCCGCGCGGCGCTGCTGAGCGGCCAATACGGCGCCCGCACGGGCGTCTACACGGTGGGCGGCATCGGACGTTTCGACTGGTCGAAGCGTCCGCTGCGCCCGGTCGACAACGTCACGGCCCTGCCCCTCGACCGCGACACGTTCGCGGACCAGCTGAAGAAGGCCGGCTACGCGACGGGGATGTTCGGCAAATGGCACATCGGCGAGGGCGGCGACCATCACCCGTCCAAGCGCGGATTCGACGAGGCGCTGGTCTCGATGGGCGAGCACTTCGACTTCAAGGTCAACCCGCGCACGGAATACCCGAAGGGCGCCTACCTGGCGGACTGGCTGACGGACCGGGCGGTGGACTTCATCGGCCGTCACAAGGACCGCCCGTTCCTGCTCTACCTGCCGCACTTCGGCGTGCACGCGCCGTTCCACGCCAAGAAGGAGCTGGTCGCGCGCTTCAAGGACAAGCCCGGCGTGGGCGGGCACGACGACCCGACCTACGCAGCGATGATCGCCAGCGTGGACGAGAGCGTGGGCCGCATCCTGGCCAAGCTGAAGGAGGTCGGCGTCGACGGGGACACCGTGGTGGTCTTCGTGAGCGACAACGGCGGCGTGGGCGGTTACGGCCGGCCCGACGGGCTCATCCGGGAGCCCGGACGCGCCGCGAAGGCCACGACCAAGGGCGATGCGCCCGGCGAGGACGGCAAGGGCGTCACCGACAACGCGCCGCTGCGCAGCGGCAAGGGGTCGCTCTACGAAGGCGGCACGCGCGTTCCGTTCATCGTCAGCTGGCCGGGCCGCACCAAGGCGGGCTCCTCGGCCGACGTGCCGACGGCGCACGTGGACCTCTTCCCGACGCTGCTCGAACTCGCCGGCGCGCCCAAGCCCCGCCAGCCGCTCGACGGCGCCAGCCTGGCCGGGCTGTTCAAGGACCCTGCCGCCGGACTCGGCCGCGAGGCGATCTTCCAGCACTTCCCGGGCTACCTCGGCGCGGGCGCCGGACTGTGGCGCACGACCCCGGTCAGCCTGATCCACGCCGGCGACTGGAAGCTGATGGAATACCTCGAGGACGGGAAGCTGGAGCTCTACAATCTGAAGGATGACCTCGGTGAGACGAAGAACCTCGCCGGAACGATGCCCGACAAGGCCAAGGAGCTGCACGCCAAGCTGATCGCCTGGCGCAAGGAGGTGAACGCCCCGATGCCCGCGCGCAACGACCAGGCCGGCGAAGGGGGCTCCGCCAAGAAGGGCAAAGGCAAGAAGAAGCAGGGCGGCTGATCCGGGCGATTTAAGGCT
>CAIOPO010000113.1 GCA_903860195.1 uncultured Opitutia bacterium | reverse complement strand
GGCCTGCACGGCGGGCCCGCCGGCCGGCGCGGCCTGCGCCTTGGCGCGGTCGCGCTCGAGCAGGCGTCCGCAGGTGCCCACGCAGGCGTCGCAGATCCCGACCCCGCCGGGGCCGGCGATCAGCTTGCCCGCCTGCGCGGCGGACTTGCCGCAGAAGGAGCAGCTTTCGGCGCGGTCGCCGGCCATCGGATCAGGCGAGGCCGCGCTTGGGCAGCACCACGTGGTCGACCAGGCCGTAGGCCTTGGCCTCCTCGGCCGTCATGTAGTAGTCCCGGTCCGAATCGCGCTGCAGTTCGGCGGCGGTGCGGCCGCTGTGCTGGGCGAGGACCTTGTTGAGCGTGTCGCGCCAGCGGAGAATCTCCTTGGCCGCGATGGAGATGTCGGAGGTCTGGCCGCCGGCGCCGCCGCTCGGCTGATGGATCATGATGCGCGAGTTGGGGAGCGCGTGCCGCTTCCCCTTGGTGCCGGCCGCGAGGAGCACCGTGGCCATGCTGGCGGACAGCCCGATGCAGTAGGTGTTCACCTCGCAGCTCAGGAAGTTCATCGTGTCGTAGATCGCCATGCCCGCGGTCACGGAGCCGCCCGGGGAGTTGATGTAGACGTGGATGTCCTTCTTGGGGTCCTCCATCTGGAGGAAGAGCATCTGCGCGATGACCGCGTTGGCGACCTCGTCGTAGATGGGCGAGCCGAGGAAGATGATGCGGTCCTTGAGGAGGCGGCTGTAGATGTCCCACGCCCGTTCGCCTCGGGCGTCGCGTTCGACCACGTTGGGGATGATGTAGGACATGGAGGAGGTGTCTGCGGCCACTGTGCCCGGGACTCAGGCTTTCTCAACCTTGCTTGCGCCTTCGCCGGCCAGGACGGCGTCCAGGGCCTTGTTCAGCACCAGGTCCCGGCGGATTTCGGCCAGCCGCTGGCGGTCCTGCACCAGCTTCTCGGGCTGGACCTGGGAGGCGTAGGCGGCGCGCATGACGGCGGCGCTGAGCTCCTCGCGGGAGACCTCGACCTTGGCCTCCTCCGCGATGCGGGAGAGGACGAACTGGGCGCGCACCCGGACGGCGGCGGCCTTGCGGGATTCGGCGAGGATCTCGTCGCGCTGGGACTCCAGCTGCTCGGGGGAGGCCCCGGAGCGCATCCGGAGCTGGGCGTATTCGTAGAAGAGCTCGCGCGCGACGGCGTCGACGGCCGATTCGGGAAGCGGGAAGTCCAGGCCGGCCAGCAGGGCGTCGACGGCCTTCTCGCGTCGGGCGCGTTCGGCGGCCTGTCGGCGGGAGCCTTCCACGCCCTTGCGGAGCTGGGCGCGGAGCTCGGCCTCGTCGGCGACCCCGACGGACTTGAAGAACTCCTCGTTGAGCGCCGGGACGGCCTTGCGGCGCACTTCCAGGGCCTCGATCGCGTAGGTCACCTGCTTGCCGCGCAGGGCTTCGCGTTCATGGTCGGCGGAGAAGGCGTGGACCGCTTCGGCCTTGTCGCCGGCCTTCAGGCCGACGAGGGACTTGGCGACGGCGGGCACGGCGACGATCTCGCCTTCGGCGCCGGCCTCCTCCCAGGTCGACTGGGCGTGGCCGAAGGCCTTGGCCTCGGGGTCGAGGTCGGCGACCGGCTTGCCGTCGCAGACGCCGGAGTAGGAGACGCGCACGTAGTCGCCCTTGGCGGCGGCCTCGTCGGTCTTCTCATAGCGGGAGCGCTGCTCGCGGAGCTTGGTCAGGTGCTCCTCCACGTCGGCGTCGGTCACCATGACCGCCTCCTCGGGGACCCGGACGGACTTCCAGTCGGGGGTCTTGAACTCGGGCACGATGTCGACTTCGTAGCGGATGACCACGTCCTTGCCGGCGGCGGTGTCGTCGCGCTGGACGTCGGCCAGTCCGTAGAGGGTGAAGGACTTCTCCTCGCCGATGCGGGCGTAGCCCTTGGAGAGCAGCCGCTGGCTGAGCTCGTCGGCGATGGCCTTGCCGTACTTGCCGCGCACGACGGCCTCGGGGGCCTTGCCCGGACGGAAGCCGGGGAGGGAGGCCTCCCGCATGAAGCCGCGCACGACCTCCTTTTCGGCGGTGGCGACGTCGGCGGCGGGAATCGTGACGGTGACGCTCCGGCGGGTCGGGTTGGTGACGGCGATCTTCAGTTCCATGTGCTGCGTTGGTAAGGTTTTCCGCCCCGGGCCCAGGCCGCAGGGGGGAACGTCCGAGCAAAGGGAAGGGACCCCCTCGGTCAACAGCGGAGGCGTGCCGTTTTCAGCCCTTGGCGGCCAGCTTGCGCTTCAGGCGGGGCAGCACGCACCGCGGCACGAAGGCGGCGGCCTGGGACAGCCGGTGCCGGGCGATGTCCTTCACGAAGCTGGAGGAGGTCACGAACTGGTCCTGGCTCGGCATGAGCACGACCGTCTCGATCTCCGGGGCCATGAGCCGGTTGGCGTGGGCCAGGTCGAACTCGAACTCGAAGTCGCTGAACTTGCGCAGGCCGCGGATGATCGCGGCCGCCCGGTGGCGGCGGGCGAACTCGACGGTCAGTCCGGAGAGTTCGCGCACCTCGACGCCGCGGATGCCGCGGCAGGCCTCCCGGGCCATGGCGAGGCGCTCGGCCAGGGAGAACCAGGGGTGCTTGGCGTCGCTGGCGGCGACGGCCACGATGACCTTGTCGAAGAGACGGGCGGCGCGGCGCAGGACGTCGAGGTGCCCCTTGGTGACGGGGTCGAAGGTGCCGGGGTACACGGCGGTGCGTCGCTGGCGGGCCATCGTTTTCCTGTTGCCGCTCACTCTCACGCGGGAACATCCTCGCCGCAAGCCCGCATGCAGTTTCTCCGCCAAGTGCCCAACATCCTGACCGCGGCGCGGTTGCCCGCGGTGGTCCTGATCACCGTCTGGACGCATTGGGCCGGGGTCTGGGCGAGCGCCGCCCTTGCGCTGTTCATCGTCGCCGCCCTGACGGACGTCTTCGACGGCTGGATCGCCCGCAAGCTGGACGCGGTGTCCGACTTCGGACGCCTCATGGACGCGCTGGTGGACAAGATCTTCATCCTCGGCCTGCTGGTCGGCATGGCCGCCACCGACTGCCTGCCGGTGACGCGCTGGGATGACGCCGGCCGCGTGATCGCCGCCGATCCGGACGCGGCGCTGCTGGCCTCCTTCGGCGTGATGCTCATCCTGGCGCGCGAATTCCTCATCACGGGCCTGCGGCTCGTCGCCGCCGCCTCCGGCCAGGTGCTCGAGGCGGAGGGGCTGGGCAAGATCAAGACGTTCCTGCAGATCATCGCGATCGGACACCTCATCGGCCTGCGCGCCTATGAGACCCACTGGAAGCTCTCCGCGGCATGGCACCAGCGCTGGGAGCTCATCATCACGGGGCTGTTCTGGCTGGCGGTGCTCCTCACCGTGGTCTCGGGCGCCAGCTATCTCATCCGGCATCGCCGGCATCTGCCCGGCCTCTCGTCATGATGGTGGCCTTCGCCACCCTCGGTCCGCTCGGCCGTCTGCCCGCGCCGGGCACGTGGGGCTCGGCGGCGGGACTGCTGTGGTGGTCCGTGGTGGTGCGTTTCGCCCACGCGCGCGGCTGGCAGCACGAGCTGATCTTCGACCTGCTGGTGGTCGCGGCGGCGGTGCTCATCTGCGGGGTCGCCGTCGTTCTGCTCGGCAAGAAGGACCCCTCGGAGGTCATCCTCGACGAGTTCGCGGCGATGCCGCTGGTCTTCCTGTTCAATCCTCATGTCCATGCCGGCAAGTCGGGACTGCTGCTCATCGCCCTGGGGTTCCTGCTCTTCCGGCTCTTCGACATCACCAAGCCGTTCGGCGTGCGCTCGCTCGAACGACTGCCGGGCGGACTCGGCGTGGTCATGGACGACGTGCTCGCGGCGGTCTACGCCAACCTCGCGCTGCAGGCCTTGGCGCGGCTCTGGGCCGTCCTCTGATGCCGCTGCGTTTCACGGCCCTCCCCGCCGCGGCGCTCCGTGTCACGGGCGGCGACGCGGCCGCCTACCTCCAGGGGCAGTGCACCGCGGACCTGCGTCCGGGTTCGCCCGCGCATGCGCTCTGGCTGAACCGCAAGGGAAGGGTGATGGCGCACACGTTCATCGTGCCGGAGCCGGACGGATCCTTCCTCCTGCTCGCGGAGCGGACTTCCGCCGACCGGCTGAACGAGGTCGTGCTGGCGAACGCCATCGCGGACGACGTCGTGACGTCGGACGAATCCTCGGCGTGGACCTGGGGGGTGATCGAGGGCACGGCGGAGCCGCCCCTGCCCATCGGCGCCCAGGCTTTCTACTGCGCACGGCTGCCGGGGGCCGAGGCCCATGCCTATCTCGGGCCGCCCGGACTGCCGCCGGGCTGCGTGCCGGCTGATTTCGAGGCATTGGAGCGCCAGCGCATCCTGGCCGGCGTGCCGGTCGTGCCCGACGACTGCGGGGAGGGGGAGTTCCCGCAGGAGTGCGGTCTGGAAGCTTGGGTCTCCTATGACAAGGGGTGCTATCTCGGCCAGGAGGTCATGGCCCGCATCCGTTCCATGGGAGCGCTGCGCCGCGTGCTTCGCCTCGTCCGGGGGCGGGGTCCTCTCGTTCCGGGGACGCAGCTTCGGAGCGCTGACGGCCGCCCGGCGGGAACGGTGCGTTCGGCCTCGGGCGAAGACGGCCTCGCGTTGGTGCTCGTCGACCTGGCGGAGGGGGCCGAGCTGGCCTCCGACGGCGGCGCCGTCCGGCTCGGGCCGGCGGCCGCGTTGCCGGGCTGACCCCCATTTCCATTTGCGGACGGACGGCCGCCCCGCACCTTGTCGGTGCGATGCCCGCCGAGTTCCATTATCAGGACCCGTTCCCGCTCGGACCCGACACCACCGAGTACCGGCTGCTGACCAAGGACCACGTGTCCGTCGCCGAGTTCGACGGACGTCCCGTCCTCAAGGTGGCCCCGCAGGCCCTGACCCTGCTGGCGAACCAGGCCCTTCACGACATCAACTTCCATCTCCGCACCGCCCACCTCGAACAGGTGGCCGCCATCCTCGCGGATCCGGACGCCAGCGACAACGACCGTTCCGTGGCGTTGGCGATGCTGCGCAACGCGGAGGTGGCCGCGAAGGGCGTGCTGCCCTTCTGCCAGGACACCGGCACGGCTCAGGTCGTGGCGAAGAAGGGCCAGCAGGTCTGGACCGGCGGCGGCGACGCCGAAGCGCTCTCCCTCGGCGTCTACCAGGCCTACGCCCAGAACAACCTGCGCTACTCCCAGATGGCGCCGCTGGACATGTACGCCGAGAAGAACACCGGCACCAACCTGCCCGCGCAGGTGGACATCTCGGCGGCCGACGGTATGAAGTACGAGTTCCTTTTCGTGGCCAAGGGCGGCGGCTCGGCCAACAAGTGCTACCTGTACCAGGAGACCAAGGCCGTCCTGAACCCCAAGTCCCTCGTCAAGTTCCTCACCGAGAAGATGCAGTCGCTCGGCACCGCGGCGTGTCCGCCGTACCATCTCGCGTTCGTCATCGGCGGGACCTCCGCCGAGGCGACGATGAAGGCGGTCAAGCTCGCCTCGACCCATTACTACGACGCGCTGCCGACGTCCGGCAACGAGCACGGCCGCGCCTTCCGTGACGCCGTCCTCGAGGCCGAGCTGCTCAAGGCCGCCCACGGCCTGGGCATCGGCGCGCAGTTCGGCGGCAAGTGGTTCGCCCTCGACGTGCGGGTCGTGCGCCTGCCCCGTCACGGGGCCTCCTGTCCGATCGGCCTCGCGGTCTCGTGCTCGGCGGACCGCAACGCCAAGGCCCGGATCGACAAGGACGGCGTCTGGATCGAGAAGCTGGAGACCGATCCCGGAAGGTTCATCCCCGCCGGCGCGCGCAAGCACGCCGACGCGTCAAAGGTCGTGAAGGTGGACCTCAACCGGCCCATGGCGGAGATCCGGGCCGAGCTTTCGCGTCACCCCGTGACCACCCGTCTGGCCCTCACGGGCACGCTGGTCGTCGCACGCGACATCGCGCACGCCAAGATCCGTGAGCGTCTCGACCGCGGCGAGGGCCTGCCGCAGTACATCAAGGACCACCCCGTCTATTACGCCGGTCCGGCGAAGACCCCCGCGGGCATGCCCTCGGGTTCCTTCGGCCCCACCACCGCCGGCCGCATGGACAGCTACGTCGAGCTCTTCCAGAAGCACGGCGGCTCGCTCGTGATGATCGCCAAGGGCAACCGCGGCCAGGCCGTGACCGACGCCTGCAAGGCGCATGGCGGCTTCTACCTTGGATCCATCGGCGGCCCCGCGGCGATCCTGGCGCAGGAGAACATCCGCAAGGTCGAGGTCATCGACTACCCTGAGCTCGGCATGGAGGCCGTCTGGAAGATCGACGTCGTCGACTTCCCCGCGTTCATCCTGGTCGACGACAAGGGGCACGACTTCTTCCGCGAACTGCCGGGAGGCTGCGGCGCCTGCGGCCCCTGAGCGTCCGGTCCAGAAAGCACGGAAGGACGCCCCGTCGGGCGCCCTTCCGTTTCATGGTCTCGGCCGGATCAGGCCTTGGGGTCGTAGGTCGACTTGTCGTAGGCCAGCGCCGTGCGGAAGAAGAAGCTGGTCCCCGGAATCGTCAGGCCGAGTCCGAAGCCCACCCCCTTGCCGAACTTGCGGGCGATGCGCTGGCAGAGCCAGCCCCACCAGACGAACAGCAGGACCAGGGAGAGTATCTTCACGCCTTTCTCGGGGACGATCAGCAGCGGAATCAGGAGCAGCATGGGCAGCGTCCACCAGGCGGAAAGCCCGGCGATGCGGGTGATGATCACATGGTGGTAGGTCGGGATGGTCGCCTTCCATCCTTCGTGGCCCGTCTTTTCGAAGATCAGCCAGAGCCCGCGCAGGCTGAAGGCCATCAGTCCGACCAGCGTGGTCGCGAGGAAGCTGACCAAGAAGACCTTGCCGTAGGACACCGCGGAGGCGTCGGCGAGCAGGGCGGGCAGGAGGGGGAGGGATGTCATAAGCATTTTATGTCACGACCGCCTCCGGGTGTCGACCCCTCATCCCGAAAACAGGAAGGGCGCCCGACCGGGCGCCCTTCGCGGGAGGCCTAGAGCGGCGCCGACGCCGATGAGCTCATTTCTCCCAGTCGAGGGCTCCGCGCTTCACTTCGTACACCAGGCCCAGCACCAGCACGCCGAGGAAGGCCGCGGTGGCGGCGGTGATGGCGATGCCGGCGGCCAGGAATTCACGGTAGACCAGCGCCCACGGCACGAGGAAGACCACCTCGATGTCGAAGAGGATGAAGAGCATCGCGGTGACGTAGAACTTCACCGCGAAGCGGGGGTGGGCCTTGCCCTCCATGGGCAGGCCGCACTCATAGGCCTTGTCCTTGATGTAGTTGCCCTTGGCGCGCTGTCCGAAGAGGTGGCTCGCCGCGAGGATGGCGACCGGCACCGCGAGGCCGAGCGCCGCCTGCACGAGGGCGGGGAGGTAGGTCGCGAGCGACTGGGCTTCGGCGATCAGCATCGTGCGTCCCAACAAAAAGCCCCCGCCTCGGGAGGCAAGGGCTTTCGGGTCCGTGACGGTCGCGACGTCACTTCTGCGCGGGCGGCGCGAACTTGGGCAGGCCCACGTCCCCCTGGGCGGGGGCCTCCGCGGGAGGCGGCGGCGGTTCCACGGCCTTGCGGAAGTCGGCGACCGTGGCGGGGATCTGTTCCCCGAGCCAGCCGGACATCGTGAACTCGGCCTTGGCGGCCAGCGCGTTCGCCGCGTGCTTCGGATCGGAGTGCGAGGCTCGGACGAACATCTTCGGCTGGTCGGCGGGCGTGGCGCCGGGCAGGCGTCCGATCGTCACCGTCAGCGTCGTGCCGTCGAAGTACTCGAGCTTCACCGTGGACGACTTCTCAAAAGCCTTCTTCGCCGACGCGTCGTCCTTGGGCAGCGCGTCGGTCGCCCGGAGGTTGGAGAGCCCGCCGGCCATGCTTTCGAGCACGCCGGACTCCTTGCCCGGGAAGGGCTGTCCCTTGCCCGGACGCGCGCCGGTGATCGAGCCGTCCGCCGCCGTGAGCGTGACCGACTTCACCTCCTCCGGGGCCTTGTTGTGCAGCAGCGGGTCGAACCAGGAAGTCGGGTCGCCCTCCACGTAGCCCGTGAAGGTCGTGCGTAGCGCCTCCTTGGCGCCCTTGAGGCGCACGGCCGAGCCGCTGCCGTCGTCGGCCGTGCGGCCGATTTCAGCGGACCAGTTCCGGCCGTCGGCCGTCGTGAGCGTGACGACGGTCTCGCCGAGCCCGAGTCTCTCGATCCGCTTCGGGTTGGCGGTGAGCACGCCGAGGTTCTCGGCCTTCTGCAGGGCCCGGAGCAGCGGCGCGAGGCGGTTCTCGACGTCGGCCGGGAGGCCCAGCTTCTCCTTCACGGTCCAGACGTCCCCCGTCCCCTTCTCCAGCGTGGCCGACTTGCCGTTGGCCTTCACTTCCACCTTGGTGACGGCGGCCAGCAGGCCGGGGTCGACGAGCTGGGACTTCGGGGCGGCGGACGGCGCCTCTTCCCGGCCGAGCCGCAGCACGGCCAGGGCGGCCAGTCCGAGGACCAGCGTGGCGATGAGCAGGTTCTTGGTTCGCATGGCGGTTCAAGCGGACTTGCGGCGGCGGGACAGCGCGTAGAGCAGTCCCAGCAGGGCGGCGAGCGCGGGGCCGGCGACCAGGTTGAGCACCTGGAGGCGGCGGCCGAGCGAGTTCACGTCCTCGCTGAGCCCGCGGCGGATCACCCGCCGCTCTTCGGAGAGCCGGTCGACCTCGTCCTGGAACTTCTCCACTTCGCGCTGCAGCTCGGGAGTGATGACGAGCGCGCCCTTCTGGACGCCGGCGCCGCCCGTGCGCGAGAGCTCGGTGATGCGGCCGTTGGCCTCCTCGAGCTTGCGCTCGATCTCGTCCAGCTTCGCCTGGTAGCGCATCGAGGCCTCGCGTTCGAGCGCGAGGACCTTGGTGAAGGGCCGGATCGAGGTGCCTTTGGAGCGCAGCTCCACCAGTTCCTCGCTGCCGGCGAGCGTCTCCAGCGCGCTCAGCGCGAAGGAGAGATTGTCATTGATGGCCTCCATCGCGACCTGCCCCCCGCCGATCTGCCGCTGGCGCACCGTGAAGGGGTCGAGCATGAAGTCCGAATCGGCCACGACCAGGAGCCGGCCCGGCTGGGCGGACTCCTTCAGGTGGCCGTCGGCCTTGGGAGCCGGCGCGGGCTTGCCGTCCGGGCCGGGCGCGGGCTTGGGCGGGCCGTCCGGGAAGGCGGAGGTGAACGTGCCCGTGACCGTGGCGGCGAGGACGCGCGTGCGTCCGTCGGCCTTGAAGGCGAGCGCCACCTTCTCGAAGGGTCCGGCGTTGGCCGAGGCCGTGGGGACCGCGCCCGCGCCGGGTCCCGCGAGGGTCACCAGCGGCGTGAGCTTGAGGCGCTTCTCCGCGCCGGAGATGAGGGCCAGCTCGCCGGCCTCCATGAAGCCGAGTTCGCGCAGGTCGCTCGTGAGCGGCGAATCCTGGGCGAGCCCCTGCGGCGGCACCGAGAAGGCGGAGGGATACTGCACCGGTTCGCCGCGCGAGCCGCGGATCTGCACCGAGTTCGCCGCGTCGCCGGACACCCCGGCCATCTCCGCGTTCACGCCCCAGCCGCGGAGCAGCGCGGGGTCGCTCGAGGCGCCCATCGCGGCCATCGGCGCGACCATGAACGGCATGCTGCCCTGCTGGAACTTCTGGAAGCGGGAGAGCGGGTCGGCGGCCACGAAGACCGCGCCGCCCTTCATCAGGAACTGGTCGACCTGGTAGGAAAGGCCCTCGGCGAGGCCGAAGGGATGGATGAGCGCCACCACCTTCACGTCCTTGGGCAGCTCCGCCGCCTGGTTGTTGAGCGTCACGACCTCGAACGTCTGTCCGAGCTCGGCGATGAGGAAGTCGGCGGGACCGGACTGCTCGCCCTGCGGGGACGGCATGCCGGTGATGGGCAGTCCGCTGATGACGGCCAGCTTGGGCCGTTCCAGCCGGGAGGCCGAAGCGATGAGCTTCGTCACGTCGTATTCCAGGAAGCGTTCGCGGGAGGGGTCGAGCATCGGGACCGCCTTGACCGTGTCCGCCTGCGTGGCGGTGAGTCCGAGGTAGGCCGAGCCCTGCGGCGTGCGCATGGCGCCGAGCCCGTGGCGCTGGGCGCGCTGCTCCTCCTTGGTGTCGGGGCGGGGGTCGGTGACCGTGAGCCGCACCTTGCCGTCCGAGCGGGCGGCGTATTCACGGAGCAGCGTCTCCACGCGACGCGAGTAGCTTTCCAGATAGGGGCGCAGCTTGACGTCCGAACGGCTGACGAACAGCTCGACCGTGACGGGTTCGTCGAGCCCGCGCACGACCTTGAGCGAGCCGGGCGAGAGCGTGAACGTGCGGTCCTCGGTCAGGTCCTGACGGAGGTCGACGACTCCGAAGATCAGGTTGATGAAGAAGGCCGCGGCCAGGATGGCGAGGGCGGCGAGGGCGGCTTGGGCGCGAGACATGTCAGGGTCCTCCGTTTCAGCGGCGTTCGATGATGACGGTGCTCAGTCCGAGGCCGGCGAAGGCCACGGACAGGAAGTAGGCCGCCGGACGCGCGTCGACGAGTCCCAGCGTGAAGGGTTCCAGGTTGCGCCAGAGTCCGACCCGTCGGACCTCGTCGATCGCGCCCGAGGAGAAGGCCCCCGACAGCAGCTCGTCGAAGACCCCGTATCCGACCAGCACGAGCACGAAGCAGCCGAGGAAGCCCGTGACGAAGGCGATGACCTGGCTGCGGGTGAGGGCTGAGGCCACCGCGGCGACGCCCAGGCAGGCGCCTGCGCAGAGCAGCGAGCCGAAGTAGCCGGCGGCGATGACGCCGACGTCGGGATCGCCGAGCCAGCCCACCGTGAAGGCGACCGGCAGGGTGATCGCCAGCGCGCAGGCGAGGAACAGCCAGGCCGCGAGGAACTTGCCGAGCGCCGCCTGCCAGACCGTCACCGGCCAGGTCAGCAGCAGTTCGAGCGTGCCCTGCCGGCGCTCCTCCGCCCAGAGCCGCGCGCCGGCGGCCGGCGCGAGGAAGGCCCACAGCCAGGGGTGGTAGAGGAAGAACCGGTCCAGCCCGGCGACCCCCGCCTCGTAGAGCCCGCCCACGAAGAACGCGAGGGACACCGCGAAGGCGTTGAAGACCGCGAGGAACACGTAGGCGAGCGGCGTGCGGAAGTAGCCGGCGAACTCGCGCCGGAGGACCGCGCGGAAGGCCGCGCCGGAGGATGGGGAGTCTTTCATGAGAGGGAAGGGGTCAGGCGGTGAGCTGGCGGAAGACGGCGTTGAGGTCGGCGCCGCGGGCGAGGAACTTCTCACGGGTCTCGTCGCAGCGGATCTCGCCGCGGGCGATCACGACCACCCGCGTGCAGAGTTCGGCGACCTCCTCGAGGATGTGGGTGGAGACGATGACGGCCTTGCGGGCGGCCATGTCCTTGAGGATGCGCCGCACCTCGTGCTTCTGGTTGGGGTCGAGCCCGTCGGTGGGCTCGTCCAGGATGAGCACCTCGGGGTCATGGATGACCGCCTGGGCGAAGCCGACGCGCATCCGGTAGCCCTTCGACAGCGTGTCGACGCTCTGTCCGGCGACCTCGCCGAGCCGGCAGAGGTCGAGCGTCGCGCGCACGCGTTCGGCCGGATCCGCGAGCCCGCGCAGGTCGGCGGCGAAGCGGAGGAACTCGCGCACGGTCATCTCGCCGTAGGCCGGGGCGCCTTCGGGCGAGTAGCCCAGGTGCCGCTTCGCCTCGACCGGATTCTCGGCGACGTCGTGGCCGGCGACGGCGGCCGAGCCGGAGTCGGCCCGGAGATGGCCGGTGAGCAGCTTCATGGTGGTGGACTTGCCGGCGCCGTTGGGGCCGAGGAAGCCCACGACTTCGCCGCGGTCCGCGGTGAAGGACACGTCACGCACGGCGAGCAGCGCGCCGTAGGACTTCCGGAGGTTTTTGGCTTCGATGAGTGGCATGGCGGGAAAATCAGCGGACCTGGGGCGTGCCCTGCACCGCGAGACGGATGCCCGCCTCCTGGAGCTTCTCGGTCAGTCGGACCAGCAGCCGCTGGTTGAACTCCGCCTGGCGGCGGAGGTCCGCGGGGTGATACCAGTAGATGTAGCGGAGGTTGACCGACCAGTCGCCGAACTCATGCACGCTCACCATCGGGGGGTGGCGCGGGTCCGAGCCTTCGTGGCCGGAGAGGGCCTGACGGAGGATCTCGGCGGCCTCGCGCACCTTGTCGGCGGGAGTGTTGGCCTCGAGGTGGACGAGTTCGAGGCACCGGATGAAGTCGCGCCGGGTCAGGTTCACGATGGCGCGGTTGGCGAGGTCGCTGTTGGGGATGGTCAGGGTCTGCCCGTCGTTGAGCTCGATGGTCGTGGAGCGCAGGCCGAGCGCGCGGACCTTGCCCTCGTGGGAGCCGGTGTTGATGACGTCGCCGAGCGTGAAGGGCTGGTCGACGATGAGCATCACCGCGCCGAAGACGTTGCGGAGCGTGTCCTGCGAGGCGAAGGCGAGGCCGAGGCCGCCCGCCGCCAGCAGGCCGAGGATGGACTTCGAGATCTCAGGGTCGATGATCGAGACCGCCTTCACTCCGCCGACGAGCACCACCGCGACCTTGGTCACGGTCGAAAGCATCGGGACCAGCACGTCGTCGAGCTTGTTGTCGGTGCGGTCGGCCATCTTCTCCGCCCAGGCGATGGGCACCGCGACCATCTGGAACACCGACGCGGTGTGGGCGAGGGAGAGGAGCAGCTCGATGCCCTTGTTGGCCAGCGCGTCGTAGTCCGCCGGGACGAGGCCCGGGTTGCGTCCCTGGTAGAAGAAGAGCGTGTAGGCGGGGATGAGGTACTGGAGCGAACGTCCGACCGAGGCGATGAGGGCCTCGGTCACCGGGCTTTTGCGGAACAGTCCGGAGGCCCAGCTGAGCACGCGCTTGGAGGCCCAGCCGACGGCCGCGGCGCCGACGATGTAGGCCAGGGCCATGGCGATCAGGTTGGGGTCGACCGAACCGGCTTGGGCGCCGGCCGTCGCGGCGGGCTGTGTCTGTGCGAGCAGGCTCATGCGAGGCGTGGGGGAGGGGTCGTTTCACCTAGACGGATGGCACCCCGATTTCAAGCGTCGCCGAACGCCCTATCCGCTTGAAGCGGGAGAGGGGGCGCTCCACGCTGGCCAGAGGCATGACTGAACCCTCAGAAAAGCCCTCCGGCCGGCCCGTGGTGCTCACCTGCGCGCAGCCGACCGGCAGGCTGCACCTCGGGAACTACCTGGGGGCGGTCCTCAACTGGGGCCGGATGCAGGACGACCACGAGTGCTATTTCGGGATCGTCGACCAGCATGCCATCACGGTTCCGACCGTCCCGGCCGAACTCCGGGAGAACACCTATTCCTGCCTGGCCCAGTACGTCGCCTGCGGCCTCGATCCCGCCCGCAGCCGGCTCTTCGTCCAGTCCCACGTGCTCGGTCACACCGAGCTGGCCTGGGTCCTCGGCTGCCTCTGCCCCCTCGGCCAGCTGGAGCGCATGACGCAGTTCAAGGACAAGTCGCGGAAGCAGCAGAGCGTGGACGCGGGCCTGCTCTTCTACCCCGTGCTCATGGCGGCGGACATCCTGCTCTACAATGCGGCCCTCGTGCCCGTGGGGGACGACCAGAAGCAGCATCTGGAGCTCGCCCGCGACCTGGCCCAGAAGTTCAACCACCGATATTCCGAGACCTTCCGCATCCCCGAGCCCTTCATCTCCAAGGTGGGCTCGCGGATCATGTCCCTCCAGGATCCGGCCTCGAAGATGTCCAAGTCCGACCCCAACCACGCCGCCACGGTCTTCATCACCGACCGGCCGGAGGAGGTGCGTCGCAAGATCATGTCCGCCGTGACCGATTCCGGCTCCGAGGTCCGGGCCGGCGCCGACAAGCCCGGCGTGACCAACCTCCTGGCCATCATGTCCGCCTGCACCGGGCGGCCGGCGGCGGAGCTGGAGGCCGACTTTTCCGGCCGGGGCTACGGTGATTTCAAGAAGGCCGTGGCGGACGCCGTGGTCGCCACGCTCGATCCGGTCCGGTTGCGCTACGACGAGCTCATCAAGGACAAGGCCGAGCTCGCCCGCATCCTCAAGTCCGGCGCCGAACAGGCGCAGGCCGCCGCCTTCCGCACGCTCTCGAAGGTCCACCGCAAGGTCGGATTCGTCGAGCGTCCCCGCTGACCTCTTTCCCTCCGCACTCCCATGCTCACCCGCGACCTAGAAAAGCTACTGAAGGAGAAGTGGTTCCTCGTGGCGGCCGACTTCATCGCCGTCGTCGCCGTCCTCAGCCTCGGGCTGGACCCCCGCGACGCCTTCGAGGGCTTCCTCGCCGTGCTCGGCATCCTCGGGGCCTCGCTCATCGTGGTCATCCCGGTGATGCAGGACGGCGGCGGCCGCGCCGAGCGGCTGGCCGAGCAGGCCAGGCTCCGCGCCGCCCTGAAGGAGGAGATCGACCAGCTGCGTGACGACTTCCGCACGGGCGTCGAGGCTGCCACCCGGCGTGCCGCCGACGCCGAAGTCGGCGCCCGCAAGGCGGGCGAGGCCGCCGCTGCCGCGGTGGCCCAGCGCGCGTCCACCGAGATCAACGCGCTCCGGTCCGCGTTGGAAGGACTCAAGGCCGAGGTCGCCGCGCTCAGGCAGGGCCTCGATGACAAGTCCGCGGACGACGACCTCTCCTCCCGCCTCGACGCGCTGGCCGCCTCGGTGCGCGGCGCCGTGGCCGACGTCGAGGAGGTCGCCGCCGAGCTCACGCAGCTGAAGGAGAAGACGCCTTCCGGGGACGATCTCCTCAAGGACGTGAAGAAGGAGCTGAAGAAGTCCGCTTCCGCGCTGTCCGAACGTGTGAGCGAACTGGAATCGCGCGTCGCCGCGCTCGCCGAGCGGCCGGCCCCCGGCCCGGCTCCGGCGGATGAGGACGAGGGCGACGAGCCGGAGCACGAGCCGGAGGAAGAGTCCGAGGAGTCCGTCGCCTCCGCCCCGGTCCGGACCGAGGAGCCCGCGCTCTTCGCGCCGGAGACCTCCTCCGCGCCCGCCGCCGCGGGCGGGCAGGGCACTTCGCTCACCATCAATCTGATGATCGGCATCGGCAACAAGCCGTTCGTCCGCGGCAGCGGGCCGGGGCTCAGCGCCGACAAGGGCATGCCGATGAACTTCCTCGGCATCGGCCGCTGGCAGTGGGTGTGCCCCGAGCCTGAGGCCGCCGCCACCGTCGAGGTCTGGAAGAACGACCAGACGCCCCTGGGAGAGCCCGTGCATCTTTCCGGCGGTCAGCCGGTGGAGCTGGACGAAGGCCACTTCGGCGGAGCCTGATCATGCCGGCGCTGCCGGTCATGTGCCTGGCGCTGGCCGCGGCCGCCGCGGCTCCGGCCGGGAAGGAGGCCGGTCCTCCCGACGCGCCGCGCGTCTTCTTCGCCGAACCGAAGATCGCCACGGTGGTCGGCGAGCGTCAGGCCGAAGTCAGTTTCGCGATGGCGCATCTCTCGGCCCTCGACCGCTATCTGGAGTACGTCGTCGGCGTTCCGCCGCTCCAGGGTTCCGGCGCCCGCGTGGAACTGGCCGACGTGCGCGGCCTGGCTCCCGTGGAATCACGGCCCGCCGCGGGCCAGATGCTGATCGTCGTCCGGCCCGGTCCGTCCGCCGATTTCGCGGACCGTTGCGCCGAGGCCGCGGCTCGCGCCTGGGCTGGCAGGGCCGCGCTGTCCGCGGGCGTCCGTCCTGCCGCCGAAGGATGGCTCATCCAGGCACTTGCGGCCGAGACTTTGGCGCAGCTGCGGCCCGCCCTGCCCGACCTCTGGTTCAGGGAGGCCTCCTTGAGCGCCGCGCCCTCCTTCGCCGACGTCGCGGCGGGCAAGGCGCCGGTCCGCGAGTCGCTCCTGCTCTGGCGCTGCCTGCGGCAGGAGCTTCCCGCGCGTGAGGCTCCCGCCGCCCTGCAGGACCTGGCGCGCGGGCAGTCCTTGGCCGCGCTGCTCAAGGCCCGCTCGAAGTCACCCGAGTCCTGGTGGACCTTGATGCGGACCGAACTGCTGCTTTCCCGTCCGCCGGTGAGCCTCGGCATGAGGGAGTCGTCGGAGGCCCTCGACGACATCGCCGCCTTCGTCTTCGACCTCGGCGCCGGCGACGCCGTCTTCACCGGGCCCGAAATCGTCCCGCACCGCCGCCTCGTCGCCGTCAGGCAGGGCGTCGAGATCCGGCTCCGCGGCCTGCGCCGTGAGATCATCCGCCAGAATCCGGTGTATCACAACGCCTGGCGTGCGCTCGGCGTCTGGCTGGAGCGCTTCCAGGAAGGCGAACCGGCGGAGCTCGACGCCCTGTGGCGCGAGTTCGAGAGGGAGCGCGCCGAGGCCGGCGCCCTGCGCGCCGAGATCGAGGCGGCGCTGGCCCAGCCCGCCCGCTGAATCAGCGGCCTTCGTTGCGGCCCGGGACCGTCTTCTGCAGCATCTGGTCGGCGAGCGTGACGCGGAAGAGGGAAAGGGCCAGCCACAGGACTCCCGACAGGCAGGCCGAGCAGTAGGCCGCGCCGAGCAGCACCGCGGTGTCGCCGGACTCGGACCAGGGCACGTGCTTCTTGAGCACGCCGGTCATCCACACGAAGAAGACGGCCGTGATCACGAGGTCGATGACGACTCCCTGGCGGGTGACCAGCTTGGGCTTCATGTTGTCCATGGGGCGTCCATTGGGTGGACCGCCCGCCCGCCTGTCAATCCGCCGCATCTAATCCCTTGCTTCCGATGCGGGGCCGTTCACCCTGCCGGCCCCGGAGTCCCCCTTCAGGCGCCGGTTTGCCGCAAGAAAACATGGCCGAAGAGCTCAAGGACACACTCAACCTCCCCGTCACGGACTTCCCCATGCGCGCGGGGCTCGCCGAGCGCGAGCCCGTCCGCGTGGCCCACTGGGACCGCACCGGCCTGTACGGCCGCATCCAGGCGGCCCGGGAAGGCCGCCCCGCCTTCGTCCTCCATGACGGCCCGCCTTTCACCAACGGCGACGTGCACATCGGGACCGCCCTCAACAAGCTGCTCAAGGACTCCATCCTCAGGTACAAGTCCATGCGGGGCTTCCGCACTCCGTACGTCCCCGGCTGGGACTGCCACGGCCTGCCCATCGAGCACAAGGTCATGAAGGAGCTGCAGGCGAAGAAGCAGGCGCTCGAGCCCCTCGGCGTGCGGAAGGCCTGCGCGGAGTTCTCCGCCTCCTTCATCGAGAAGCAGCGCGGCCAGTTCCGCCGCCTCGGCGTGCTCGCCGACTGGAAGTCCGAGTACCGCACCATGGATCCGGCCTACGAGGCCGAGATCCTCGGCGTCTTCGCGTCGTTCGTGGAGCAGGGGCTCGTCTACCGTTCCAAGAAGCCGGTCTACTGGTCCATCGCCTGCCAGACCGCGCTGGCGGAGGCCGAGATCGAGTATCTGGAGAAGCGCTCCTTCTCCGTCTGGGTCGCCTTCCCGGTGCCCGCGCCGCAGACCGCCGGACTGAACCCGCCGCACCCCCTCTCCGTCGTCATCTGGACGACCACGCCCTGGACCCTTCCCGCGAACCTCGCCGTCGCCGTCCACCCCGAGCTGGAATACGTCGAGGTCCGTCACGGCGGACGCTCCTTCCTGGTCGCGTCCGCGCTGCGCGACGCGTTCGTCGCCGACTGCGCGCTCGAGGGCGCCGTGGACGGAATCCGCGTCAAGGGCGCCGCGCTCGAGGGACTGGAGGCGCGCCATCCCTTCATCGACCGTCCTTCGCCGTTCGTGCTGGCCGACTACGTCACCACCGACGCCGGCACCGGATGCGTGCACACCGCTCCCGGCCACGGACTCGAGGACTACCAGACCGGCCTGCGCTACAAGCTGGAGCCCTACTGCCCCGTGCGCGATGACGGCACCTACGCCGACGACGGCCGCGTGCCCGCCCCGCTCGTGGGCGTCTCGGTGCACGAAGTGGACGGGAAGAACCCCGCGAACATCGCCGTGATCGAGATGCTCAAGGCCGCGGGCGCGCTGCTCAAGGCCCGCGCCTTCGAGCACCAGTATCCCCACTGCTGGCGTTCCAAGACGCCCGTGATCTTCCGGGCGATGGACCAGTGGTTCGTCGGACTTGACCGCGGCGGCCTCCGACGGCGCGCGCTCGAGGCCGTCGGCGGCGTGAAGTGGATCCCCGCCTCGGGCGAGAACCGCATCCGCGCGGCGGTCGAGGGCCGGCCTGACTGGTGCATCTCCCGCCAGCGCGCGTGGGGCGTGCCCATCCCCGCCTTCGTCTCCGTCTCCAGCGGCGAGTCCTTCCTCGACGCCGCCGTCATCCGTCACGTGGCCGCCCAGGTCTCCCGGCACGGCTCCGACTGGTGGTGGTCGGCCTCGGTCGAGGAGGTCCTCAAGGGAGCTCCCGTCCCCGCCGCCTGGCCCAAGGACCTGCGCAAGGCCTTCGACACCCTCGACGTCTGGATCGACTCCGGGTCCAGCCATCTCGCCGTCTGCGCGGCCCAGAAGCAGCTTCACTGGCCCGCCGACCTCTATCTGGAGGGCTCCGACCAGCATCGCGGATGGTTCCAGTCCTCCCTCTGGACCGCCGTCGCCGTCCGCGGCGCCGCGCCCTACCGCGCCGTGCTCACGCACGGATTCGTGGTGAACGAGAAGCGCAAGAAGATCTCCAAGTCCGACGGCAAGCCCCAGACCGCCGACGACTACGTGAAGAAATACGGCGCCGACATCGTGCGTCTCTGGGTGGCGTCCGAGAACTACCAGTCCGACATCCCCCTGTCGGACGCGATCTTCGAGACCGTCTCCAACCAGTACCGCGCGATGCGCAACGGACTCCGGTACCAGCTGGGCAATCTCTTCGACTTCGACCCGGCGCGTGACGCCGTGCCCGTGGCCCGGATGTCGCCGGTCGACCGTTGGGCGCTGGTCGAGACCGCCAAGTTCCTGCGCGAGGTGACTGACGCCTGCGAGCGCAACGAATTCCACCGGGCCGCCGCCGCCGTCGCGTCCTTCACGACCGGAGTCCTCTCCGCGACCTACCACAACGTCATCAAGGACCGACTCTACACCTTCGCTCCGGCGGACCCGTTGCGCCGTTCCACCCAGACCGCGCTCGACCTCATCCTGCGCGCCTACGTCCGGGCGGTCGCGCCCTTCGTGCCCTTCACCGCCGACGAGGCCTGGAGTCATCTCACCGCCCGTTCCGAGTACTCCGACCGGGAGTCCGTGCACCTTCAGGACTGGCCGGAAGCGCCGGCGGAATGGGAGGACGCGGCCGGACTCGAGGCCCACGCTTCGGTCGCCCGCGTGCTCGAGCTTGCGGCCCAGGTGAACGTCCAGCTGGAGCGTCTGCGCCAGGACAAGACGCTGGGGCAGTCCCTCGAGGCCGCGGTCAGCGTGTCCGGCGACCCGTCGGACGGCGACTTCGCCATGCTCACGGCCCACGCCGGACTTCTTTCCGAGCTCTGGATCGTCTCAGCCGTCAGTCTGCACCCTGCGGCCGGGGCCCCGCTCGCCTTCCAGGTGGCCAAGGCTCCGGGCGTCCGTTGCCCGCGTTCCTGGAGATGGGTGCCGGCACTTGTGGACGCCGGCCGTTTCGGTATGGTGTCCCCCCGTTGCCGGGAGGCGCTCGCCGCCAAATACCCCGGACTCTGATTTTCACCGATGCCCAAGAAACAAGATTCCAAGAAGGCCAAACCTGCCGCCGCCAAGAAGAGCGCCCCCGTCAAGAAGCCGGCGGCCCCTTCCAAGGCCGCCCCCAAGCCGGCCCCCAAGGCCGTCGCCGGCAAGACCCAGCCGAAGCCCGCCGCCAAGTCCGCCGCTCCGAAGTCTCCGGCCGGCAAGTCCGGCGGGGCCAAGCAGCCCGCGGGCAAGCAGGCCCAGACTCCTTCGCCCGCGTCGGGCAAGGGCGGCAAGGGCTCCAAGGCTCCGCGTCTCGACCACGAGACCCAGAAGCGCCTTCTCGACCATCACCGCAAGGAGCACCATCAGGATGCGGCCCTGGATGTCGCTCCCAAGCCCAAGCTCCAGGCCTACACCCTCGAGGTGCTGCGCGAATACCTGAACCGTCCCAACGCGAAGAAGCTCAACCGTTGGAAGCCCGAGAGCGAGCGCAAGGCGCGTGAGAAGGCCGCCGCGGCCAAAGCCCAGGCCGCCCGGCCCAACAAGGTCGGCGTCGCCTCCGTGGCCGACATCCTCGGCGTCAATCCGGTGCGCAAGAAGGGCGAGACGGTCGATGAGATCAAGCTCGTGCCCGAGCGTTTCCGCCGGTACTACAGGCTGCTGGCCGCGATGCGCGACGCCCTTGAGAAGGGCCTCGCCTTCCACACCGAGGAGGCCCTCAAGAAGTCCGGCAAGGACGACGCCGGCGACCTCTCCGGCTACTCGCAGCACCTGGCCGACGCCGGCACCGACACCGCCGACCGCGACTTCGCCCTCTCCCTCATCTCCAACGAACAGGAGGCCCTCAAGGAGATCGCCGAGGCGATCGAGCGCATGAAGAACGGCACCTACGGCGTCTGCGAGATCACCGGCAAGCCCATCCCCGTCAAGCGACTCGAAGCCGTGCCCTTCACCCGCTTCTCCCTCGAAGGGCAGAAGGAGCTGGAACGCAACCGTCGCGCGCACCGTCGCCGCGGACAGAATCCGCTCGGCGAGGCCGGCGACGAGGTCGGCTTCGGCACCGGCGGCGGAGGCGGAGAGGACGAGCCCGCTGACACCTGAGCCCGGTCCCGATGTCCGGACTGCGGCCTTACCTGACCTTCTGGATCGTCGCGCTCGCGGCCCTCGCGGCCGACGTCGGCACCAAGCTCCTCGTCGTCCGCAGCATCCCCTTCAATGCGGAGCCCGTCGGGCTCACTTCCTGGCTCCGGCTGGTCCACGTCGGCAACAAGGGCGCCGCCTGGGGACTCGGTTCGCAGCAGGACGTCCGGCCCTTCCTGGTCATCGTGGCGCTGGTCGTGCTGCTGCTCGTGTGGCGGTGGCGTCGGGAACTGCTCCTTGAGCTGCCCCGCGGCCAGCTCGCCTTCGGACTCTTCGTCGGCGGAACCTTGGGCAACGTGCGTGACCGCGTCTTCGGCGACCACGTGATCGACTTCATCGACCTGCTCTTCCCGTGGGGCTACCGTTTCCCGGCCTTCAACGTCGCCGACGCGTGCATCTGCGTGGGCGTCGGGCTCTACGTGATCTGCTCCTACCGGCATGACGCCTCCCGGCGCGAGGCCATCGAGTCCCATTCCGGCGACGACCTGGCCGGACGCAGGTGAGCCTGAGGTTCGACCTCGCGGCCCATCCCGGCGGCCGCGCCTACCGGCTCCTCGCCGGACTCGTCGTGCCGCGCCCCATCGCCCTCGTCACGACCGTCGACGCGGCCGGAAGGGTCAACGCCGCTCCGTTCTCCTTCTTCAACGTCATGGGCGCCGAGCCTCCGATCGCCGTGCTCGCTCCCGCCGACCGTGACGACGGCACGCCCAAGGACACCGCCGCCAACCTTGCGGCCACCGGAGAGTGCGTCATCCACCTCTGCGACGAGCCCGTGGCGGCGCGGATGGTCGAGTGCTCGCGGTCCCTTCCGCCCGGCCAGGACGAGACCTTGCGCGCCGGACTCGCGGTGCGGCCCGCGGAGCGCGTGCGGCCGCCCGTGATCGTCGACTGCCCCGTGGCCCTCGAAGGGCGCCTGCTCGACGTCCGGCGTTACGGAGAGAACCGGCTCGTCGTCATCGAGCTGCTGCTCGCCCACGTGCGCGAAGGACTGGCCGATCCCGAGACCTGGAAGGTCGATTACTCCGCCTACGTGCCGGTCGGCCGCCTCAACAGCCCCGACGGCTACGTGCGCTGCACCGACCGCTTCCGGATTCCGCCGCCGCGGGAATGATCAGCTGGCGCGGGTGAGCCGCTTCACCGTCGTCGCGAAGTCGTCCGCCGGAGGCGCGGTGATCGCCACCTCGAGTCCGCCGACCTTGCCGCGCACCTCGGCCAGCCGCAGGAGCAGCCCCCGGTGCAGCGGCCGGTCTTCGCCCTTGTTGAGCCGCCCTTTCGGCGTCGTGTCCGTGAGCGTCACGCGGCCGGACCGGCCGTAGCGGAGTTCCCCCGCGATGCGCAGCCCGCATTCGGCCGCGTGCACGCGCACCTGGTCGCGGCGCGGCAGGGCGGTGCGTGCGGTCCAGATCCGCCATCGCCCCATCGTTTCGCCGCCCGCGAAGCGCGTCTCGGCGCGTTTGCCGTTCCGATGGGAGACGAACGCGCGACGCCCCTCGTCGTCCATCGCCAGAGGCAGGTCGCACAGCCCGCCCTCTTCCGGCGCGTCCTCGGTCCGCGCGATGAACTCGTAGTGGAAGGCGAAGGCTCCCGAGCCCACCGCCTCGCGCCAGGCGGACAGGGAGCGCTCGCGGTCGGCGATGACCGCGACGCCGTCCACTTCCGGTTCCGGGCCGAAGACCGCCGCGGGATCCGCGAGTCCGAGCCGCCGCATCTCGGGCTTGCCCGCCGCGAGCTGGGCCCGGAGTGAGCCCAGCAGCGTGGGGCGTCCCTGCTGCCACGGGTGGTCTTCCAGACAGACCTCCGCGGGCTTGCTGAGCGCCGCCCATCCTTCTCCCAGCGCCAGCACTTGGACGCGCAGGGCGGTCTCGCCGAGCGTGCCCGCCGGGAAGCCGATGGAGTCGGGGGCGCTCATCTCCGGAAATGAAAAGACCCCGCGGCCGGTCAGGCGACGGGGTCGTGGGTGGCGCCCGAAGGCATCACTTCTTGGCGGCGGCCAGCTTCTTGGCGAGGCGGGCCTTGATCCGGTTCGCCTTGTTGCGATGGATCACGCCGGACTTGACCGCCTTGTCGGCGGCGGAAGCGACGGTGGAGGCGCTGCCGGCGGAGGCCGCGGCGGAGAAGCCCTTCACCAGCGACTTGAGGCGCGTACGGACCGACTTGTTGTGCTCGGCCCGGCGGGCGGCCTGGCGGATGCTCTTCTGGTTAGCTTTGATGTTGGCCATGTGAGGGAGAAGGGAAGCCGCGGCGGGGCGGCGTAGTCAACGAGGATTTGGGAGCCCCGGGGGCGTCCTCTGCTGGTGGAAGGGGTGGGATTCGAACCCACGTACAGCGAAGCTGAGCGGATTTACAGTCCGCCTCCTTTAGCCACTCGGACACCCTTCCGGCCAACAGGAGGGGCAACATAGGGGGGTGCCGTCTCCCGTGACAAGCGCTTTCGCCGCCGTAAGTCGGGGCTTTCCCCTTCCGGCGGGCCGGGCATCCTCACGGCATGCCGGACACACCCCTCGTGGTGCTCATCGACGCGGACTGCGTCCTCTGCTGCCGGACGGCCGCCTGGCTGTCGTCCCGGGACGCGCACGAGGGCATGGTGTTCGCCTCGAACCGGGGGCCTGTCGCGCGCATCGCCGGCGAGCAGCCGGGAGGGGACCCGATGACCGTGGTCGTCTGGGACGGCTCGCGTCGCCTCGTCCGTTCGACGGCGATCATCCGTCTCCTGGCGGCGCTTCCCGGGCCATGGCCGCTGTTCGCCCGTCTGCTGCGTCTCGTGCCTCGCGCCCTTCGCGACGTCGTCTATGCGCAGGTGGCGCTCCGTCGCCGAGGGGCCTCCGAGTGTGCGGCCTTGTCTGCGGCCCGCCTCGCCGATTAGTAATCGGAACGCGCCGCCATGTCCTACGTCGTCAAACGAGTGCTGGAGATGGTGCCGGTGCTGCTCGTCGTCGTGGCGGCCACGTTCTTCCTCGCGCATGCCGTGCCCGGCGGTCCGTTCGACCGCGACCGTCCGGTTCCGCCCGAGGTGAAGGCGCGGCTCGAGGCTTACTACGGCCTGGACCGTCCGCTGCATGAGCAGCTGGGCTCCTACGTGGGGAATCTCGTCCGCGGCGACCTCGGGCCGTCGCTCAAGTATCCGGGCTGGAGCGTGAACGAGATCATCGGGCCCCGCATCCCCGTCTCGGTCTCCCTCGGACTGACCTCGCTCGCCCTGGCCGTGCTGCTCGGCGTGCCGGTGGGCGTGCTCGCGGCCTCCCGTCACAACACCTGGCTGGATTCGCTTCCGATGGGGCTGACCATGGCGGGCATCTGCATCCCTTCCTTCGTGCTCGGCCCCCTGCTCGCGCTCGTCTTCGCCCAAGGCCTCGGCTGGGCGCCCCCGTGCGGCTGGGGTGACCTCAGCCATTTCTTCCTGCCCGCCGCCACCCTGGGGCTGGTCACGGCCGCGCCCATCGCCCGTCTCACCCGGGCCAAGGTCGTCGAGGCCGGTTCGCAGGATTACGTGCGCACCGCGCGGGCCAAGGGCCTGCCGTGGAGGCGCGTGTGGTTCGTGCATGCGCTGCGCAACGGACTCCTGCCCGTCGTGACCTATCTCGGCCCCGCCGCGGCGGGCCTCGTCTCGGGCTCCTTCGTCGTCGAGTCGCTCTTCGACGTCCCCGGACTCGGCCGGCTCTTCGTCTCCTCGATCGTCAACCGCGACGTCACCCTGATCCTCGGCACCACCCTCGTGTACGCCCTGGCGCTGCTCGTCCTCAACCTCGTGGCCGACCTCGCGAAGGCCGCCCTTGACCCGCGCGTCGCGCGCGCCGCCCGATGACTCCGGACGGACCTGATTCCACGCCCTGGCGGCGCTTCCGCCGTTCCCGTGCCGCCGTAGGGTCGGCCTGGTTCCTCGCCTTCATCGCGCTGGTCTGCGCCCTGTCGCCCTGGATCGCGCCGTATCCTTACATGAAGCAGGACCTGGCGGTCAGCGCGCAGGCGCCCTCCTGGGCCCATTGGTTCGGCACCGACCTCCTCGGCCGCGACGTCCTCTCCCGCGTCATGCAGGGCGGGCTCATCTCCATCTCCGTCGGCCTGCTCGCCACCGCCGTGGCCCTCGTCTTCGGGGTGCTTTACGGCGCGGCGGCCGGCGAGCTCGGGGGCGCCTGGGAGCGGCTCATGATGCGCGCCGTCGACATCCTCAGCACGCTGCCGCTCACGCTCATCGTGATCCTCTGCATGGTCGTCTTCGGCCAGAACGTCTGGATGATCTTCCTGGCCGTGGGCATGGTTTCCTGGCTGACCATGGCCCGCATCGTCTGCACCGAGACCGGCGCGCTGAAGTCGCGCCAGTTCGTCGAGGCCGCGGTCGCCCTCGGCCAGACGCGCGTCGGCGTGTTCCGCCGCCATTACCTGCCCAACCTCGCCGGACTCATCGCGGTCTACGCCACGCTGACCGTGCCCGGGGTGATGATGCTCGAGGCCTTCGTCAGCTTCCTCGGCCTCGGCGTGAAGGCGCCGATGACCTCCTGGGGCCAGATGATCAAGGAAGGCGCCGACATCATGGAGGAGTGCCCTTGGCTCCTGCTGGCGCCCTCGTCCGTCTTCGCGCTCACGCTGCTCGCCCTGAACTTCCTCGGCGAGGGCCTGCGGGACGCCTTCGATCC
>CAIOPO010000112.1 GCA_903860195.1 uncultured Opitutia bacterium | reverse complement strand
CGGGGAGATCCAACCTGCGAGGATTGGCACGATGGCGAAGATGCCGACTTCGCTGATGCTGTGCAGGCCGGCGGGCAGGCCGGTGCGCAGGAGACGCGCGAAGACCTGCCGTTGGAGGCCCTCCGCCCAACGCACTTCTCCACGCCCGGGATGCAGCCAGAGTCCGACGAACATGGCGACGCGCGAGACGAGCGTCGCCCAGCCGGCGCCCGCGAGGCCCAGCGCGGGGAACCCCCAGTTGCCGTACATCCACACCCAGTTGAGCAGGACGTTGAGGGCCAGGCCGAAGGTCAGCCAGGCGAGCGAGATCCAAGGCTGATGCTGCGTGTCCCGGTAGGAACGCAGGCCGTGAAAGGCCAGGCCCGGCACCATCGCCCAGGCCATGATGACGTAGAAGTCGTGGGCCTCGGCGGCGACTTCCGGCGCGGAGCCGAGATGCGGGATCAGCGGTGCGAAGGCATGGGTGAGCAGGGCCAGCGCCACGCCGGCCACGAGGCCGAGGACGGTGCCGTGCCGAAGCACGGCCGGGGCTGAGTCGGCCTGCCCCGCCCCGTTCTCCTGGGACTGGTAGACGGTGACGGCGCCGACGAGCCCGATGCCGAAGACGTAGGGGATGTAGGTGATGTTCGCGGCGAGGGCGGAGGCCGCGAGAGGGATTTCGCCGAGCCGGCCGGCCATGGCGACGTCGATCACGAACATCAGCCCGTAGCCGAGCATCCCGAGCATGATCGGGACGGCGAGACGGAAGGTCGGTCCGAGTTCTGAACGGATGGAGGATGCGCTCGGCAAGCCCCCCAAGAGGAAAGGAAGGCCCCGCGGTGGCGAGTCAGTTCTGCGGAATCCGGTTCAGGGTGTAATAGGCGTCGGCGTGGTCCAGAGGCTCGCCCGTCGCCGAGCGGACGCCGTCGGCATGCAGCTCATGGATGTGCAGCTCGCGCATCCCGGCCACCTTCAGGCGGACGCGCAGCCCGTCCGCCGAAACCTCCGCGGACTCGACGGGATGGGGGGCGGTCAGGATCTCGTCGCTGCCGTAGGCGCTTGAATAGAACAACGTGTAGCTGCTCATGCGGTAAGCGGCGGCGTCTCCGGCGCGCGCGCGGTCGACGGGCCTGGTGAAGACGAGCTCGAAGCCGTCAGGTCGCGCCCGCATCTCCTTGATCGCGAAGGGGACGTTGCCGTTGTAACGCAGGCGCTGGAGCCCGTAGGCCTTGGTGCCCAGGGACGACCAGCCGCGGCTGGTCATGCCGACGAGCAACGAGCCGTCGGGCGCGAAGCTCAGGCGCACGATGCCGGAGGCGAAGCCGCCGACGAACGGGAAGCAGGCGCCCTGATATTCGCCGCCCACCTTCTCCATGAAGACGCGGCTGATCTTGGCGTCGGTGAACTCGGCCACGAACATCTGGCCGTCGAAGGGCCCGAACTTGCCGCCGGCGTCGCACACGGCGAGGTCCGTGCCGCTGCGGCCCATCTTGTTGTAAGGCATCCAGACGGCGGGCGGGCGCATCTCGGGCAACGCCCCCACGGCCTCGGGATAAGGCCGCTTTTCCGGAATCTTGGCGGAGAGCTTCAGCGGCGACTCCGGCAGGCCCTGGGAGGCGATACCTTCGGGGTTCAGGAAGAACGCTCCCTTGCGAAGATGGTAGATGGGCGTGGTGGGGATCCAGGTGCCCTGCTGGTCGACGCAGAACATGTCGCCGTCGAGGTTGGCGCCGAGCCCGCAGGGCGAGCGCATGCCGGCGACCATGGGCACGAACTTGCCGTCCTTGCCGAGCACTCCGCCCCAGCCGCGCCACGGGGCCTTGTTGTCGGAATGGTCGCCCATGTCGACGTTGAGGGTCACCCACAGGTCGCCCTTGCCGTCGCGCTTGGGTCCGTAGGCGTAGCCATGATACGCGCCGGACACGTTCCAGCCCGCGCCGGCGGTCAGATACTCGTCCGCGGCGCCGTCGCCGTCCGTGTCGCGCAGGCGGGTGGTCTCGGTGCGCTGGGTGACGAGCAGGTCCTTGCCGTCGCGCAGCAGGCCGAGGGGCTCGTGCAGTCCGGACGCGAAGAGGCGGTAGGTCACCTTGTCCGGCTTGGGCGCGAGGACGCCGTCGAGCACCCACACCTCGCCCTTGCGGATGCAGAGGGCGAGACGGCCGTCGTCGGTCCAGTCCATGCCGCTGACTTCGAGCGCCAGGCCCTGCCCGGGCTTCCAGTCCTTGGCGCGGGTGTCGGCGGCGGTGCTCGCGGTCAGGATGTCGGCGATCTCATAGGAAGGCGCGGCGTCCAGGGCGGCCGCGGCCAGGAGGGCTGTGAAGACGGCTTTCATTTCCAGAGATAGGTGAAGACGCGGCGTCCGGCGGAAGAGCCGGGCGCCTCGGTACGAGAGAGTCCCTCGGGATGCAGGATGACGGGCGTGAAGTCGGGCGTCGGCGACCAGACCAACGTGCGGCGCAGGCCGCCCTCGACGCCCTCGAAGGTCTCCTCGACGCGCACGCCGGCCTGCTCGGTGATGAACGTCGGGCTGCCCTTGGCGTCGAGCCGGTAGCCGAGGAAGCGCCCGGACGGCTTCGGCCAGGCGAAGATCTCGGCGCCCAGGGGCTTCTCGAAGATCGGGAAGCGGGAGAACCAGGTCAGATAGGCGTCGAAGAACCTTCCCTTCCACGCCACGCCCGGCCCGCCCTTGTCGCCGTCATAGGCGAGATGCACGCCGCTGGGAAATCCGACGAGGATCGCGTGGGTGCCGACGCCCTCGATGAAGGCCCGCTGGACGACCGGACGGTCCTTGGGCACGATTTCGAACTCGCCGTTGCGGTTCTGCGGGAAACCTTCGGGCTCGCCGTTGGCGCTTTCGGCGAACTTGAAGATCGCCGCGATCTGACGGTCGGTGTCGCCGCCGAGGATCGCGGGATTGAACGACTTCCCGCCGGGCCAGAAGGAAGGCATGAGCGTGCCGGGGCGGTAGGCGGCCGGATTGATGAGGTACTCGCGCAACCAGCCTTCCTGCAGGCGGGCCGCGATGTTGCTGATGTCGGGGCCTTGGACGCCGAGCGAAGGGCGGTCGCCCCAACGATGGCAGGTGATGCAGCCGGCGCCGCCCTCGGTCCCGAGCAGCTTGCGGCCTGCGGCGTCATCACCGCCCTCGAACTTGAGGGGGGCGCGCGCGTCGGCGACGCCGAGGAGCCGAGTGAGTCCGTCGGTGGCCTTGCCGTAAACCGGCATGCGCGCACGAAGGTAGGGGCGGACGCGGTTCTCACCCTCTAGAACCTTCGCCAGCCATTCGGGGCGGAGCTTGCCGCCGACGCCGGTCAAGGGCGGCGGATAACGTCCGGTGTCACCGAGATTGTGATCGCCCTCGAAGTAGGCCTTGCGGGCGGCGTCCGGTCCGCCCTTGCCGTCGCGCTCATGGCAGGCGACGCAGTTGAGCGCCTGCAGCGTGAGGTCGGCGGCCAGTTTGGGCGAAGCGGACTCGTCCTTGCTGGCGAGAAAGAGCCTCAGTGAGGCGCGCTGCGCGTCGCTCAGCGCATAGCGCGGGCCCTTGGCGTGGCCGGGCTCGAGGCAGCCGCCTTCGGCGCGCTTCAAGGCCACGGGCGCGGCCGCGGCGTCCTTCGGGAGCTCATGGCACGCCGCGCAGCGAGCGGCGATGACGGCCTTGCGGCCGGTGATGGCGAGAGCGGGGTCGGCCTTGACGGCCGTGACCTGCGGACCGACGCGCCCGTCGCTGCCCTGGAAGCCGAGCAGGTGGCCCGCGATGTCGATGGCGTCCTGCTTCTCCATCGCGGTCTTCGGCATGCGGCCGTCGGTCCTCACCTTGAGCGGGTCCTGCAGGTAGGCGCTCAGCGACTCCAACGAATACTTGGTCTTGAGGTCAGGGAAGGCGACGGAGGCATGGGTGAATTCGGAGTCCTTCGGCGCCCCCTGGTCCGGCACGAAGTCCTTGCCCGGAGCGTGGCAGGCGACGCAGCCCAGGGAGTGGTAGAGTCCGCTGCCGCGGGCGGCGTTGACGTGGCGGATGTCCGCGGGCCTCGGCTTCGCCTTGGGCCCGAGCGAGGCGAGGTAATGCTCGACGGCGACGAGGGTCTTCTCGTCGGGCTGGGCCAGGACCTGGGGCATCAAGGAGCCGGGATGGGCTGACTGCGGATCGGCGACGAACCTGCGGATCCATGCTCCCTGCGCGCGCTGGGAGACCGCGGCGAGCGCCGGTCCGCGCATCGCCGGCAGGCCGGTTTCACCGCCGTGGCAGTTGACGCAGCCGAGCTCGTTGTAAAGCAGGCGTCCGCCCTCGGCCGTCGGCGCGGCCGCATGGAAGCGTTCGAAGCCGGTGACGAGCGGCGCGGCGGACGCCGCGGCGGCGGCGAGCAGGACGGCGGGACGCAGGATCATGGGATCATGCGGTCTCGCGCAGGCACTTCTCGACGTAGGCGCGCGACTCGTTGATCAGCGCGGTCACCTCGGGCGTGGTCGGCAGGACCGGAATCCCGCGCGGCGTGGGATGCATGAACAGCTCGACGAGCCCGTCGAAGCGGATGTCGCGCAGGGCCTTCACGACCGGACGGTAGTCGAGCTTGCCGCGGCCGGCCATCTGTCGGAGCTCCTCCTCCTTCGAGGCCTTCTTGAAGATGCCCTCGGAGTGCTCCTGGAAATACATGAACGGCAGGTTCCTCGCGCCGAGGTCACGGAGGAGCGCCGGGATCTGGTCGGCCCATTCGTGCAGGTGGTGCGGGGCGAAGGCCACGCCCAGCGCGGGGGACTTGTTCAGCTCGGCGAACGCGCGGAGGGAGTCGGGGTGGTGGAGCGCCTGGTTGGAGTGGTTCTCGATCGCGATGCGCACGCCGAGCTCCTCGGCCTTGGCCGCGTGGGGCTTCATGTCCTCGAGGAACTTGGCAATCGCCGAGCGGGCCTCCGCTCCCTGCGGATTCTTGGGACCGGTGCTGCCGCAGACGAGCGTCGTGCCGCCGTGCTTCTTCACCCAGGCCATCTCTTCCTGGAGCCTGAAGGGCCCGAGCGGGTAGCGGGTGCTCACGCCGAGGCGGACGTCGTGCCTCTTCAGCAGCGCCGCGAAGGCCTCGTCGCCGAGCGCGGCGGCCTGCTCGCGCTGGTCGCCGTGCACCTTGCACCAGATGTCGATGG
>CAIOPO010000111.1 GCA_903860195.1 uncultured Opitutia bacterium | reverse complement strand
AGTTCCGGCACCGCCTTGCCGTCACGCACGAACATGTCCGACTTCGCCGCAGCCGGCGCCGTCTCACGTCCGTCCAATGCGACCACCTGCCCGTCGCTCAGACGGATCAGCATGAAGCAACCCCCGCCCAGGCCCGAGTTATGACTGTCCACCACCCCGAGCACCAGCCCTGTGGCCACTGCGGCGTCGACCGCGTTGCCTCCGCGGCGCATCATTTCAACCCCCGCCTCCGTCGCCAGATGATGGACCGAAGCGACCATCCCGCGTCGCGGATCTTCCGCTCCGTGCGAGATCACCCCAAGCAGCGTGAGCGTGAACAAAGAGAACAGGCGCATTGGGGTGAAGAACGATGGATGATGCATGATGGGAGATGAAGGATAAACGCGCGCGGCAACTGCCTGCATCCTGGTAGGGCCGGCACTGCTTGCCGACCTAGCTGGCCGCCGCAGGGCGGCCGCAGGCAGGGGCGTGGCTTCGCCGCGCCCTCCGCCCAGGTAGGGCCGACGACCCTCGTCGGCCGTCCCCCGTTCCCCCGCTCCTCCCCTAGCCCCAACCCTATCCCTAGCCCTGTCTCTGCCCCTATCCCTGTCCCTTTGCCTCGTCCCCCCTTGTCAACCCGTCAACTTGCCCGCTGGCCAGCTAGTACGTGCCTCCCCATCCCCAGCCCTGACCCCGCCCCTGCGGCTACGCCGCAAAATAATCCACCACCATCGCCTTCTCCAGCACCCCTCCGAGCATGGCGACGAACTCCTGGTGGGCCGGCTCATGCAGGTAGCGCTTTTCCAGATCTTCCTTGGAAGCGAACGTCAGCGTGAAGACGTGCGTGAAGCCCTGGTTGAGATTCTCCGGGCTCACGTTCGTGCCCCATTCGAAGCCCTTGATCGCGGGCAGCTTGGACGGCAGTGCCTTGAACGCGTCCACCACCCCCTGCACCTTGGCCGCCGGAGCGTCGGCCTTGAACTGGAAGATCACAATGTGCCGGTAGGAGCTCATGCCTCCAGCCAGCCGACCCACGCCCGCCCGTCAAGACCACGCACGCATGGGTAGGGCCGACGACCCTCGTCGTCCGCTCCCACGCCTCCCGATCCTCTGTGCCTCCGGGCCTCTGTGCCTCCCTATCCCTGTCCCTTTGCCTCTCGTCCCCTTGTCATCTTGCCAACCCGTCAACTAGTGGCTCGTCCTGTGCCCCCGTGCCAGCGTGCCCCCTCGCGGCCCTTGGCCGCGCTACGCCTTCGCAGCATCATTGGGATTCGGCTCCACGATGACCACGCGGCAATTCCAATTGAGGGCGGTCAGCACGCGCTGCAAAGCGGCGAGAGTCTCATAGTCGGGGGCCGTCGCGGCGACGTAGGTGTCATTGCCAGGGCAGGCGCCGTCGTAGAACTCGATGCTTCCGATTTCTGCGTAGTCACCGGCGTCGACCGCATCCTCCTTTTCGTCCAACGTCGAGAAAAGCCCCTGCAGGTAGGGCACCGCCTGGGCGCCCGGGCAGCTGTTGCGGTACCAGTCGAACTCGTGGTCTTCCTGGCGGCTTCTGCGTTCCGACTCCTGCTCACTGTCCCATTCGTCGCGGGCTTGATCGATGCGGGCCTCGAAGTCCTCGTCGGATTCGCCTTCCTCTTGTTCGAATTCTGAGGAATCAAACCCGTCATCCTCGTCGTCTTCCAGGTCCGGCACCTCATCGTAGATCGTGCCGTTGAGGCAGAGTTCGAAGTAGCCCGCGGAGTCCTGCCAGAAGGCGCGCAGCTGGTCGCCATCGGGGCTGACCGTCTCGCCCGGCAGGGCCGGCAGCACCTTGCCCCCGGAGGTCGCCTTGGCCTCAGTGACGAGCCTCGTCCAGTCGGTGGTGAAAAGGGCGAGACCGCCCAAGGAGAGTGTTTTCAGGAATTCGCGTCGATCGGAGCTCATAGGGCCGCCATCCTGCCCGCGTGCACGCAAGCCGTCCACTGACCCACTTGTCATAGAGAGTCATAAAGCCATGCAGCGCTCCGCCCCTTGCCAACGTGTCAACGAGGGACGTGCCCTCAGCGCGCCGGTCTCAGGGCCAGGGCGGCCGCCGCGAAGGCCTCGCCCGCCTGCGCGAAGGTCTTGGCGCTTCCAAGATAGTGGTAACCGGCGTTGGAGGCGCCACGGCTGAGCTTGGCCGCCTCCTCCGCGCTGATGAGCTTGGCCTCATAGTCCTTGAGGTATGCCTTCTGCTGGGCGTCGGTCATCTTGCCGTCGGCGTTGGCGGAGCGCTTGCCCTTGTTCCTGAGCTCGAAGGCCATCTGCCGCACCTTCTCCTTCTTCTCCTGGATGGCGCCCAGCTCCTCGTCCCAGAAGGGAGCCGTGCGCACGGCGCTGACGTTGCCGCGGAATTCCGGACGGGCGGCCGGCTCGGCCATCGCCTCGCGGAATGCCAGGTTGTCCTCACTGCCGGGATTCTTCCCTCCCACGCCCATGACCCCGATGACGAAAGGCATCTTGGGCGCGCCGAGGTCCTTGCGCACGTCGACGATGAACTTGGCCAGCAGGTCAGAGTAACCGACAAAGCGTTTACCCTCCTGACCCTTCGGCTGCTTGGGATAGTAATTGCCGTCGACCATGTCATTGAACCCCTGGAACCAGATGAAACCGGCGATCTCATGACCCTGCTTGGGATCATAGGCGGGGCAGACGCGCGCGGGGTTTGCCAGCACGCGCTTCACGTGCTCTACCATCAGACGGTAATACTTCCCCGTATCCGCGTCGGTGTGGGTGTTCTTCTCGATGTCCTTCGGCGAGCGCGGGTAGGCACCTGCGGACGGCGGACGGTAATCATGATTGAGGGACTTGCCGCCCCAAGCCGTCTTGATGAGCAGCACCGGCGCGTCCGTGGCCCGGTCGAGCGCGAGACCGAAGGCGTATTCGGGACCGATCTTGCCACCGTCCTGGGTCGGATCCCGACGTGACCCGTAGCCCGTGGTCAGCTTACCGAATCCCTCCCCGTTGTTCTCGCCGATGCCGGTGTAATAACTGATCCAGACGTGGTCAGCCGCGCGCGGCTTGCCGTCGGCGCCGATCAAGCGACCATGCAATGCCTTCGTGGCGGGGTCCTCCGCGATATACGGGATCGTCTCCACCTTGGCGTGCCCCTCCATGTTGGATTGCCCGGCGAGTATGTAGACCTGCAACGGCTTGGCGACGAGCGGGCCGGCCAGCGGCAAAGCGAGCGCGAGAAGGACGGGGAGCTTTGGAATCATGTTTGGAAATTCGCCTCACGCGGACCCTGTGCCTGCCGTCCATCGGCGGTCCGTATGTCGGAAAGCTGACCAGACGATTGGCAAACGACTGGCATGGCGGGGCATCACCTGCACCCATCCTCCGTCCGTCCGCGCACTACGCAAGCCCGCCCCTCAGCCCCCGCAGACTCCCGGGGCCATAATGGGGTCAGACCCCATTACTGGGCGTGGATGAATTCGGCCAGGTGCTTCATGCCTTTGACGTCGTGCTGGTTGTATTTGATGAGGTTCTTCCAGCTGACACGCAGGTCCTCGCTGAGGCGTCCGTACAACCCGTCAGTCCTGACCAATCCGTCGCGGACGCGCTTCAGCGTCTCGGCCGGACTGAAACCGTCCAGCCGGTTGGGGACATGATACTTCACTTCCGGCACCCCCAGGTAATCGCTCAGCCCGACCTTCTTGCGAAAGGAGTCCTTCGGCAGCTTCGCGCTCAGCTCGGCATAGACCGCCGGGCGATGCTTGCGGAACCAGGGGCCTGCGTTGGCGTTCAGGTAATGCTCACTGATCCACTCGGCGCGCTCCGGGCGGGCGGCGGTCAGCAGATCCAGTTCAGCCGTGCTGTAGCCGGCGATCAACGCGCCCTGTTCGACCCGTGCCAGGACATCCTCGACCAAAGCCGTCCACGGCTTGAACTCCGCCAGCTCACCGCCGCCGCTGGATTCGGCGGCCGGACGCAGTCGCTGATCATGCACGTAGGTGACGAGCCGATCACCATCCAGCACCGTCGACAAGGCCGGCTCCGGGTCGACCTTGCGACGTTCAACATCCAGCCAGACGATCGGCTGCGCAGTCAGGTTCAGACGCTTGCTCCAAGGTTTAAGCATGGCCCCCTTATGCCCAAACCACACCAAAAGCCAACACCACGAGCCAGATCCTGCGTGTCATAATGGGGTCTGGCATGACTTACTCCGACTAAGCGACCAGGCCGCGCCTACATTCAAACTCTCCTTAATTCGCGCACTTCAGCTTCTTTAAGCTGCGTGACCTCAGAGGGAGCGGCCTGACCCGCATTCATCCCCCGCTTTATCAACGATCCAATCGAGTCTGGATAAGGTGCTGCATCAGCTCCGCCGCATACTTAGCCTGTGCCTCGTCGATAGTCACACCTTCAATCACGGAAGGCTTAAAGCTGATCTCGCAGGCCAAGCCGCCTACCTCGGCGAAACCTATCGTCTTTGTCTTATTGAACTTATAATAAAGAAAAGCCAGCAAGAGGCCGACGACAAAGCTTGATATCAGGCCAAAGAAAACCCCCGCCTCCCCCATGTTGAGGTTCATGAGCGGTATCATAAAGACTGCAACGAACATACCTGACAGTAAGCCGACGATTATGGAGGCGTAGATGGGCTTGTGATAACCGAAAAAACTTGAAGAAACAGAGACCAAAGGGGTGATGCGATGAGCGGTGCCGGCGAGAGAGGATGAGTTGAATTCTACGCGCGAAGCACTCACCCTAAGGGTGGTCACTGGATCAATGCCCAGCAAGGCGAACATCCAGCCGATGATGCCTGATCTGCGTCCGGTTATGCAGATGAAAAAGCCGTCGGCCTGCGGCTTGTTGCTTGCATACCAAGATTTCAATACCAAGGGGGCCCCGAACTTTCCACGTCCAAACATGGTCAAGCCGATGGCGCCCAGCAGGACATAGGTGAACAGGATGGATGTCCCGTCATAAATGGCGAACAAGACAGTGTGCATGGGGCTAATGCTCATGCTAGCCACCACCATGGCAACCTAATTCTTAATCAAAAGCCATCAGAATACTTCTGCTATAACTCATCCAACAATCTCCGGACGGGCGAGCCACACGCCGCCGCGTTATCAATCCTTGCGACGACACATTGGGGCTTAGGCCTGAACAGCATGCCAAGGCCGACTTATCCGTTCATTGCCCAAGACAGCTATCTCCAGAACCATGCCGGAAACAGGAAAAGATCTAACGTCGCATTGCGCCAAGCCAAGGTTAAGGCCGTGGACAAGTCCCGCTGATAACAAACTCTCGTCTGACCCCATACTGCATCTACTCGTGGCGGAGGATGTGCTTGGGGGCGACTTTGATGCAGGTGCCGGGGTTCGCCTGGATGTAGGTTCGCACTTCCTCAAGGCTCCGGCCGCTGAGGTCCGCCACGGGCTTATCGCACTTGCGGCACTGATAGTCTCCGTTGTCCTGCCGAATCATGTAGAGCGGCCCCATGGCGCCCAAGGGACAAGGGTGCCGGATCGGTGAGCGGAATGAATCGGGCTTATTTGTCATTCTTAGGGTCCTCAGGGAGTACGAATTGAGCCAATCCTTGGGTCAGATATCCATCGGTTGGCGACTCACCGATGTTGAAGGGACCTCCGTCTGGCCATCCGAGCATGCTTGTCTGAAAACCGATCGAACCATCACGACTCCCCTCAGGCGCCTGCATTATGTAGCGGAGGGTCTGCTCAACGGCGAGCAGGTCGAGTTTCGGGGGCAGGCAGCGCATGACTATGATCGCCAACTCCGGAGCGTACCAGAACTGGGCGCGGACCTTACGATGCGGTCCCCCGCCCTCGTATGGCGTCGCCAAGCGGGCGGCGACCAATGACAAGAAGAGCAAGGCCGGGAAGTCCTGGGGGCGCAGCGCATAGCCGTGCAGACCCGCCTTCTTGCCCGGTTGCGGAAGACCGGCTCCGATCGTCGAGTTCATCGTGTCAATCGATTCACCGTCCAGACCCGTGGCCAAGAGCCACTCCGCTGGGGAACCGGCGTCATCCAGGTGCGACCAGACCGCCGGCAGAGCCTGTCGCAGCTTCGCACGCAGCTTCTCCTCGGCCAGTTCCAGTACCGAGTCCACCAGCCCCTTCTCCGAGAACCTGCCCCCGCATGAGACCTTCCAGGCCTGACGAATCAGCTCAGCTCGGGGCACATGGGACATATCATTCTTATATACCCTCCCCCGCCCCGCCTGCAACCCTGCGGACAGAGGTCAGGCCGTTACTGAAACAACGTGATACCAAAACCAGCCTTTTCACCCAAGTTTAGTATCAGCTCAAACCGAGTAACGGCCTGACCTCGTGTTCGGCCCCTTAATCTTCCAAGCCCGGGAACTCGCCCTGCGAAAGCAGCAGTATGGCCGTGCTTAAGATATCAAAGGGCGACCCCGGCTGATAATTGGTCCCGTGCGTGTCGGGGTAGGCATTGTAGCCACCCGTCTTGATGTAACGACCGGCAAAAGAAGCATCCAGGCGCCAACCACCTCCATCACAGATCCCGGTTTCGTCTTCGTACTTGGACTGCCAATTCCAGACATCGGCGCGGTCGAGTAAGAACCAGAAGGCTTTCCACTGTGTCCGGGTCGGGGTCGGCAGTTTTTTGGCGGACTTGAATCCTTCACGGTCCCTTATCTCCAAGGTTTGCGTCATGGGATCCCAGACCAGCCGATGACCATCACCCTGGCATCCATACTCACAAAACTCGAAATACTGCGGCTCCACGGGGTAGTGTCGGCCGCGATTCACCGAATAGTCATCTTCGTCATTCATAAGTTAATCATCCCAGGCACGGATAAGTTGGGCCGGGTCGGTGAGCTTATCGCCCAGTATTTTAGTTTCCTCCGCGCGGCGCTCGCGGAATTCCGCCCGCAGTTCGGCTTCCATGCGGCTGCGCAAAGCCTGCTTCGCCCATACCTTGCCGGCGGCCGTGAGACGAAAGAATGTACCATTCATCTTCTGGCGAAAGAAGACGGCCTGTTCGT
>CAIOPO010000110.1 GCA_903860195.1 uncultured Opitutia bacterium | reverse complement strand
GGGCGCGAAGGTGTCGGTGGTCTTCGGCGAACGTCTCGACCTGAAGAAGGGCGTCGTCAAGGAAGGCGCCCGCATCGTCCGGATCGTGATGGAGAGCGGACGCGAATTCACCGGCAAGGTGTTCATCGACGCCACCTACGAGGGCGACCTGATGGCCAAGGCCGGTGTCAGCTACCACGTCGGCCGTGAGGCCAACGCGACCTACGGCGAGACGCTCAACGGCGTCCAGGTCGGACACGCGCGCCATCACCAGTTCAAGGTCGAGGTCGACCCCTACGCGAAGAAGGGCGACCCCGCCAGCGGCCTGCTGCCCGGCATCGAGAAGGAGGCCCCCGGCCCCGACGGGTCCGGCGACCGCAAGGTCCAGGCCTACAACTTCCGCATGTGCACGACCGACGCCCCGGAGAACCGCCGCGACTGGGAGAAGCCCGAGGGCTACGACGAGCGCTGGTATGAGCTCGCGCTGCGCAACGTCGAGGCCGGGGAGGACAGGATCTCCTGGGCCCCGACCCCGATGCCCAACCGCAAGACCGACACCAACAACAATTTCGCGGTCAGCACGGACTTCATCGGGCAGAACTGGGATTACGCCGAGGCCGACCATGCGACGCGCGAGAAGATCTGGAAGGCGCATGAAGTCTGGCAGAAGGGCCTGATGTGGACCTACGCCCATCACCCGCGCGTGCCGGAAAAGATGCGGCTCGCCTTCCAGCGCTTCGGTCTGGCGAAGGACGAGTTCAAGGACAACGGCAACTGGCCGCGACAGCTGTACGTGCGCGAGGCCCGGCGGATGGTCTCCGACTACGTGATGACCGAGAAGAACTGCCGGCGCACCGAGGTCGTGGAGGACTCGGTCGGCATGGGCGCCTACAACATGGACTCGCACCACATCCAGCGCTTCGTGACCAAGGAGGGATTCGTGCGCAACGAGGGCGACGTCCAGGTCCCCAGCAAGCCCTACCCCGTCAGCTACCGCAGCATCCGTCCGCGCGCCTCCGAGTGCACCAACCTGCTCGTGCCGGTCTGCCTCAGCGCCAGCCACATCGCCTACGGTTCGATCCGCATGGAGCCGGTCTTCATGGTGATGGGGCAGTCCGCCGCCGTGGCGGCCGGCCTGGCCATCGAGGCGGGCACCTCGGTGCAGGACGTGCCTTACGCCCGCCTCAAGGAGCGCCTGCTCGCGGTCAACCAGGTGCTCGACTTCCTTCCCGCCGCCCCGACGGGCAAGGGCGTCGCCAAGTCGACGCTGCCGGGAATCGTCATCGACGACGACCAGGCCGAACTCAAGGGCTTCGGATCGACCAGCACTTCCACTCCGGGCTTCATAGGCGAGGGCTATCGCCACGACGGCAACGCCGGCAAGGGCGAGCAGACGGCCAGGTACACGCCCGACCTGCCCAAGGCAGGCCGCTATCGCGTCGCCTTCTCCTACGGCGCCAATCCCAACCGAGGCAGCAACGTCCAGGTCCGCATCCGTCATGCCGACGGCGAATCGACGGTCACGGTCAACCAGAAGAACCCGCCGGCCGGCGACGCGCCCTTCCATCCGCTCGGCACGTTCGACTTCAAGTCCGGCCGGGAAGGCTGGGTGGAGATCGGCAACGGGGGCTCCGACGGCTACGTGATTGTCGACGCGGTGCAGTGGCTGGCGACGGAGCAGTGAACTTGGGCAACTAATCCGCCCCGACGGGGTTGCATCGTATGATGCGACTCCTTTGCGCCCTGCTGCTGCCCTTCGCTTCCTGGGCGGCGACGACCCCTTCCTACAAACTGTCGGACACCGGCGCCACCCGGACCTTCACCGCGTCCTTCGGCGAGGACTCCGACTTCACGGGCCACGTTCCGGCCTTCAAGGACAACGGCAACGGCACGGTCACGGACCGGCTCACGGGGCTCGTCTGGCAGAAGGCCGACGGGGGCGAGATGACCTGGGAGAAGGCCAAGGCCTATGCGGCCGACCTCAAGCTCGGCGGGCGGGACGACTGGCGCCTGCCCACCAGCATGGAACTCTTCGCGGTGCTCAACCAGGGGATGCACGGCCCGGCGCTCGACACCGCCGTCTTCACCCGGAGCGAAGCGCGCTACTGGTGGTCCGACTCCCCCGGCCAACGCGACCGGGTCTGGCTCGCCAACACCGGCGGCGGCATCGGCGCGCATCCCAAGTCGGAGTCCGTCAGCGCCGGAGGCGATCACCCGGTGCATGTCTGGTGCGTGGCGGGCGCTTCGGTCACGGGCCGCGGCCCGGCGCTCGTCGACAACAAGGACGGGACGGTGACGGACCAGCGCACGGGCCTGGTCTGGCAGAAGGCGCCCTCCGAAAAGGAGATGACCTGGGAGCAGGCCCTCGCCCACTGCGCGGCGCTGCCGCCGTCCAAGGCGGGCAAGTGGCGACTGCCTAACGTCAAGGAGCTCCGCTCCCTCAGCGACGACTCCAAATCATCCCCTTCGGTCGACACGACCCTGCTCTCCGGCGTCCACGCCGCCGCCTACTGGTCCTCGACCCCGCAGGTGAACCGACCCTCCCGCGCCTGGTATGTGGACTTCGAAAGCGGCCTGGTGACCTACGAGGAAAAGGCCACGGCGCTCCGGGTCATCGCCGTCAGCGGCGGACAGGCCGTGCCGCGCACGGGCGCCAAGCCGAAGCCGGAAACGGTCACGGCCGGAGAGCCGGGCAAGGGCGGCAAGAAAAAGAAGGAAGGCAAGCGCTGAGCTCAGCGCTTCGGCGCAGCGGCCTGCCGGCGTTCGAGTTCGTCGAGGAACGCGAGGTCAGGCTGAGGGCGGTCCAGACGCACGGCCAGCCATCGGTAGGCCGCACGGAGGGAATCGAAGCTCGGCTGGTGTCCGGACTTGTGATCGAACATTCGAAGGGCCTCTTCGTCGGCGCCGACTCGGCGATAGGCGGCCGCAGCGAGTTCGAGCTGCGGTCGGCTCTGCTCACCGTCATACTGCCCGGCGATCAGGAAGAATCCTCGCGGAGCCATGCGGGCGAGCAGGTCGCCGTGCTCGAGTCCTGACGCACGCATGCCGGCGAGCTTGGGGCCGAAGTACCAGGAATCACCCCAGTTGGTGGCGTCCCACGCGATGCCGAAGTCGCTCGCCACGACCGCGCGGGCGCGCGGATCGAGGCAGCCCGCGTAGAACGACGTCTTGCCGCCGAGCGAATGGCCCATGTAGGCGAGCCGCACCGGGTCGACCTCCGGGACGGCAGCG
>CAIOPO010000109.1 GCA_903860195.1 uncultured Opitutia bacterium | reverse complement strand
CCACCCTATGTGCGAGATGGGCGCCGGCCATTTTCGGCTTCGCGCTCAAGGGGAGTCTTCAAGATGCGAAGCGATGAGCGAAGTGTTGAGACATGCACTACGGTGGGGATCATGCGAAAACAAGGGTCCCCCCCTTGCCCCCCTGAAACAGAATGTATTCGCCCCCCAGGCAGACACTCGTGTTTCTACGCACCATACCCTGCCCGTGGCGACGTCGGTGATGTCGTCCGCGGCGGCGCTGTCCTCGCTGATGACCGTGAAATCCGTGCCCGACACGAGCTCGCTGGTCACGCCTTCGACGAGGCGCACCGCGATGCGCAGTCCCGGCATCCGTCGCGCCAGTCCGTGCAGCAGCGGTCCCGGCTCGGCGATGGCGCAGCACACCAGCAGCGATCCCGCCTGCGGCAGGCCGGCCTCGTTGAGCACTTCCAGGGAGCCGCCGTCCCCGCACAGGGCGCGCACGCCTGACTTCTGGAGTTCCTTCACGAGCACGATGTCGCTGTCCACCACGGTCACCGGGACGCCCTTGGCCTTCAGGTCCTCGTGCACCCGCCTTCCCACGTCGCCATAACCCACGATGATGGCGTGTCCGGGCGTCGGGGCCTGCGTGGAGGAGGGACGGCTGGCCGCGCGGCGCACGCGCTGGCGGAGGCGCCGGTAGACGCTGGGCGTGAGGGCGATCGAGGCCATCGCCGCGGCGACCAGGCCGTTCCAGACGCCGTCGCCGATGAGCCCGAGCGTCTTCGCCGACGCGCCCAGCACGAAGGTGAACTCGCCGATCTGGCCCAGCGCCGAACCGACCTGCAGGCCGGTGCCCTTGGGTTCGCCCGCCAGGCGGGCCATCAGCGCGGCCACGGCCGGCTTGCCGACGGCGACCACCCCGAAGATGGCCAGGGCCGGCAGGGGGTCGGCCATCAGCTGGCCGGGATTGAAGAGCAGGCCGACCGAGACGAAGAACAGCACCGAGAAGGCGTCGCGCATCGGCAGCGCCTCGGCCGCCGCGCGCGCGGAGAAGTTCGAGCGGGCCACCACGAGCCCCGCGAGGAACGCCCCGAGCGCCACCGACACGCCGAAGAGCCGCGCGGAGAGGAGGGCCATGCCCGGCGCGAGCGCCAGGGTGGCCAGCATGAAGAGCTCGCGCGACCGGGTCTCGTTCACGCGGTTGAGGATCCAGGGGATCACCTTCCCGCCGAGCACCACCGCGAGCACCGTGCACAGGGCCACTTTGGCCGCGGCGAACAGCAGGGGGAGCCCCAGCGCGCCGAGGTCCTTCGTGCCGTGCTCGGCCAGCACGGGCAGCGCGACGATGAGCAGCACGGTGAACAGGTCCTCGGCGACCACCCAGCCGACCGCGATGTGTCCGGAGCGGGTCGAAAGGTCGCGGTTGTCGGAGAGCACGCGCATGAGCACGACCGTGCTCGCCACCGAGGCGGCCAGGCCGGCCACGATCGCCTGGCTTTCCTCGACGCCGGCGGCGACCAGCGCGGTCGCGGTGAGCAGGGTGGTGCAGAAGCTGGTCAGCAGGGCTCCGGGCACGGCCACTTTCCAGACGGCCGCCAGCTCCTGGAGGTGGAACTTGAGGCCCACGCCGAACATCAGCAGGATGATGCCCATCTCGGCGAACTGTTCGGCCACGCGGACGTCGGCCTCGAAGCCGGGCGTGTGCGGTCCGACCGCCACGCCCGCGAGCAGGTAGCCCACGATGGGGGAGAGTCCGACGCGGTGGGCCAGGTAGCCGAGGAGGAGGGCCGCGGCCATGCCGCCCGCGAACGTGAGGACGATCTCGTTGCCCATGCCTGCTCGGTATCCCCTTTCCGGACGCCGTCAACCGCCGCGGCTCGCCGTCAGCGCTTGCCCCGGCACGAGGGGGCGCTACCTGTGACTCCGTGAACAATTCGGAGCAGCTCTTCCAGCGCGCCCTCGCGATGATCCCGGGCGGGGTCAATTCGCCCGTGCGCGCGTTCCGTTCGGTCGGCGGCACCCCCTTCTTCACCCGGTCCGCGGACGGGGCCCGGCTCACCACGGCCGACGGCAAGGAGCTGGTCGACTTCGTCCTCACCTGGGGGCCGGCCATCCATGGACACAATGACCCCGACATCCGTGCGGCGGTCCGCGAGGCGCTCGACCGCGGCACGAGCTTCGGCACGCCGAACCCGCTCGAAGTCGAGATGGCCGAGCTCATCCTGTCCTGCGTGCCCGCGGTGAAGAAGGTCCGCATGACCAACAGCGGCACGGAGGCCACGATGTCCGCCATCCGCCTCGCCCGCGGCTACACCGGTCGTAACAAGATCATCAAGTTCTCCGGCTGCTACCACGGCCACGTCGACTCGCTCCTCGTGAAGGCCGGCTCCGGCGCGCTCACGCAGGGGAATCCCGACTCCGCCGGCGTGACGCCGGGCACCGCCGCCGACACGCTGGTCGCCGAATACAACAATCTGCCCGCGCTCTCCGCGCTCTTCGACGCCAACGCAGGACAGGTCGCCGGCCTCATCGTCGAGCCCTATCCCGCCAACGTCGGACTGATCCTGCCGGACGACGGTTTCCTCGCCGGCCTGCGCGCGCTCTGCACGAAGCACGGCGCGGTGCTCATCTTCGACGAGGTCATGACGGGCTTCCGTCTCTCGCTCGCGGGAACGCAGGGCCTGCACGACGTCGTGCCCGACCTGGTCTGCATGGGCAAGATCATCGGCGGCGGCCTGCCGGTCGGCGCTTTCGGCGGCAAGGCCGAGATCATGGACAAGCTCGCGCCGCTCGGCCCGGTCTACCAGGCCGGCACGCTTTCCGGCAATCCGCTCGCGATGGCCGCGGGTCTCGCGTCGGTCCGCAAGCTGAAGGCGCAGAACCCATTCGCGCGGCTCGACGCGCTCGGACGCCGCGTCCGTGACACGCTCCTCGCCGCCGCTCAGGCCAAGGGCGTTCCGCTCCAGGTCCCGCAGGTCGGCTCGATGTTCTCGCTCTTCTTCAACGCGCAGAGGGTGCGCAACTACGACCAGGCGGTCGCCTCGAACGGCGACCTCTACCGCAAGGTCTTCCGCACGTCGCTCGACAAGGGGGTCTACCTCGCGCCTTCACCTTACGAGACGGCCTTCCTCTCCACCGCCCATGAGGGTCGCGACATCGACAAGGCCTGCGAGGTCCTCGACGCCGCCGTGCGCTCCCTCTGACCATGCCCAAGCTCGCCTTCATCGGATCCGGCAGGATGGCCGGCGCCATCGTCCAGGGGCTGCTGCGCTCCAAGGCCTGCCGCCCCTCTGACATCGCGGTCATCGGCGGCGCCGACTCCACCGCGGCCGACCTCTCGAAGGCCGCCGGGGTCCGGGTGGCCTCCGGGCCCGAGGACCTGCTCGAGGGCGCCGACGCGGTGGTGCTGGCCTGCAAGCCTCAGCAGTTCGACGGGCTGGACGAGCGCTACGGCCCGCTTTCCGAAGGCAAGCTGGTGCTGTCGATCCTCGCCGGCACGAAGCTCGAGACGATCGGGCGCTTCTTCGACGTCGCGCGCAACGTGGTCCGCGCGATGCCCAACACGCCCGGCGCCATCGGCCGCGGCGTGACCGCCCGTTGTTCGGCGGTGCCGCTGACTCCGGAGGACGCGAAGCTCGTCGGCGCGCTGCTCTCCGGCCTCGGCGAGGTCATCGAGCTGCCGGAGTCCATGTTTGACGCGGTCACGGCGGTCTCCGGCAGCGGCCCGGGGTTCTTCTTCGAGTATGTCGCGGCCTACGAGCAGGCGGCGGTCGCCCTGGGCTTCACGCCCGAGCAGGCCAAGCTGCTGGTCCGCCGCACTTTCGAGGGCTCGCTGGCCCTGTTGCAAAGCACTGGTGACACGCCCGACAATCTGCGGGTCCAGGTCACGTCCCCCGGCGGCACGACCAAGGCCGGCCTCGACGCGCTTGCCGCCGCCAAGTTCCGCGAGGCGGTGGCCGCCGCGCTCATCGCTGCCAAGAAGCGCGGCGAGGAGCTGGGCAGGAAATGAGGGCGTCCGCCTGAGGCGGACGCAGGGCCAGGGCTAGGGCTGGGGGCAGGGCTGGGCGGATGCCAGGAGCATCCTCCGCCGCAGGTCCCAGCAGTTGAGCACGGCCAGGAAGATGGGCACGACGGTTCCGAAACCGTAGAGAGGATACCAGAAGAACATGATCAGCGAGTCGTGCAGGTGCGTCAGGGTCCGGAATGCGAACTCGGGCCCGAAGTTGACCAGTGAAGTGATGAATTCGTAGCAGACGTTCACGACCAGCATGCAGGCGGCGAAGGCCAGCGTGCCGCCCAGCAGGGCAAGCAGGCCCCAGGGTATCACGGCCCAGGGACGCGCGAGGCTCAGCGGACGATGGAGGGCCAGGGTCATCAGGATGCCAGTCAGCACGGCGCCCAGGAGATACTGCGGGGCGATGCCGGTGAGCTCCCTGAAGCCCGCGTTGAGGCAAAGTTTCATCACCAGCAGGGCGACCAATCCCCAGGCCAGGCCGTAACCGGCTCCTATGGCGGCCAACTTTTTTCTCATGACCCCATGCTGGTCAGAAGGCCGGGGCGGGCGAACCATCTTGCGGCCGATTGCCGGAAATCGGCGCGGCTTATCGGCCACGCAAGCGCCCGTGCAAGGCGCTGCCGGACAGAGGGTTGTCCGGACTCACTTCTTCTTGCCCTTCTTGACCGGCTGGCCGCCGGGCAGGCGTTTCTGCTCCTGCTTCGGCAACGGACCCGCCAGCGGCGGGGTCTCATAATATTTTCCATCGTCGACCATCCGCGGGTCGCCGGTCTCGCGGAGGATCGTGAAGAGGCGCTCGGTCATCTCCTTGCGCACGGCGGCGTAGGCGGGATCCTCGGCCACGTTGTTCATCTCGTGGGGGTCGAGCTTCAGGTCGTACAGCTCGAACATCGGACGACGGCCGTAGAACTTCTCGAACATAGCCGACCACTCGGGCGACTTGCGGGCGCCGACGAACCAGGCCTTGGTCGGGCCGGCGTCGTCATCGGGAATGGTGACGAAGGTGGTCCGGGCGACCTCGTCGAACGTCGGTTCATCCTTTCCGTCGAGGCGGTAGTGGTCGCCGAGGGGCCAGCGCTCAGGCCGGAAGTTCACGATCAGCACGTGGTCATGCGTGCGCAGCGCGCGCTGGGGATAGGGGGCGTAGTCGGGTCGGGCGACCTCCACATGCCTTTCGCGGCCGGCCACGACCCACGTGCGCGAGGGGTCGACGAGGCCTTGGCGCTCCGACGTGAGCACGTTCCAGAGGGAACGTCCGGTCATCGTCGCCGGCGGCTTCACGCCGCCCGCCTCCAGGAAGGTGGGCGCCAGGTCGGGAAGGGTGACCATGTCATCCACGACGCGGCCTCCCTTGACGCCGGCGCCGGACACCACGAGGGACACGCCGGTACCGAAGCCGTAGAGGTTGCACTTTCCGTGCGGGAAGCCCGGAGCGCCGTGGTCGCCGCTGACGGCGATGAGGGTGTTCGCCCTCTCTCCCGCTTTGTCCAGCTCCTCCAGCAGCGCGCCCATGGCCGCGTCAAGGGCCTGCACTTCGCCGAAGTAGTCCGCCAAATCCTCACGCACGACCGGGACGTCGGGCAGGAAGGGCGGCAGCTTGCCCTTGAGGGAGTCAGGATCGATGTTCCACAGCTTCTTGCCGCTGCCCCGCACCCAGCTCCGGTGGGTGTTGGTCGGACCGAACCAGTAGGCGAAGGGCTTGTCGCCGGGCTTGGCGGCGAGCATGGCCCGGAAGTTGCCGCGCACCTCGTCGAGGAGCTTGGCCCGCGCGGCCTCGACGGTGGATCCTTTCCCGACGAGCTCGGTGGCGTTTTCGGAGAAGTTGTTGAAGTTGCGTCCGGCCTTCTCGTAGGCGTGCGTCTGGCCGCCGTAGGGCGCGTCACCGGGCGATCCGGGACTCCACACTTTGTAGGACTTGCCGAGATGGTAGCCGGCGTCACGCAACAGGAGCGGGTAGGTCGGGATGGTCTCATCCCAGACCGCTCCCTGGAGGATGGCGCCGCGACCGGTCCGCCAGAAGTGCTGGCCGGAGAGCAGCGAGCTGCGGCAGGGGGTGCAGGAGGGCGCGTTGACGTGCGCGTTGCGGAAGAGCACTCCCTCCTTGGCCAGACGGTCGAGGTTGGGCGTGCGCAGGATCTCATTGGGTCCGGCGCGGCGGTCGGACTCCGCATAGGCGCGGATGAAGCGGCCCCAGTCGTCGGCGAAGAAGAACAGGATGTTCGGACGCTTTTCGGCCCCCGCGGCAAACGCGGCGGTGAGCAGGCAGAGCAGGGCGGGGAGGCGCATGGTTCAGCGGGCGGGCTTGATGGGCGCAGGTTCGAAGTCGGTCCGGTTCACCCAGCCGGCTTCCAGCAGCTCGCCCTTGACGTAGCGGTTGTAGAAATTGCGCCGGCGTTCATCCGAATGCGGGAAGGCCTCGTATTCTGCGCCCCGGCCGAGCGCCCTCAGGTCGCCCTGCGACTTCAGTTCGGCCCAGAGTCTGGTGCGCAGGGCCTCGGCGTCCTGCTGCCGCGAGTCGGCCAGGTTCTTCACGCAGTCCGGGTCGGCGGCCAGGTCGTACAGCTCGCGTCCCGGGCGCATGCCGAAGCACAGTTGCCAGAAGGGGTCGGCGCCTTTGTCGCGACGCGCCTGCAGGATGAAGGTCTTGGTCGGGCTGGCGTCCGTGTCGAGGTAGCCGGTCTCGGGATTGCAGGCCGGCCAGCGGGAGGGTTCGGCGTTCTCGAGGTAGACTTTGCCTTCCATGACGATGCCGCGCACGGGGTAGCCCTGGTCGTCGGGGCGGCCGAGGTCGTTGCGCTCGCGTCCGATGAGCGTGAAGTCCCGGCCGGGGACGCGGGCGGAGCCGTCGGACCTGAAGACGTCGAAGAGGCTGCGTCCGGACGTGGACATCAGGCCTGACTTCTCCCAAGGCAGTCCTGCCGCCTCGAGGAAGGTCGGGGCGAGGTCGGCGAAGCTGGCGAATTCGGAGACCTTGCGTCCGGACTTGGCGATGCCGGCCGGCCAGCGAACCGCGAAGGGCAGGTGGTTGGCGTGCTCGTAGGCGGAGCCCTTGACCCGCGGGAAAGGCATTCCGTTGTCGGAGGTCACGATGACCAGCGTCCGGTCCAGCTCGCCCTTGGCTCGCAGCTGCTCCAGCACCTTGCCCAGCTGCGCGTCGAGGTGCTCCACTTCGACGGCGTAGTCGAGCATGTCCCCGCGCACGGTGGCGTTGTCGGGCCAGTAGCCGGGGACGCGGTCGATGTCGGCGGGCTTCTTGCCGAAGCGGGCATGGCTGCCCTCCTCGTAGGCGCGGTGCGGTTCCTGGAAGCCCAGCCAGAAGAACCAGGGCTGCCCGGCCGGCGCCTCCTTGAGGAAGTCGGCGAAGTTGGCCGCATAGTCGTTCGGCGCCATCGCTTTCGCCGGCGGCTCCAGGCGGCGTTTCTGATAGACCTTGCCGGTCATCGGACGAGGCGACCCGTCGGCCTTGAGCGACTGGCCCGGACCCCAGACCTTCCCCGTGGACGCGTAGAAGTAGCCCGCCTTTTCCAGCGCCTCGGGGAGGATGCCGATCTCCGGAGGGAAATAGGGGAAGTGGTTGGCGGCGGGACCCAGCAGCCAGGGGTGGCGGCCGGTCATGATGCTTGAGCGAGACGGCGCGCACTTGGCGGTCGGCGTGTAGGCGTTGAGGAAGAGCAGGCCCTCCTGCGCGAGACGGTCGAAGTTCGGCGTGCGCACCCAGCGGCACCCGTAGGCGCCGGCGTGGTTCGTGCCCCAGTCGTCGGCGATGACGAAGAGGATGTTGGGGCGGGCCGGTTCGGCGGCGAAGCAGACGGCGGCCGCGGCCAGCAGGGCGAACAGGGGTCTCATGGGGTCGGGTCCGATGCTGGCGGGCCCGCCTGCGGGCGCAAGGGGAGACCCTGTGACGAAGGAGGCCGGGCGGCATGCGCCGCCCGGCCTCCGGGAAGGGCCTGTTCAGGCGATCAGTTCTTCTTCGAGAGGTCGCGCAGCTTCACGTTCCGGAAGTGCACCTCGTCGCCGTGTTCCTGGAGGAGGATGTGGCCGTCCTTCCATTCCCCGAAGTTCTTTCCGTACTTGGGGTCGGCGTACTTGCTCTTGGCGACGAGCGCGCGGAACTCGGCAGTCGAGCGGTCATAGGCCACGACCTTGCGGCCGTTGAGCCAGTGCTCCACCTTGGTGCCGACCGCGATGACGTAGGCGTTGTTCCAGTCGCCGATGCGGTTGGCGCGCTTGCCCTTCGCGGTGATCAGGTCGTAGAGCGAGGAGACCGTGCGGTTGCCGTCGCGGCCCAGCTTGGCGTCCGGGTGCAGGGCGTCGTCGAGCATCTGGAACTCCAGGCCGAAGGCCGAGCCCGCGCCCTGGTTGAGGTCGGGCTGCACGAAGTACTTCAGGCCGCTGTTGGCGCCCTTGGTCAGGCGGAAGTCGACGGACACCTCGAACTGCGAGAAGCGCTCGAGGGTGATGATGTCGCCGGCCGAGGCGGACTCCTTGCCGCCCGAAGCGGCCGTCTTGAGGTAGCCCTTCTCGATGCTCCAGCCGGAGGACGGGAAGGCGGGGCCCTTGGCGGAGCGCCAGCCCTTGGTCGTGCGGCCGTCGAAGAGCAGCCTCCATCCGTCGGCCTTCTCCGAGTCCGTCAGGGTGTTGTCGGGGATCGGCGTGAGGCTGATGTTGCGCCACTGCACGGTGGTGCCGGCCTTGGAGGCGTCCTTGCCGATGCCGTGGACCTGGAAGGCGATGAAGCCGGTCTTGTAGCCGTCGTCACGCGCGTCCACGCGCTCCACGCCGTTGAACCAGGTGCGGATGCGGTTGCCGTTGGCCTCGATCTTCACGCGGTTCCATT
>CAIOPO010000108.1 GCA_903860195.1 uncultured Opitutia bacterium | reverse complement strand
GAGGAAGGAGGGCGAATGCAGCTGGATCGCGGAAACGAGCGAGAGCACGCCGCTGATCACCAGCCAGACGATCGAACATCCGATCGCGACAAGCAGGGGACCCCGGGCGCCACGATCAGTCGCGTCTCCGGACGGACTGGCAAGCTGGGTTGGGGAGGAAATCATCTGGGACACTGAAGGTTGGGGAGCATCACTTCCTGACGCCGTACTCCTGCGCCGTGAGCTCCATCGCGCGGCGGATGGGCAGCTGGACGGTACCCGCCTTCTGGTCGATCCAACCGTAGGACGACGCCGCGCGCTCCTCCTTCTCGCGGGCCTCCTGCAAGGCCTTGCGGCGCGATTCCGCGGTGGCGCGCCATTCCAGCTCCTTGGGAAGATTCTCAGCCGCCGCATTCACGGCCGAAACGGGGGCGGGGCGATAGTAGGACCGCACAAAGAAGTAGAAAGCGGCGAATACCCCTAGGAGGATCACCACCGTGAAGAGCGAAACCGGCCGCGCGGGACTTTCGGAATGATCACTCATGGTGCGTCAGGCTCTCGCCGATGCGGGGGTCGCGGATCGGAATCAGTTTCGCGGTCGGGAAACTGCGCAGGTAGGCCCAGACGCAGATGCCGCCCACGCCCACGACCGAACTCAGGATCCAGACCAGATTGAGCGAGAGAAGCGGAAGGGAGTCACCATGGGAGTCCTTCAACGCCGGCATGATGTTGTAACACATGTCCAGCAGGATGATCGCGAGGAACCACCAAGCGATCCGGCGAATGATGTGCTTTGAAACCTTGTAGCGGTAGGAAAGCAGGAAGAAGAACGGGATGAAGAAGTGCCCGAAGAGGATACCGAAGATCCCGATCCATTTCCATTGGTTAGAGCTGCCGTCGTGATTGATCTCGCGGAGGTTGTACCAGAACGTCTCTTCGGGCACATTCGCGTTCCAGATCAGGAAGTACTGCGAGAAGGTCACGTACGCCCAGAAGACGGTGAACGCTAGCATCAGCATGCCGATGCTGTGGAAGTGATTCGTGTTGAGGATACCCTTGTAATCGCCGCGGTGCCAAAGCCACACCATGATGATCACCCCGACGGCAAGCGCCCCGCGCACGCAGTTGGCGAAGAACCAGACGCCGAACATCGTCGAGAACCAGTGGTACTCGAGGGACTTGACCCAGTAGATCGCCGCGAACGTGAGTGAAAAAGCACCGAGCGGCAGGCCCAAGGCCGCCGTCGTGCGGTTCATTCTGGTCCAGCCGATGTCTCCATCGGCGTCCTGCGAAAACGAAGCGCGGCGAAGCCGAGCCGAGAGCCAGATCCAAATCCCGAAGAAACCGGCCGTCATACCGACGAACATGCCCGGATTCAGAAAGGCGGCCTTCTTCAGGTACAGCGGGTCGTGTCCGACCGTGTGACCTCCGTGCATTTCATGGTCGAGGTTGAGCCACGGCCAGACGATGTCGCGCTGGTACAGGAAGGAAGCGAGGACGAGCGGAAGAAAAAGGAGCGCGAGCCACTTGAACGCCGCCAGTCCATGCTCGAATTGCCTGCGGATGACCGTAGACCAGGAGGCATCGAAGATATGATGGATCAGCACGAGCATCAGCATGCCGATCGCAATCGCAGTCCAGTAGGTGACGCCCACAAGATACGACATGGCGACCGCCCGCGCATTGTTGGGCAGAAAGAGTCCGGCGGCGGTCAGGGCGAGGCCGGCTATCCCGAACTTCAGGGCCTTCCCGGGAAGATCCGAGGCGGAGGAGGTTTCAGCCGGCAGGGCCGGCGAAGCGTGGGCGACGGGGGAACTCATGGCAGGCCGAGGGTTTTCTTCCCGGCGGGATCGTTGACGTCGGCAACCGTACCCTGCTGGGCCCGTTGAAGGGCGCGGACGAAGGCGACGACCGCCCAGCGGTCCTCGGGAGACAGCTTGTCGGCGTAGGGCATCATCGTGTTCTTGCCGTTCGTGATGGTATTAAAAATTTCCCCGTCGGGCATGGTGCGGAGGCGCGGATCGTGGAAGGTAGGCGTGGCTCCCATCCCGTAGCGCTTGGTCATCCCGTTGCCATCACCGAGCGAACCATGGCAAGGCGCGCAAAAAACTTGGTAGCGGTCACGACCGCGCTCGAGCAGGGCGAAATCCACGGTGACAGCGGCGGGCAGCTTCGCGGCGAAAGAACCGTCGGCCGCCTTGCCGAGATGGAGGTGATCGTCATCCCGCAGCATGCCGCGGGCGACGGTGCGGGCGGGAGGAGTGCGGTCTGAGCGGCCGTCCGCGAAGAAATCACTGGCGGCTTGGGGCCGGTGTTTCGGTTGAACCTCCATGCCCGGGAACGCCCAGTCGGGGAAGAGATCGATCGGCGGCGCGGTGAAGGTCGTTCCCCGGAAGCCGAGGATGGAAACCGCCAGCACGCAGACGAAGAGGGTGATGAGGTAGACGTTACGCATCGATCAGGCCTCCAGCTCCGTGATGGCCTTGCCGCCCGCCCGGGCGAGCAGCGCCTTGGTATTCTCCAAGTTGAAGCGCGGATCACGGGCCTCGATGACGATGAAGAAGGTGTCATCCATTCCCCGGCGGATCTGATCGTACTTCAAAACGGGGTGGTAATGCATCGGCAGGCCGTTGAGAACAAACATGCCGATGATGGTGGCGAAGGCGGTGAACAGGATGGTGAGCTCGTAGGCCACCGGAAACGCGAACATCGGACTGAAGTACGGCTTGCCTCCGACGATGAGCTTGTAGTCGACCGCTCCGGTCCACCAGATCAGCGACATGCCGGTGAGGAAACCCGTAATGCCGCCGGCGAGCGAGATGCGCGGCACGATTGAGCGGCGGAGCCCCATGGCCTTGTCGAGGCCGTGGACGGGGAAGGGCGTGATGCAGTCCCAGTTGCGGTAGCCGGCGTCGCGAACCGACTCCGCCGCATGGTAGAGCGAGGGGACGTCGTCGAAGGTGGCGATCAGGCCGTAAGGTTGGGCGGACATCGGCGTGCGTGATCAGTGTTTCGCGTTTCCGTGGCCGCCGTGGACGTCGGCCTGCGGGGTAACCGCCTTGAGTTCCGCCATGGGCATCACCGGCAGGAAGCGGATGAACAGCAGGAACAGCACCGAGAAGACTCCGAAAGTTCCGAAGAACGTGAAGATCTCGACGATGCTCGGGGAGTAATAGCCCCAGCTGGAGGGGAGGAAGTCGCGCGCCAGCGAAGTGACGATGATCACGAAGCGCTCGAACCACATGCCGACGTTGACGAAGATCGAGAGCACCCAGACGAGGGCAGTGTTCTCACGCACGGCCTTGAACCAGAAGAACTGGGGCGTGATCACGTTGCACGAGATCATGATCCAGTAGGCCCAGGCGTAGTGGCCGAAGGCGCGGTTCACGAAAGCGAAGCCCTCGTAGGGGTTCGCACCGTACCACGCGATGAAGAACTCCATCCCGTAGGCGTACCCGACGATCGTGCCGGTCGCCAAAGTGATCTTACACATGCAGTCGATGTGGTACTGCGTGATGAGGTCCTCGAGCTTGTACACCGCGCGGAGCGGAAGCATCAGCGTGAGCACCATGCCGAAGCCCGAGAAGATGGCGCCGGCCACGAAGTAAGGAGGGAAGATCGTGGTGTGCCATCCGGGCAGGAGCGAGACCGCGAAATCGAACGACACGATCGTGTGCACGGAGAGCACGAGCGGTGTCGAGATGCCGGCCAGGATGAGATAAGCCATCTCGTAGTTGCTCCAGTGGCGGTTGGAGCCGCGCCAGCCCAACGCGAAAAGGCCGTAGAGGGTGGCGCGAAGGCGGTTGCCCGCAGCGAAGAAGCGATCGCGTAAAACCGCCAAGTCGGGAATCAAGCCGACGTACCAGAAGAGAACCGAGACGGTGCCGTAGGTCGAAACCGCGAACACGTCCCACTCGAGCGGCGAGCGGAAATTCTGCCAGATCGCGTTCGAGTTCGGGATCGGGAAGAGGTACCAAGCGAACCACACGCGACCCACGTGAAACACCGGGAAGATCGCCGCGCAGACCACCGCGAAGATCGTCATCGCCTCTGCAGCGCGATTGATTGATGTCCGCCATTTTTGGCGCAGCAGGCAAAGGATGGCCGAAATCAGGGTTCCGGCGTGGCCAATGCCGATCCAGAAGACGAAGTTGACGATGTCCCAGGCCCAGTTGACGGGATTCGCGTGGCCCCAGACGCCAACGCCCGTCGCGACCAGGTACGTGATGCCGGCCACCGTGAAGGAAGCCACGAAGCAGGCCAGCACGAAGCAGATCCACCACCAAGTCGGGGTTTTCCCTTCGATGATCCCGCAGATCTTCTCCGTGATCCAGTTGAAGCTGCGGTTGTTCTCCACGAGCACGGCACGCGGGAGCTCCGCGGGCCGCACTTCCTGAAGCAGCGGATGGGCTGGGGAGGAGTGTTCGGCGTGGGCCATTAGCTAAGTCCTCCCGTCTTCGGCGCTCCCAGGGAGGACCCATGCGACGGGGCCTTCTTGGCGGGCTTGTGGTCACCCTTAGTCTCGTGGCCATGACCGGCCGGCTCGTTCTTGCGCGAGTACTCCACCCGGCTGAAGGGCAGCGGGTTGAAATCGGGCATCTTCGGGTTCGGATTACGCAACTTGCCCGAGTAGGTGGTGCGAGGACGCACGTTCAGGTAACCCAGGACGGCGTAATCCTGCTCCCGCGCCTTGGCCTGGCTGACGGCACTCTTCGGGTCCAGGATGTTGCCGAACACGATCGCTCCCGCCGGGCAAGTCTGCTCGCAGGCGACCTTGAAGGCGCCGTCGGGAACGCGGATCTCCTCGAGGGAAATGGGCGCCCCCTGATTGCGCTGCATGAGCTTGGCCTTGTGCTGGATCTTGGCGTTCTGGACGCGCTGCACGCAGTACGTGCACTTCTCCATCACGCCGCGCATCCGGACGGACACCTCGGGATTCTTCGCCATCTTGAGGAGTTCCGGCATGCCGTACTCCGAGGCGGGCCCCATGTAGAGGCTGTCGAGCGAACGCTGGTTCCAATCGAAGAAATTAAAGCGACGGACCTTGTACGGACAATTGTTCGCGCAGTACCGCGTGCCGATGCAACGATTGTAGGCCATCGTGTTGATGCCCTCCTCATCGTGCACGGTGGCATTGACCGGGCAGACGGTCTCGCATGGGGCGAGTTCGCAATGCACGCACGTCATCGGCTGCAGCGAAACCTGCGGGTCGGAAGGGAGTTCCACGTTACCCGCACCGCCGAAGGCCTCGGCGTCGATCGTGCCGCTGGAGTAGTAGCGATCCAAGCGGATCCAGTGCATCTCGCGACCGCGCAGCACCTGGTCCTTACCGACGATCGGGATGTTATTCTCGGCCTGGCAGGCGACGACGCAGGCGTTGCAGCCCACGCAGGTGTTGAGGTCGATCGACATGCCCCACTGGTTGTGGCCGTCAAACGCGGGAGTCTGGTAGAGCGAGTTACCGCGCGGAATCTTCGTGGCGCGGTCCTGCGGCGACATCTTCTCGCCGTACTCGCCCAGAATCGTCGGCGAATGCGACTCCATGCCAATCGATCGCACGTAACCGGGATTCTCCTGGTAGCTGTTGCCATCGGGCTTGGCCGCCGGCTCGAAGTTGGCTTCGCGGATGATGTCGCGGCCCTCCATCGACCAATGCTCCTGCGTGTTCGCGAGGAACATGCGGGTACCGGTGTCGGCCAGCTTGGCGCCGGTGACGAAATGCAGGGCAGCGCTCGTGCGCAAAGGGTAGGCGGAGAAGCCCGCGCCCTTGCCCACCCGGCCCGAAACCGTCCGGCCGTAACCGAGCGGCACGACGACCGTGTAGTCGGCCAGACCGGGCTGGATGTGCACTGGACCACGGATGCGACGGCCGCCGACGGAGAGTTCGAAGACGCGGGCGTTCTCCTTGCCCATGTAGAACTCAGCGGTCTCCTTACGCGCGACCTGCAGGAGGGATCCCTTCGGATCGATTCCGAGTTCCTTACCGAGCTTGGGGCTGACCAAAATCGCGTTATCCCAGGAAATCTTGGTGATCGGCTCCGGGCACTCCTGCAGCCAGCCATTGTTGGCGAACCGGCCGTCGTCGACCTTGGCATCGGCGACGAAGCGAACCTCCAGGTTCGAGGCACCTAGTTTCGGCAATGGCTGGGCGGCGCCAAAGAGGCGCTGAACACCGGCGGTGTCGTAGCGGACATCAACCGTCCGGTAAGCTGAACCCGCGAGCAGGCCGTCGTGCAGGAAGCGCGCCATCACCTTGTCGGACTTGGCGCCTGCTCCCGCCAGAGGAATGATCGTGGCCGAGACCAGAGCGTAAGGGTCTACGTTTTGCTCACCCGCCAAGCGCGCCAGCACCTCGATCTGGGAAAGGCCGCCGAACAGCGGCTGGATCATCGGCTGCACCGGCACCACCGTGCCATCGTGGGTGCGGGCGTCGCCCCATGACTCGAGGTAATGGGCAGCGGCCAGGTGAGTCGTGGCGGCCGGATTAAGCGACGAAGTCTCATCGACGTGGTAACCCAGGCGGATCACCTCAGGGACCGATTTCTGCAACGCGGACCAATCGAGATCGGCAGGCGCGTTGTAGACCGGATTCCCGCCCAGCACGAACAGGGTCTTGACGGAGCCGCCCTTGATCGCGGCGGCGAGGTCGGAAAGCGTCGACGTCCCCGGAGCAGACTCGGCCTGCACGAAGGTCACGGTTTCACCGATCGCGCCGAGCACCGTGTTGAGGCCGTACACCAAGGCGTGGATCTCAGCCGGCAGGTGCGAACCCGCGACGACCACCGATGCGCCCCGGTGGGCCATCAGATCGGCGACGCAGGCCTCGATCCACTTGCCGTCAACCGCCAGACCTTGCGCGAAAGGCGCCATGGCGGACTCCGCGGCGGGGTACGCCGTCGCGACCAGTTTCGCCGTCAGGGCGAGCACATGGCTCGTCGCGACGCGCAGGCGGTGATCCGCCATGCTACCCGTCAGCGACAGCGCGCTTTCGGCCACGTAAAGGCGGTTCATCGCGTCGCCCTTCTTCGTGACCCGGCGTCCCTTGGAGAATCCGCGGATGTGGGCGATGCCGCCGGCCTCGGACTGCAGGAAGTCGGCGTCGATCGACAGGATGCGTTTGGCCTTTCCGAAGTGGTACACCGGCTTCACGGCCGCGCCGAAGACAGCCTGGGCGGCCGCCAGCGGAGGCTCGTCCTGCACGGGCTCGTACTCGGACCAGACCATGCGCGGTAGCTTGGCGCGCAGCTCGCGCACCAGACGGGCGCGGGTCGGCGAGGAAGACTCATCCGCCAGGATGGCCAAGCCCGCACCTTGGGTGGCGGCGTACTTCTGCGCCACCGCGGCTAGCAAGGCAGACACCTCCTCTGCCTTCAGGACCACGCCACCCTTGGTGTGGGCCTTGGCGCGGTCGGGATCGTAAAGATCAAGGACGGAAGCCTGGGCGGCGAGCGAGGCGGCACCACCGTTCGGCTCGTAGGAAGGATTGCCCTCGAGCTTGGTGGGGCGGCCCTGATGCGTTTCCGCCAGCAGCGGAATGGCCGACTTCCGAATCGGCATCGCGGTCGCGAAGTAAGACGGCAGGCCCGGGATCACGCCCTCGACCGACTTGCCATAGGGAAGGATGAACTTCTCCGGACGGCGGCAACCCGTCAGACCGACCCCGCCCAAGGCGAACGAGGCCGCCATGAGCTTCATGAAATTGCGGCGGTCGAAGCCGTTCAGCTCGGATGCGCCCTCGGGGAATTCACGCTCAAGCTGCGCCCGGAAGCCGGGAGTGGCGGCAAGTTCGTCGAGGCTGCGCCAATAGCGCGGCCCGGAGAGTTCCTCGCCTGCGGCCGGGGCCGGATGATCAAATTTGCGTTTCATCGATGGCAGCCCGAGCAGCTTTGAGGGGGCATCAGTTTCCAGTCGTGCTTGAACTTCTCGGCGGCCTTGGCGCCCGCCTCACCCTGTTCGACCAGACGCGCGGAGTTCAGGTTAAAGACATCCCCCGGTTTACGGATGCGCGACGCGGGATCCCGGTGGCAATCGAGGCAGAAGGACATGCTGAGAGGCTGCGTGTGCGTCACGGTGTCCATCTCGTTCACCTTGCCGTGGCACTCCACGCAGGAGACGCCGCGGTTCACGTGCGCCGCGTGGTTGAAGTACGCGTAGTCGGGCGTCTGGTGGATCCACACCCACGGCACCGCCGTATTGTTGGCGTAACTCTCACGCACCGGGGCGAGCAGCGGGCTATTCGCCTTGATGATGCTATGGCAGTTCATGCACGTCTGGGAGGACGGCACGTTGGAATGGCCCGACTTGTCTACGTTGGAGTGGCAGTAACGGCAATCGAGACCGACCTCCTGCACATGCTTCGCGTGGCTAAAGGGCACCGGCTGAAGCGGAGCGTAGCCCACGCGGGCATACTTGGGCGTCATGTAGTAGGTGACGCCCGCTGTGGCGATGCCGGCCAGGACGACCAGATAGACCACGATCTGCAAGGGCAGCCGGTTGGCTGACTTCGGAAACAGCTTCGACATGGGCGAAAGGGGCTCCCGGATTGAGGGTGATCAGGCGCCGGAACCCGTTCCCGCGAGGGCGGCGTAAGCGGACCAAAGCTGTTTTCGCGGCGAAGGATGCGTCACGGGACTGAGAAGTGAAAATCGCGGCCGAAACAAGGGAGGGCCATTTCCCTTGTAAACCCTTTTTTCCTCCGCGGCCCGGCGCAGCGCGGGAATTAGCGGAAACGCGCGCGCGAAGGTTCCGCGCTAATCCCGCCACGATGCCCGCCCCTAGACCTCCGCTACACGAAAACGCCGTCCCGCATCGGACGCGTGACGTCGCAGCGCTGCGCGATCTCGGGATTGTGGGTGACGAGCACCACCGCCTGGCCGTTTTCCTTCGCGAGACGGGTCAGCAGATCGAAGACGAGGTTGGAATTGCGGACGTCCAAGTTCCCGGTCGGTTCGTCCGCCAGCAGGATTGTGGGCTGGTTGGCGAGGGCCCGCGCGATCGCAACGCGCTGCTGCTCGCCGCCGGAAAGCTGGGTACCGAGCCGATGGGTCTTGGCGCCGAGCCCCACCGACTCCAGCAAGCCATGCGCCCGCTCCCGCATGTCTTCGGGGGCGAGCCGGCCCAGCTTGCGCATCGGCATCATCACGTTCTCCAGCGCAGTGAACTCCAGCATCAGGAAGTGGAACTGGAACACGAAGCCGATGTGCTCGCCCCGCGCCGCGGTGCGCGCGAGGTCGTCGTGGTTCGACATCAATCGTCCGTTGATCTCGATCTCACCGTCATCCGGGCGATCCAGCAGACCCAGCAGGTAAAGCAGGGTACTCTTGCCGCAACCCGAGGGTCCGACGATCGCGTAGACCTGTCCGCGCCGCGCCTCGAAGGAGACGCCCTTCAGCACATGGACGCGCCCCTCCCCTTGCCCGAGATGGCGGTGCAGGCCGCGGCAGCGCAGGGCGAGGTCTTGGGAAGGTTGGAGCGCGTCGCTCATACTCACTGGGCGGTTCCGCGAACGATGTCGCCCGGCTCGAGGCGCGCGGCGCGCCGGGCCGGAATGAGGCTGGCGATCATGACCATCACGACGGCGGTCGCGATCGCGCCGACATAGTGGTTGATGTCCCAGGTCACGATGAAGCGGTCGGTCTTGAAGATGCCGTTCACCGGCAGCGGCACCTGGCTGACGAGCCACGTGACCGCCGCCCCGAGGGAAGCGCCCGCGCCGGCGCCGATCGCGAGCACGATGCCAGCCTGCCACAGGAAGATGCGGGTGACGTCCCGGCGTTCGTAGCCCATCGAGCGCAGGATCGCGATGTCCTTGGTCTTCTCCAACACGATCATAGCGAGCGTGTTGAACATCGCGAG
>CAIOPO010000107.1 GCA_903860195.1 uncultured Opitutia bacterium | reverse complement strand
CTCCTCGTCGAAGAAGAAGTCCTTGGCCACGCCGATGGCGCGGAACTCCTCGAAGGAGCGGATCGGCCGGCGGGCGGGGCGGTGCGAGAGCTCGCGGCGTTCGTAGGCGGCGTCGCGGGCCTCCTCCTCCGTCGACTCATAACGCTTGCTCGTCCAGGCCACGATCGAGTCGGACACGCGCTCGGCGTCGCGCTGCTCCAGGCCCAGCGCGTAGAGCAGCTGGATCAGCCCGTTGCGGTCCAGCAGGGCGAGCGGAAGCTTCGCGCTCTCGTCCTCGAAGTCGAACTGCACCTCCATGTCCTCGGGCAGGGGGATGCCGGAGTAGCCGTGCGGGTCCTCGTAGCCCTGGGCCGGGTTGTGGATGTTGTTGAGGTCGACGGCGCGGATCTCGGCGATGACGGCGAGGGCGAGCTCGAGCTCGGACTGGGCGGCCGAGCGGAGGCGGCGCCGGTCGTTGTCATGCGCCGCCATGGTCAGCTCGAGGGCGTTGTCCTCCATGAACTGCGCCAGCAGGAGGGAGGCCAGCGAGATGAGCACCAGCACGACCACGAGGACCGATCCGCGGCGGCGTCTCATGGGCGCGAGATGCCCGTCCTCCTCACGGGAAGGTCGATGGTGCGCTCGGCTTCCAGCGCCCCGCGCGCGAAGTGCAGGCGGATGCGCGCGGGCTGCAGCAGGCCGGAGCCGGACGGATTGCGCTTGGGCTCCTCCTCGGTGGTCCAGCGGCGCAGCTGGGGGTCGTAGTAGTCGTAGGAGAGCCGGTCGACGAAGGGAGTGAGCACGGTCTCGTGCACGTCGTTGAGGTCGCGCTCGATCTCCAGGCGCGACTGCCAGCGGAGGATGAGCCCGCGGCCCTCCTCGGCGTGCAGGGTGAAGTCGACGTCGGGCAACGGGGCCTCGGGCCAGTCGGCCAGCCGGCCGGCGTCGGGCAGGTGGAAGGAGAGCCGGGCTTCGTCCAGCGCGTCGTCCGTCCGGGCCAGCTTCATGATGACGCCGGTGGCGCCCGGCCCCAGCGTGGCGGCCTCGAACGTCTCGCGGACCTGGCGCGTCGCCGCGCGGACGTGCTGGTCGAAGAGGCGTCGGTCGCGGCCTTCGCCCCACAGCTCGCTCATCGAGAAGAGGAAGGAGTTGAGCGTGACCATCAGCACGCTGAGCAGCGCCAGCGAGATCAGGGACTCCAGCAGGGTGAAGCCGCGCCTCATTGGATGGGTCTCGGCGCAGGCGCGCCGCCTCCTCCTGCGCCGCCTGCCGGCGGGCCGCCGCCGCGCGGAGCTCCGCCTCCCGACTTGCCCCCGCCGTCGGGGCTGGGCGGACGTCTGCCGCCGGCAGGGTCGGTCGACGGCCGTTTCTGGTTCGAGCCCTTGGAGGTGAACTGGGATCCCTTCATGCCGCTGGAGCCGCTGAGGGCGGGCCCTCCTGCGGTCGAGGTGCTGACGCTCGTGCGCCCGGACTCGGTGTAGCCGCGCTCACGCTCCAGGCGCACGCGCGCGTCGGCGAGGATCTTCGCCTTGTCGCCGGGCACGGACCACGTGGGGCGCAGCACCAGGCGTTCCTCGGTCCATTCGACCGTCTCGCCGTCCGACCCCTCCATCTCGGCCTCGATCTTCACGCGGAAGAGGTCGCTCACCGGCGTCGCCTCGATCTCGCCCTTCCAGCGTGCGGTGCGGTCGTCGGGCAGGTTTATCTCCCCGCCTGTCAGCACGTCGTCATAGTTCGGGGCCTCGAGCATGGCGCCCAGCACCCGCGCGCGGTCCTCGATCGCCTGCTCGTCGACGCGCAGCGTCTGCCGGCTGAGCAGCACGTTGGAGTAGGCGGCGCCGAGGCTCACGGCCGCGAGGGCGAAGATGGCGAGGCTCACCAGGACCTCGATGAGGGTGAAGGCGCGGCGGCTCATCGGGCGTTCTCGGCCGGCAGCGGCGCGCAGGTGAGCGGGTCGATGGGCAGCACGGAGCGGTTGCCGTCGCGCACCACTTCGAGGCGCACGCGGTCGCAGGTGCCGTCCGGATGGAAGCGGATGCGCGGCACGGGGTCCTCCTGCGCCCGTCCGCCGATGAGGATGGCGCCGTCGACCTCGGGACCGATCACGCGCACCTGCACGTCCTCGCGCACGGGCAGGCGCTCCTCCCGTTCGTCGCGACCGTCGTTCCAGACGAAGTCGGGACCTTCTTCGCCCGCCAGCCGTTCGGTCTGGCGCAGCTCGGTCTCGCGCCCCGTCTCGACGGCCTTGCGGCGCATGCGCTGCATCAGCGAGAGCAGCGCGTCCTCGGGATCGGAGCGCGCCGTGCCCTTCAGCAGCGAGGTGGCTCCGCCGATCATCACGCCCATGAGCATGCTGATCATCGCGATGACCAGCAGCGTCTCCAGCAGGGTGAAGCCGCGTCGCGCCGGCGCGGGCGCCGGATGCTCGGCGGTCCTGCGGTTCACCAGTTGCCGATGTCGTCCGCCGTGTCCGGCTGCTTGTCACGCCCCTTGGAGAAGAGGTCGTAGGAATCCGGATTCTTGGTGCCGGGGTAGCGGTAGAGGTACGCCTCGCCCCATGGGTCGTCGAAAAGCTTGCCGCCCGAGGTCTTGACGTAGGGCCCGCGCCAGCGGTCGGCCTTGCCTTCCGGGGCGGTGACTAGCGCGTTGAGGCCTTCCTCGGTCGAAGGGTAGTCGCCGAGATGGCTGCGGTAGCTCATCAGGGGCGCTTCGAGCGAAGACTTCACGAAGACCTTGGCGGCGCCCTCCTGTCCCTGGCCGAAGAACTTGTCGAGGTTCTGCACGACGACGCCGATGAGCATCGCCATGATGGCGATGGTGATCAGGATCTCGAGCATGGTGAAGCCCTTGCGGAGGCGGTGGGCGGGATGGCGGGACTGGGTCATGGAAGTGTCAGCGTTGGCGGGAAGACTTGCCGGACGGGCCGCGGTCGCCGCCGCGGTCTCCGCCGCGGTCGCCGCCACGTTCGCTGGAGCCGCCCTCGGGTCCTCGGCCTCCGCGGTCGCCGTAGCGCCGCTTCATCTCTTCACGGAAGGCTTCGATCTGCTCGCGTGTCGGCGGCTGCCCGCCGTTGTAAAGGGGGCCGCCCGGGGCGGCGGGTCCGCCGGTGGGGGCTCCGCTCGTCGCCGCGCCGGAGACGACCGTGGCCGCCACGGGCGCCTGGGCTCCGGTGTAAGGCACCACGGTGGCCGTCCGCATCGCGAGACGCACGGGCTGGCCGCCGCTGTCGACGATGAGGGACTCTTCCACGGGGTCGAAGTCCTTGATCGTCATCGGAGTCACGCCTTCGATGATCTCGCCCTTCGCGATCCAGGCCGACTGCTTGGTGGAGACGTTGTAGATGCTGTAATAAGTGGTGCCCTTGTCGGTGTACATGCCGCGGAACTCGATCGTGCCGGGCTTGGCGTCCATGGGTCCTCCGGGTCCGCCATGGCCGAACGGCGAGTTCTTGACCAGACCGTCCAGGGCGACGGCGGACAGCTGTCCGGCGGCGAGCAGGGAGCAAAGGGCGAGAAGAGATCGGACGGGGTGGCGGGGCATCTCAGAAGGGGGCGAATAGGAAAACACCGCCCAAGTGCTTAGGTTGCCTATTAGTGCTCGTTTTTACAGGGTTTTTTAAGGCCGATGACGGGTTATGAGGGCGGGGTTTTTGACGTTAGTTAAATTCATAACTATATGACAGACATCATTTTACGAGTTTAATTGGGGGCCTTTCCCGCTCGGCCACCCCTCGGGGGCACTTGCAACAGGTGCCTGTCCCCCGTGTCTTTAAGGTGTGCCGACCGCCCTGACCTCCGTCTGCCGGGCCGCCTTGGGCTTCTCCGCCCTGGGTCTGGCCTGCTCGCTTTCGGCGCAGCAGGAGTTCCAGAAGGTCGTCGTGCCTTTCTTCCACAAGCATTGCTACGAATGCCACGACGCTGAACTGACCAAGGGCGGGCTGGACTTGGAGGCGATCAAGGACGACTCCGGCATGTTCAGACAGCAGCGGATGTGGCGCGAACTGCTGCAGCTCGTGTCGGACGGGCAGATGCCGCCCGCCAAGAAGAAGGTGCGGCCCACGCCGTCCGAGGTCGAGGGCCTGTCGGGCGCCGTGAACGCCCTGCTCCGTCGCGCCACGCTGGCCCAGAAGCCCGACCCCGGCAGCGTCACCGTGCGCCGTCTCAACCGCGCGGAGTTCAACGCCACCGTGCGCGACCTCTGCCTGGTGTCCGGCGACTTCTCCGCCGACTTCCCGGCCGACGACACCGGCTACGGCTACGACAATATCGGCGACGTGCTCTCCTTCTCCCCGGTGCATCTGGAACGCTTCCTCTCGGCGGGCGAACGCATCGCCGCGCTCGCGCTGCCCGACAAGGCGTCCGAGCCCGACTCCTTCAATCTCGACCTCTCCCGCATGCTGCCCCGCGGCCGCGTTGAGCAACAGGCCCGCTATTTCCTGCCTGCGACCACCATCGTGGGAGAGGTGGATGCGCCGCGTGACGGCGAGTATGTCGCGCGCATCGACCTCTGGGCGGGCGGTGAACGCACCGATCCGCCCGCCGAACTGACCGTGACCGTCGCCGGACGCCAGGTCGGACGGCTCAGTATCAAGCCGACGCCCAGCCGGCGCTTCGGCACGCACGAGGCCAAGTTCAGCCTGCCCGCCGGCAAGCACGAGCTGAAGCTCACCTGGACCAACGCGCCCGCCGCGGGCTACAAGGGCAAGCGTTCGCTCTCCGGACACCGCATCCGCCTCATCGGCCCGCTCGACGCCCGAACAGGCCTGGAGCGCCGTCTGGCCGAAGTGGCCGGCAAGCTCGAGGGCGAGCCCCGGGCGCGCGCCATCGTCAACTGGTTCGTCTCCCGCGCCTTCCGCCGGCCCGTCACCGCCGCCGAGCTGACGCGTTATTCGCGCGTCTTCCTCGATGCCGAGAAGGCCGGCGGCGGCTGGGAGCACGGAGCGCGCGCGGTCGTCGCGGTCAGCCTCGCCTCGCCCAAGTTCGTGTTCCGCGCCGAGCAGGAGGAGCGGCCCAAGGAACCGGAGGCGCACCCTGTCGGCGAGTTCGCCCTGGCCTCACGTCTCAGCTACTTCCTCTGGGGCTCGATGCCCGACGACGGCCTGCTGCAGGAGGCGTTCACCGGCCGGCTGCACGCCAACCTCAACGTCCAGGCCGCGCGCCTGCTCCGCGATCCCCGCTCCGCCCACCTCGTCACCGGCTTCGGCATCCAGTGGCTCCAGCTGCGCCGCCTCTCCGCCGTCGAACCCGACCCCAAGATGTTCCCCGAGTTCGACGACGGGATGCGCGCGGCCATGTCCCGCGAGACCGAGCTCTTCCTGGCCGAGGTCATCCGCGAGGACCGACCGCTGACCGACCTGCTCGACGCCGACTTCACCTACGTGAACGCGCCGCTCGCGCGGCTCTACGGCCTGCCCCATCCCGGCGGCCGCGCCTCGGATGAGTTCGTGCGCGTCAGCCTGCCCAAGGGCGAGCGCGGCGGGCTCCTCACGCAGGCCTCCATCCTGACGGCGACTTCCAATCCGGACCGCACCTCGCCGGTCAAGCGGGGCAAGTGGATCCTCGAGCAGATCCTCGGCACGCCGCCGCCTCCCGCTCCCGCGGGCGTGGCCGCGCTCGAATCCCAGAAGGAGCTCAAGGGCACCCTGCGTGAGCGCATGGAGCAGCACCGCGCCAATCCCGCCTGCGCCTCCTGCCACAACCGGATGGACGCGATCGGCTTCGCCTTCGAGAAGTTCGACGCCATCGGCCGCCTGCGCGACATGGACGAGGGCCGTCGCATCGACCCGGCCGGCGTCCTGCCCGACGGACGCGCCTTCTCCGGCGCCGCCGAGCTCAAGCGCCTGCTGCGGGCCGACGAACGGAAGTTCGTGCGCAACCTCGCCGCCAACCTGCTCACCTTCGCCCTCGGCCGGGGTCTGGACTACTACGACGAGCCGGCCCTCGATGAAATCGTCGAGAAGACGCTCAAGGGCGGCTCCCGCTTCTCCACGATGGTCAAGGCCGTCGTCGAAAGCGCGCCTTTCCGGCTCCGTCGCGGTTCATCGCAGGTTGCAACCGTCCCCGTTCCCCCCAAGACTGTGAAGTGAACCCCATGCGTCGCGACCTTTCCGTCACCCGCCGCACCGTCCTCAAGGGACTCGGAGTCACCATGGCCCTGCCTTGGCTGGAGGCGATGGGCGTCCAGACCTCCTGGGCCGCCGGCAGCACCCCGACCAAGCAGGCCGCGCCCAACCGCCTGGCGGTCGTCTACGTGCCGAACGGCGTGAACTACGACGGCTGGCGGGTGGG
>CAIOPO010000106.1 GCA_903860195.1 uncultured Opitutia bacterium | reverse complement strand
GTCGGTGGCGGTGCAGGCGCGCCAGACGCTTGCGGAGTCCGACTGGCTGCTCGCGCTCGCCGACCGCCACCCGCGGATCAAGGCGGTGGTGGGCTGGGTCGACCTCCGGTCGGACCGCGTGGAGGCGGACCTCGCGCGCCTTGCCGCGCACCCGAAGTTCGTGGGCGTCCGCCACGTGGTGCAGGACGAGCCCGATGACGCCTTCATGCTCGGCCGTGATTTCCAGCGCGGCATCGCGAAGCTCCACGCGCACGGGCTGACCTACGACATCCTGATCTATCCGAAGCAGCTCGAGGCCGCGATCCGTCTCGCGGAGGCCTTCCCGCTCCAGCCCTTCGTCCTCGACCACGTCGCCAAGCCGCCCGTCAAGTCCGGCGCCCTCGAGCCCTGGGCCGGGCAGCTCCGCCGTCTGGCGCGCCTGCCCAACGTCCACTGCAAGGTTTCCGGCCTGATCACCGAGGCCGATCACCGCGCCTGGCGGCCGGAGGACCTGCGCCCCTACCTCGACGTCGTCTTCGAGGCCTTCGGTCCCGCCCGGCTCATGTGGGGCTCCGACTGGCCCGTCTGCCTCTTCGCCGGCGCCTATGAACGCACCTTCCGCGTCGTCGACGACTACGCCGCGCGGCTCACCGCCGCCGAGCGCGACGCGCTCTTCGGCGGCAACGCCGCGAAGTTCTACGGCGTCGCCTAGCGGACCGTGGGCGCGCTCACGTCCCGCGTCGCCTTGAAGATCCAGTCGTTCGCCGTCATGTCGATGTCCAGCCCGCGCTTGGCGCTGAGCACCGCGGAGGGCAGGGGACCGCTGCCGGTGCGGAAGAGCTTCAGCCGGCCGGCGCCCTGGTATTTGCCGTTCGTCGTCTGCTCCGACTTCGCCGGCTCGATCGCGAGGTACATGTCGAAGACGCCGCCCGGCGTCTCCCCCATCAGCACCTCGAACGGCACCTTCTGGCCCTTCACCGGCTTGATCCAGGGGCCGGCCTTGAGCCGGTGCAGCGTGCCCGGGCTGCGGTTGATCTTGAACTCGTCGACGCAGGTCTGCCCGAAGTCCTTGTAGCGCCCGTCGCCGCCGACCTCGACGCGTTCGTAGCCGTCGTCGAGGGCGACCTTGCGGTCCCAGCGCACGAGCAGCCAGTCGTCGCCGGAACCGACGAAGCGGAACGGCATCGAGGACGGGGCTTCGATCATGCACCGGTAGTGCACCACCCAGCGCGAGGGCTTCACCTCCTTCTCCACTTCGAAGGCCTTGGGCGCGGCGTCCGCCGATTGCGAGGGAATCCAGAGCTGGGTGCTGATGAGCTGGTCCGGGGCCCGGTAGAAGCCGGAGAAGCGCGAGACGCTCCAGCCTCCGTCGACGAAGGACTGCACGGCCTTGCGGTAGGCGGGGATCGCGCCGCCTCCCGACATGGACGCGGTGGGCTTCCTGTCCTTGGACTGCTTGAGATCGTAGAAGGTGCCGATGAGTCCGTCGAGGGTGCCGCCGCCCTTCGCCCCGAACATCGACACGAAGTTGCGTCCGCCGCGGCCGCCGCCGATGCCGGACCCGATGCCGCCGCCGGCGCCGCCGCCGAAGCCCTTGGAGCCGGAGCCGGACATGAGCCCGCCGGCGATGGGGCTCATCGGCGCCGCGGGCAGGGCCGCGACGGCGAGGGGATTGGTCGCGCTC